>JAGCYQ010000014.1 GCA_017960765.1 Treponema sp.
CCGGCCTTTACCGATTTAACCTCCGTTCCCTGCAGGACGATTCCGCACTCCAGTTTATCTTCCACGCCGTAGTTAAAGTATGCCTTCTTGTTCTGTGCAATAATCTTCCGATTTCCATCCATCATTATACTATAACTTCTTATCGGCTAAAAGTCTAGAGTTATTCTAGACTTATTCTTTAAAATAACCTTGCAACCATTTAACCTATGTGATAGTATAAGGTTACAATGAAACAAAATGTATATGATTATTCTTTTGAATTACGTAGGTCTCGAAAAAAAAGCATAACTGCCGCCTTTACTGTGACAGGAATATTGGTTGTTGTGCTTACTCTTGTGTGTAATCTGGTGCTTTTTCCGGTTTTTGTACGCTCGGATTCCATGGGGCCTGACATTACCAAGAACAGTGCCGTTTTTGTGAGCCCGCTTTTCCGCAGCCCGAAACGTGGGGATCTTGTCTATCTCTCAAGGCTTGATGACGAGAAACAGCCGGTTCCTCTTTCAATACTTAATAAAATTGTGTCGTTCTTCACTTTCCAGCAGATTGAGCCCTTCGGACACACAGACCGTCTTACAGGGCAGCCTACCGTGCGCAGGGTCATGGCTCTTCCAGGTGACACAATATACATGAAGGACTATATGCTTTTTGTAAAGCCCCAGGACAAAAGCCTGTATCTATCTGAATTCGAGATGGCAGAAAAAGAGTACAGCATTCAGATTTATTCCGTGCCAGTTGAATGGGACGGACTGGGATCAACCGGAAACATGGAGCCCTTGACGCTGGGTGAGGATGAGTATTTTGTCCTTGCTGACAACCGCATAGAAGCCCTTGATTCAAGGCTGTGGGGATGTATTCCCGGAGAACGCATAAAGGGAAAGGTAATTCTGGAGTATTTCCCGTTCAAGAAATTCAAATTCTTCTGATTTTTTATGCAAAAGACTGTAGCCCTATACGTTCACATTCCGTTCTGCAAGGCTAAGTGTGATTACTGCGATTTCTTTTCAGTTCCATGCCCGGGCAGCATTCCTGATGAATATGTTGACGCGCTGTTGGCGGAGGCGGATTACTGCAGCAGTTTTTATTCCTCTTGTAATGAACTTGGCGGATGGAAAACGATATATGTCGGCGGCGGGACCCCAAGCCTTTTGACCCCCTTTCAGCTAGAGCGCCTTATACATGGGTTGAAGGAGCTTTTTCCCCAGACAAAACTCCAGGAAATAACCGTGGAGATGAACCCGGAGAGCCTTACCATGGAACATCTTGCCGTGATGACGGATCTGGGTGTTGACAGGCTTTCCCTTGGAATACAATCCCTTGATGAAAATGCCCTTAGAAGCGTAAACAGGCATTGTGACGTAAAAACCTGCAAAAAGGCCCTTGATCTTGTCAAATCAATGTGGAAACGGGACCTTAACCTTGACGTGATAGCGGGTCTCGGAAGTGCCTCTGACAGGGAATTTGAGGACTCCTTGTGCAGGATACTGCAATGGGAGCCGCAGCATGTCTCTCTTTATACGCTTACGGTTGAGGATGATACGCCCCTTGCAAAACGAATTGAGTCAGGAGAAGAATGGGATCCGGATGAGGCAGACGGCCAATGGATGAAGGGCAGGTCAATCCTTAAGGAAAAGGGTTACATGCAGTATGAGGTGTCAAATTTTGCAAGACCCGGACACGAGAGCATCCATAACATGACGTACTGGAGGCAGGAGGATTATATCGGAATCGGCTCCGGGGCAACAGGCTCTATTTATGACTTTACAGCTAAGGGTGGGTTCCGCTACACAAATACCACGGACATAAAGCGTTATTGCGGTTTCTGGACAGGGAGCTCAATTACAGAGGAAGACATGCCGCGTGAAAAAGAGCTTTTGCCTCTGGATGTCGAGGAATTTGAGTATATCATGATGGGGCTCCGTACTCTCAAAGGAATCAATTCTCTTGAATATAAAAAACGCTTTTCCAGCCTGAAATGGAAAGGTGATCTGTCTGAAAGGCTCGGGCTTTATGACGGGCTTTGGAATGATTATAAAAAACGCGGAATGGCAAGGACGTCAGGGGAGGACTATTCCTTGACTGAAGAGGGACTTCTTTTCCTGAATTCTTTTTTAACCTCGCTGTAGGCCATTTTCTAAGGCAAAACAGGGGTTTCTGGCATAAAAAAATCATTTTTTCTTCCGTAACTACTTGACGTAAACGGCTAAAATCTTCATAATTGTAGAACCTATTGATTATTAAGGAGTATCATCGTGCCTTGTGGTAAGAAAAGAAAGCGCGCAAAGATAGCAACTCATAAGCGCAAGAAGAAGCTTAGACGGAATCGGCATAAGAGCAAGTAAACTTTTAGTTTCTTATGATTATGCGAGGAAAGACCGCGGTCTGTTTTAGGACGTACTGCGGTCTTTTTTTTACCCTGGTCATGGAGTATTGCCTTTGTTATTGCAGAACATTCATTCCCCGGAGGATTTGAAAAAACTTTCAGAAGACTCTTTGACTGCCCTGGCTGCAGAAATCAGGCGGAAGATTCTTGATGTTGTAGGGAAAAACGGTGGTCATCTTGCAAGTAATCTAGGCATTGTTGAGCTTACAATAGCACTCCACAGGGTTTTTAACAGTCCCAAGGATGCCATAGTCTGGGACGTAAGCCATCAGTCTTATCCTCACAAGCTTCTAACCGGCAGATATCAATCATTTTCAACAATCAGGCTGAAGGACGGCCTTTCCGGTTTTACACGCATATCTGAAAGTCCCCATGACTATTTTGACGCAGGCCACTCCTCATCATCTATTTCCTCTGCACTGGGACTTTTGGCGGCCTGGAGGCTTCAGGGAAGGAATGACAAGGTTGTCGCAGTTATAGGTGACGGTGCCCTTACAGGCGGCATGGCTTTTGAGGCATTGAGTCATGCAGGTCAGCTTTCAAAGAACCTCATAGTGGTGCTTAATGACAACCAGATGTCAATCAGTCCGAACACAGGTGCAATCTCAAGATATCTTTCAAAGCTCTCGATGTCCCGCTCATACCAGGAGCTCAGGCATAAAATAGACAGGGCAGTTGATCTTCTTCCGAACTCAGAGAATCACCTTGGGAAATTCATATACCGCTTCAAAAGGGGCTTGAAAGGCCTGCTTCTTACAAACAATCTCTTTGTGGATCTTGGCTTCGAGTATGTAGGTCCCCTTGACGGCCACAACATCACCCAGATGGAGAGGATGTTCAGAAGGGTTTCTAAGATTCCCCGTCCTGTTGTAGTTCATGTCGTTACGAAAAAAGGAAGGGGATACAGCCCTGCAGAAAACGATCCTGCGACTTTCCACGGCATAGGTCCGTTCAATACAAGCGATGGTGTCGTAGAGAAATTCGATGCACTCAGCTTTACGGAGGCATTCAGCTCAAAAATGCTGGAGCTTGGTAAAAAAGACGGCAGGATTGCTGCGGTTACTGCCGCAATGGCAAAGGGAACAGGCCTTGATGCATTTTCAAGAAGATATCGGGAGCGTTTTTTTGATGTCGGTATAGCCGAGGAGCATGCGGTTACTTTTGGTGGTGCCCTGGCGGCCGGAGGCATGATTCCTGTAGTCGCTATATACTCAACCTTCATGCAGCGTTCGACTGACCAGGTTATTGAGGATGTAGCTTTACAGAACAGGCATGTTGTTTTTGCTCTTGACAGGGCGGGTGCTGTTCCGGGAGACGGAGAAACCCATCAGGGAATATTTGACATTGCGCTTTTCAGGTCTGTTCCTAACATAACGATGCTTTCTCCTGTGTCTCAAAAGGATCTGGACCTCTGCATGGACTGGGCGGTGTTTAATGCTCAGGGACCCGTGATGCTGCGCTGGCCAAAGCTTTCCTGTCCGTCGGAGATACCTGCGTTTTCAGCACCGATAGAGATTGGACGTGGACTTTATGTCAGAAATGAGGAATTTGCCCCTGCGGTAAGCACTTCATTCATGGGAAATCTTATTGAGCAAAAGAAGGTACCGTTCTCTGTCCTGCTGGTATGTACCGGTGGAATATATACCGAGACCCTTACTGCGGCCCGATCGCTTCTCTTAAAAGGAATTTCTGCTGATATCTTTATACTTCGTTTCATCAAGCCCTTTGACGAAAACTATTTTCTGGATATTGCAAAAGATTATGACTATATTCTTGTTGTTGAGGATGGAATCCTTGAGGGTGGAATAGGTGAGTATATTTCACGTGTTTTGCTTTTAAATGGCAAAAAGAATATAGATGTGATTGCTTTTCCAGATAAATTCTGCCATAATGGAAACAGGGAGCAGATTCTTGAGGATGCGGGACTTTCACCGGAGACCATTGCGGAAAGGGTAATTCAGTATGAAAAAAAGAGAACTTAGGCTTGCACAAAGAATTATACAGACTGAACGCCCTGCCTTTATTATGGGAATCATCAATTGTACCCCGGACAGTTTCTATCCGATGAGCCGCGGAAGCCAGGACCTTGCATTCAAGTGCATTGACGAGGGTGCGGATATTCTTGATCTTGGAGGAGAATCCACACGTCCCGGTGCCGACTATATTGACGAGAAAGAGGAAATAGAAAGAATCATTCCAGTGATCAAGGAGATAAGGAAACGCTCTGATATCCCCATCTCAGTTGATACAAGGAAAAAGAACGTGATGAAGGCCGCCTTTGACGAGGGTGCCGACATTTTAAATGACATCTCAGCGCTGGAAGATGATCCTGATCTGGCTGCCTTTGCCTCAGAGAAAAAAATACCGGTCATACTGATGCATAAAAGGGGAAGCTCCAGTGACATGCAGAAGAATACCTCTTATGAGGATATTTTTCTTGAGGTTGACTCTTATCTGAGGAATCGGGTTCAGTTTGCACTTGACGCAGGTATTCAGACTGATAAAATAATAGTTGATCCGGGAATAGGGTTCGGCAAGAATCTTCAGGGTAATGTTGAGCTTATAAAAAAATGCGGTTCCCTGTGCGGTGGAGAATATCCGGTGCTCATGGCCCTGTCACGAAAAAGCTGCATCGGTCAGATTACGGGACGTGAGGTTCAGGACAGGCTTTACGGAACTCTTGCGGCAGATCTTTTTTCTTTGCTGTACGGTGCTGTAATGGTTCGTGTGCATGATGTGGGACCATGTGCCGATACTTTCAATGTGATGGCTGCCCTTGGTCTTGAAAGCGGTATCCTTTGTAATGATAAAAGTAAGCAGGAGTTTTGATGAACGGAGTAGAAAGCCTTTTACGCATATATGATTACATCAGGCCTGTCCTTGACGTGGGTGTCCTTTTTTTCCTTCTCTACAAGGGCTATCAGCTTATTGTAAGGACAAATTCTGCGCAGATATTGAAGGCTGCCATCATAATCGCGGTTGCATATGCCGTTGTGGGACTCTTTGACCTTAAGACTGTGGCATGGCTCCTGACTTTTGTAACACCGGCTCTCCTTGTCGGCTTTGTTCTTGTTTTCCAGCCTGAGATCCGTAAGATACTTTTAAAGCTGGGACAGGTTGAATGGTTCAACTCCAGGAAAAAAACACTTTATTCTAGCGATACAATTCAGAGCGTACTTCTTGCAGCTGATACCCTTTCAAAACAGAGAAGGGGCATGCTCGTGGTATTCCTCAGAAAGACGAAACTGGAAAACATTGCAGAGACAGGGGAAAAACTTGATGCAAAAATATCTGCAAGCCTTCTGGTTACGATATTTGTGTTTGATACTCCGCTTCATGACGGGGCATGTGTCATTCAGGATGACAGGGTAGTTGCCGCAGGATGTTTTTTGCCATTGAGCGAGCAGTACGACATAAAGAAAACCTATGGAACACGTCACCGTGCGGCCTTGGGTACCAGCGAGGTTTCAGACAGTGTGGTCCTTGTTGTTAGTGAGGAAAATGGTGCAATCAGTCTTGCATACGACTCAGTCCTGCACTATGACCTTTCCATGAGCCAGCTGACATCAGATTTGACCAGACTGCTTTCTGTTAAGACAGAAAAAGACGTTTCAGAAGATGGAGGAGCAGAAGATGAAGATCAAGCAGCTTCTTAATAAACTTCTTGAAAACTGGCCGGCAAAGGTAATATGTCTTGCTCTGGCATTGTTGCTGTACTTTTTCTACAACCTCTCACTTCTTGACAAAAAAACATTTACGCTTTTGGTTTCAACCGTAGAGAACGGACAAATGACCTGTGAGACAGATAAGAATGCGATAAAGTCAGTAAAGGTCACTGTTCATGCAAAACAGGAGCAGCTGGCAGGTATAAACGAAGATGACCTGAACGCCTATATTGACATAAGCTCACAGACAACAGAGGGTACTTTTGATTTCCCTGTCCTGATAGAAACAAGCCCGAGACTTAAGCTGATGGATCCGCTGGAGATTACATCAGTTCCGGAAAACATCAAGACAACGGTTGAGGAAAAGAAATTCAAGTATCTGCCGGTTAAGACTTCCATGGTGGGAAATCCTGCTCGTGGTTATGAGGTGCTGTCAGTCAAGGTTGTACCGACTTATGCCAGGATAGACGGACCAAGAAGCATTGTTGACAGCCTGAGCCAGATATATACTGGTGCCATTGACATAGAGGGAATCTACCGAAGCACGGAATATGATGTTCCCCTGGTAAATGAAAACCAGTACCTCAAATTGAGCGAGACTCAGACAGTAAAAGTGACTATTGATCTTGTTCAGTCTCAGACATCCACGACTTTCTCTCAGGTTGGTGTCACTTCCATAGGATTACCTGATAATCTTTACATAGCAAACGGACCGTTCTCTGTAAGCCTTAACCTTACGGGTACAGTTCTTGCCCTGGAACGTCTCAGTGAAAGCCAAATTATGGCCATTGCCAACTGTTCTTCGGTGACAGAGGCCGGTGAATATGACATTCCGATAGAAATAACGGTTCCCTCGGGGATACAGGTTGACGCGCAGTCAATCCAGTCTGTACATATAGAAGTGGAGTCTGCTCTTGAGGAAATCAATGATGAAATCCCTGAAAACACCCCGAATGAGCAGGAGGAGCCTGTTCAAAATGTTTTGCCAGAAGAGTCGGTGCCCGCAATTACCAATCCTTAGGAAAAAAGATGATTTTTGGAATAGGTTGTGATATAGTTTTTGTATCAAGATTGCAGAAATGGATAAAAAATCCCGATATTATCAGAAGGTATTTTCATCCTAAAGAGATGGCCTTCGAAACCATGTCGGATCAGAGGCTGTGTGAGTATTATGCAGTACGTTTTGCAGCCAAGGAAGCCTTCTCTAAAGCATTGGGAACTGGATTGAGGGGCTTTGAGCTCAGTGACATCCATGTGGAGAATAACGAGAACGGCAAGCCTGAGCTGTTTCTGGAGAACAAGGCAAAGTCTGTTACTGACAGTCTTTGTGGGGAAAATGCCCGGGTTCATCTGTCGTTGAGTCATGAGAAAGAATACGCACTTGCGTATGTTGTCATAGAAAAAGAGGTGTAAACAATGGTTACAACAAAAGTCACAGAATCAGAGAAAAAAGGTCCGGTAACTTATTGGGCAAAGGAAAAAGTTCTATGCAAAGTCTGCAATAAAGAATTTACCCAAGAGGTCATGCACAAGGGTGGTGGACGTATGATAGCAGGTCCGCTTACTGATGAGCTTCACCGTGTATTTGAGCCTTCAAAGAAATTTGGACGCGTTTTTCCTCCGATTTATGAAGTCGGATGCTGTCCGCATTGCCATACCGCCCTTTACTGGAAAGATTTTGTTGACATCAAGGATGAGGCAACACTCGCCCGCCTGTACGAGGATGAGGACAAGCGTGTTGCTACAGTAGAAAACCTTTTCCCGTATTACAACCTCACGGACAACAGGAGCCTTTACGATGGTGCTGCCATGTACTATATGGCACTGCTGTGCTATGAGAAAGTGGACATCGGATATGCCCCGACATTCAAGAGGGGACAGATTTGTCTGCGTCTTGCATGGATGTGCAAGGATCTTGACCTTTTGTGCCCCGGACACAATTTTGAGTATGTTGCCCAGGTATTCTACCGCAAGGCACTGTTTTTCTACCAGCAGACACTCATAAACGAAACCGGACGCATTGAGTCAATCGAGCCTGTCTCAAATTTCGGTCCTGACATCGATAAAAACTACGGTTACGACGGAGTCATTTACATAACCGGTCTTCTTGAATACAAGTATGGTCAGAAAAAAGATCTTGAGCTGCGTCTGAAGCGTCTTGATGAGCACAAGAAAGCTATCGCCCGTATTTTCGGTCTTGGTAAATCAAGTAAAGAGAAACCGGGACCTCTTCTTGAGCTTGCTAAGAATCTCTATGACAAGCTTGGTAAAGAGCTGTCATCGAACAATATATTGAATCAGGATGACTAATATTCTTCTGACGCTGTCGTATGACGGAACAGATTTTTGCGGCTGGCAGCGGCAGGACAAGGCGGCACAGGGAGAACCTGTAAGGACCGTTCAGGGTGTGATAGAGCTTGCCCTTGAAAAAATGTTCCGCCAGAAAATCAAGCTTTACGGCTCAGGACGTACTGACAGCGGTGTTCATGCACATGGGCAGGCGGCAAATTTCCTGTCCCCGTCTGATAATATTCCTGTTGAAAATTACATAAGGGCGCTTAACGGGCTTCTTCCTCATGATATTCGCGTGATGAATGCGGAAATAAAGGAAGAGTCATTTAACTCCCGTTTTGATGCAACTTCCCGTACATACCGCTATTTCATGCATACAGGCCTGCCGGAAGCACGTGACATGCGCTATGTCTGGAAACTAAGGCAACGGCCTGATTTGGACATCCTTAATGGGATGTGTTCTAATCTGCATGGGGAAATTGATTTTGCCACATTTACTGCCGCAGGAGATCAGAGCCTTTCAACAAACCGCTACATAGACAGGGCTTTTTTTGAATATAAGGATGACATTCTTGTCTTTGAGATTGAGGCAAATGCATTCCTGTGGAAGATGGTACGTTCAATTACGGGTACGCTGATCACACTTGAGCGGGAAGGAAAAAAGGCTGAAGATTTTAAGAAAGTTTTGAAAAGCCGTGACCGTTCAAAAGCCTTGTTTACGGCTCCTCCTACAGGCCTTTTCTTATGGGAAGTCAAATTCGACGGCATAAGGCGGCATGTTTGAGATTACAAAAGAGAGACCGGGTCAACGTCGACTTCTATGTAGACATGGGTTGGCGCTGTGTACCCCTTGACAAGTCTTGATGCCATTTTTTGAAGCGGTGCAATCTTAGCACCCCTGAGAAGAATCTGATACCTGTAGTTTCCTGCAACCATTGATATGGGACACTCACAGGGACCGAGTATTGAGCATCCATCTTCGCAGCATGAGTCTAAAATTGTGAATGCACTTTCTGATGCCTGTTCCGCCGCATCCTGTTTTGAAGACCTGAAAATGAGCCTGAGTAATCTGGAAAAGGGCGGAAAACCAAGAATTTTTCTCTGTTCAAGTTCCTGACTGTAAAAATCCTCTGTCTTACCGGAAACCGCAAGTGCTATAGGAGGCATGTCGGGACTGTAGCTTTGGACTAAAACCTTGCCGTCTGGAAAATATCTTCCTGCGCGTCCTGCAACCTGCGTAATCATGGAAAATGTTCTTTCTGCAGCTCTAAAATCCGGAAGATGGAGGGCTGTGTCTGCAAGAATCACACCGACAAGCTGAAGTGACGGGAAATTCAAGCCCTTTGCTACCATCTGGGTTCCCATGAGTATGTCATATTTTCCGTCCCTGAAATCGGACAGTTTTTGCTGAAGCTCTCCCTTGTGGCTCACTGAATCCGTATCAACACGCACAAGACGAGCGTTGGGAAACTTTGCCCTGACTTCTGCCTCAATGTATTCTGTACCGAATCCTCTGTACCCTACGTCAAGGGATCCGCATTTGGGGCATTGGGTTGGAGGCTGCTCACTGTACCCGCAATAGTGGCATCTGAGGCGGTTCTCCGACTTGTGGTAGGTCATGGATACCGAGCAGTTCTTGCATTTCATCTCAAAACCGCATGAACCGCAATGGAAAAAATGCGTGAATCCCCTGCGGTTAAGGAAAAGGATTGCCTGCCTTTTTTCTTCAAGGGTCTTGTGAATTTCATCCACCAGCTCATTGCTAAGGCAGCTTCCAGACTTTTTGAGGCTCAGGTTTATGCTTTTTATCTCCGGCATCTTACCGCCTGCAAGCCTTTCTCCCAGGGTATGCTTCTTTATGCTTCCGTCCTGCATTGCCTGACAGGCCTCCACGGAAGGTGTTGCGGAACCCATTACAAGTGGAATCTTGAATTTTGAGCTGCGGTACATGGCAACCTGTCTAGCGTGATATCTTGGACTGTTTCCTGCCTTGTATGATCCGTCATGCTCCTCGTCTATGATGATCATGCCCAGATCCGGTACAGGGGCAAAAACTGCGCTTCTTGCTCCGACAACGATGCGGGCTTTTTTTTCAAGAATGCGTTTCCATTCTCCAAGACGCTGGCTTGGTGTAAGCTGGGAATGCAAAACAGCCGCCGTATCCCCGAAACGCTGGACAACTGCCTGTACAACCTGTGGAGTAAGTCCAATCTCAGGAACAAGATAGATTACGCCTTTTCCCTGGCCTAGAACCGCCTCTGCACATCTTAGGAATACCTCTGTCTTGCCGCTTCCTGTCTTTCCGTAAAGATAATGAAAATGATTGTCCCTGTCCTCAAGTATGCCATTGACAGCCTTTTCCTGCTCCATGCTCAAGGTGCATTTCTTAAAGCTTGTCTCATCCTCTGAAAAAGAAAAGCTTGAAGAATCGGTTTCCCTTCGTCCTGAAGGAATCATAGAGAACAATGCCTCTCCGATAGAAGCTATGTAATAGGACTTGATCCATAACGCCATTTCATAAAGCTCATGAGTCACAATCGGTTTTTTGTCAATATATCTTTGGGCGGCCCGGATTTTATCTTCTCCAACGGCGCAGGTCTCGGGCAATTTGTCATGCACGGCGCAGATGATGCCTGTAAGTTTCCTGTTTCCAAAACGTACCTCAACCCTCAGGCCAAAAAGAGAGTCTGAAGGAAGGGGAGTATCTCCGTCTTTTACCGGTACCTCACGATAGGTAAAGGCCTGATCCAGGGGAACGTTCAGCACAACATCGATATAGCGGCTCAAATCAGTCTCCTTTATGCCTCGTAATCAGGTTGAATGTTCAGAAGCACTTCCCGGAATGCCTTGAGGTCTTGCCATGCAGGTGCCTTGAGTCTTTCGTCATGTAAAAGGGCAGACGGATGATAGGTTGCCATGAGCGGTATGCCGTTGTAGTCAAGCATTTTTCCCCTAAGGGCGTTGATTCCCTGTCCTGTTTTCATCAGGTTCTGAACGGCGGTCCTTCCCATTGCAAGGATTGCATGTGGTTTAAGTATATGAATCTGAGCGGCAAGATATCCTGAGCATGCATCGGCTTCCTGCTGTTCCGGCACGCGGTTGTTCGGGGGCCTGCATTTTACGATGTTGGCGATGTAGCAGTTCTTCTTGCGGTCAAGTTTTATGGCGGCAAGCATTTTATCCAGAAGCTGTCCGGCTTTTCCCACAAAAGGACGGCCTGTCTTATCCTCTTCTTCCCCAGGACCTTCTCCGATGACCATGACAAGTGGATTTGAGACCCCTTCACCCGGAACCGTGTTGTTTCTGGTTTTTGAGAGTACGCAATTCTGGCATACGGATATTTTTGAGGCAATCGACTCAAGTGTGGCACCCTTTGCTTTGTTCTGGACAGGAGCTTCATCTGACGGGACGGCTTCTGCGGGCTTCGGGTCATCTGTAAATTCCGGAACGCCCCCGCAAAATTCCCTGGAATCGTATCCCAGAATCTGTGCCGATGCAGTCTTGAGCAAATTGTAAACGTCAAGCTTTTCCGATGCCGTCATTAAGTCCTCCCTGGCTCTTATAAAACATACCTTATTATACTGAATACTTGCTTATTTCGCAAGAATGAAGTACTATGACTTCTATGATGACGAGGGCTAAAATACTGAAAAAACTCATTGCCGTGTGTTCAATCGCCTTGTTTTTGACCCCGCTTTTTGCGTCCCCAAGAGGCAAGCAGGAGCTGGTTTTTAGTGACAGCTGGGTCTATGACGCATTGAATTCAATCACTATGGAGCAGGGGATTTCCACATTTGCGGATCAGGCACCGCTTACCATAGGTGAGATTCAGGTTTATCTTTCTGAAGTTGATTATGAGAACCTGAGCCCGGCAGGAAAGAAAAACTATGACAGGATAATGGACTATATCGCAAACGGCTCAATGTCATATAATTTTGGTATTATTGCTTTCGGCATGGATCCAGAGGTGAATTTAGAGGGATATTACAAGACAAATGATGAGCTTGACTGGGGTTACGACCGTTTCAGCAAAAAGCCTTTTATAGACATTCCTGTCTACTTTATGGCGGGAGATTACTTTTCCCTTTCAACAGGAGTCATCCTTTCTGACAACAAGTGCACTTTTGAGCATGATGATAATTATGTAAACGTGCCGTATCTTCCAGGGTATTTTGACATAAATTTCCCGCACTACGGTTACGGCAGCACAGGCATATTCATTAATGATACGACAGGAATAAATTTCAGGCTGGGGCTGGGACCTCAATCAGTCGGAAGGACCTTGACCGGCAGCGTCATAATGAGTGAATACTTTTCGGATTCAAGCTGGTTCAACCTGGAGGTCTTTTCTCCCAATATCCGTTACAATATGAACGTGACAGAATTCAATGTGGACAAGTACATGTATACCCACAGATTCGACGTCCGCTTTTTCAACAAGCTTCAGTTTACTGCAATGGAGTCCATGCTTGTCAATTCTCCGATTGAGCTTCGTTTCTTTAATCCTCTTACAGTGTTTCATGGAACAGCCGCATGGGAAGATTATGATGGGCATGAGAAAAATGTCTGTGCATACATGTGTTTCATGCTGACTTATGTTCCTGTTAAATATCTTAGGATTTACGGTCTTTTTGCACAGGATCAGTGGCAGACGATTTACGAGAAAGTCAACTGGCCAAGCGATACAACACCAAATGCAATCTCACTTCAGCTCGGTGCTGAACTCTATTATCCTTACAAAGAAGGATATTTCCATGGATGGATAGAGGGTGTGTATACGGATCCTTTCATGTACATAAAGGAAAGCCCCAACTGGAGCCTTGTACGTACCTATCGTGAGAACATAGGTGATATGAACAGTCTTTATGAATGGGTTGGAACTCCTCTTGGTCCTGACACAATCGCTGGAAAGCTAACGTTCGGTTATGAGGTTCCTGACAAATGGAGTCTTGCTGGAAGCTATCTCTTTAAGGCTGCAGGACAGTATTCAGGAACAAAGGTATTCGACAACTATCCTGACCTTTCTTGGGGTGGAACCGACAAAGACCCAGTCATTGACAATTGGGTTTATCCAGATGCAGGCAAACCAAGCGGCTTTGACTTTGCAAAGGAGCAGCAGTCATGGCTTGCACCAAGCGGAATCCCGGAGTATGTGAATACAATCTCACTTAGCGGAACCTTCTGTCCGACACCATATCTTTCGTTGACTTTACAGCCTTCATTTACATTTACATTCAATCACAACAACCAAAGGAATGAATTTGAATGTGGCGGTGAAATAATTTTCAGTTCTCATTTTGTTTTGAAGAGGTTATTCAAATGAAAAAAATTCTTCTTGTTCTGTTTTCACTTTTGATTACTTTTCCAATTTTTGCACAGGTAAGTGTAGATCCTGATGATACTTTTTATACTCTTGTAGAGGCATGGGAAATCCGTGGCTTAATCGATGAGGTTCCGCCGTTACGTCCGTTTCCAATTAAAAACATAAGGGACATATTGAAAACCGTCATGGAAAAAGGAAACGAAAGGGACAAGCGTAATGCTGAGCTGTACTGGGAGAAAGTTACCGGTAAGCCATGGAATGTTTCACTTCAGACAGACTTGACATACAAAAGGGATGCAGAAAAAGGCGGCTTTGGAGATGCTCATGTCGGCATATATCCAGATCTCAACGGAGACATTTCCCTCTTTGACGAATTCGTTTCAATGGGTTACAGCATAGGTCTTGCTGCATATAACAACAAGGTTTCAGATTATCTTGCAATATATGAGAACGATCATCACGACGGTCTTCATGATGCCTCATCAGTCGGTCCTATAGAAGTTTATCTTGACATGAACGATATTCTTGCGGTGGGAACAAAAAATATTTTTGCGCAGATTGGAATCTATCGCTCAGGTTATGGTCCGTTTATCAATTCCGGCTTGGCTTTGAATGACAACTCTTATCACCGTACTAATCTCTCATTTACAACTGTTAATCCAAGATGGTCATATACACAGCAGTATTCAACAATGGGTGCGACTCTAAGCTATGATGGAAGTGATCTTACTCCTGATAAATACATGGCTTTCCATGCCCTTGAATTCAAGTTCCTGCCGCAGCTTTCCTTGGCCTATTACGAGACGATTGTTTTTGGACGAAGGCTGGATCAGTCATATCTTATTCCTGTGCCTTTTATGGTAGCTCAGGGAATCGGCGGTTACAATGATAATCTTCAGATGGGTCTTGTAATCAAATACAGGCCTTATACCGGTTTGCTTTGGGCGACTGATTTTTTTGTTGATGACCTGAGTGTTGATGATATCGTGAAATTTAATTTCGATACAAAGATTCGTGTTGCATTTAAGACTGGAATTATCTATACACCGGTTGACTCATACTGCTCACGTCTTGCTTTGGATTATACTATCATTACACCATATACTTATACACACTGGGACTATGATGATCCGAACAAGGACTGTACTATTTCCGATCACTGCTTCAATTTCCAGAACTATACAAACAATGGTGTCCCGATCGGTCAGTCTTATCCGCCAAACACAGACCGCATAGCCCTTACGCTAAACTTTATTCCGGTTCCTCCACTGCACATTCAATTGATGTCATCGTTTATGCGTCATGCAAATGTATGTGAGAGTTATACAACAGAAGAGGCTATAGAGCTTCTGCGGTCAGAGCCTGGAACATATTCAACAGACGGCAGCATCAATACACATCCAAATATGGGTAGTGACGGTTCTATCGGAAAACACATAGGCAGCGCATGGAATCATTTGAATTATATGACACAGCCAAACAAGATGTATGTGCTTCAGGAAGGTTTCTCGGTTGACTATTCATTTAAGAAATACAAATGGGGACAATTCTCTCTCCACGCAAGCTACCTCTTTGAATGGATAAAGAACAGGGGAGTCGACTCTCATCTTTATCCAGGACAGGGAAGTTTAATAATTCATGATGATACTACAGAGAACGATGTGTATACCTACAACGGTACAGATTTCTCTAGCGAAGAGCTTGTTGACTATTTCCATTCAAGATGGGAAGACGGCCTCAGGGATGAGATAAACAATTACTTTACGATAGGATTTAAATACCAGTTCTAGGGGAATTTATGTGCAGTTATATCGGTAAACTTGGCGAGCTGACCTTAAAGGGCGGAAACATAAAAGTATTTGAAAAACAGCTGGTGAACAATACAAGGCTTGCTCTTGAGGCAGTAGAGGCTCATGTGGCGCTCAGGGCGGGACGGCTTTACATAAACTGCCCCGAAAAATCATGTGAGGCAGTAGAGTATGTACTTGACCATCTGATGGGAATAACAGGCTGGGCGAAAGTCAATACTGTTGAGAAAAACATAGCTGCAATAACTGCCGCCGTTACTGAACTTGCAGAAAAAGCGCGGGATGCAGGATATAAATCATTTAAAGTTGAAGCCAGGCGTGAGGACAAGTCTTTTCCCCTCAATTCATACCAGATATGCGTTGAGGCAGCTGCAGAGGCCTATGACAGGGGAATTCTTGCCGTTGACGTTCACAATCCCGATGTTTTAATACAGGTTGAGGTAAGGCAGGAGGCTTATGTCTATTCATCCCAGAACAGGTCATGCCGTGGACTTCCCGTAGGCGTGAGCGGTAAGGGACTTTTGCTTCTTAGCGGTGGCCTTGACAGTCCTGTGGCAGGTTACAGGATGATGAGAAGGGGAATGAAGGTTGAGTGTGTTTATTTTCATTCATATCCCTATACCTCAGTGGAGGCCCAGCAGAAAGTTGAGACACTTGCAAAAAAAATCGGTGAATATGGAAATGACACCCACCTGAACATTATTTCATTTACTGACGTTCAGATGCAGATAAAGAAAAAATCCCCGGAGCCGTTTGCCACACTTATGCTTCGACTTTGCATGATGAAGGCCGCAAACATGCTTTGCCAGAGGATTCATGCAGATGCCATAATCACAGGAGAAAGCCTTGGTCAGGTTGCAAGCCAGACTGTAGAGAACCTTGCCGTAACTGAGTCTTTCGCACAGTATCCGCTTTACAGGCCGCTTTTAGGGCTTGATAAAGAGGAAATATGTGATACAGCACGGGAGATAGATACATATTCAACTTCTATCCTGCCATATGAGGACTGCTGCGTCCTGTTCAGCCCAAAACATCCTGTGCTCAGGGCCGACATTCAGGAGGCTAAAAAAATATATGAGGAAATGGAAATAGACTCCATGATAGAGAAGGCGTTCGAGGAAAGGCAGATAATCCGATATTCGCTCCGTGACTCTGTTGAGGAAAAATGGGGCAGCAAATGATTTGGTGAAGCGATTCACTAAGGTCTTTTGCAAATTATGCCGATATTCAAAAAGTGAAACTGTCTGTATTTTTATCAAGTATTGCATTGTCTCTAGCTGTGGCCATTCCGCTTCATGCACAGGAAACTGAGCGTCAGGTTCCTCTTCTGCTTGAAGGAATCTGGGAGAACTACAACAGATATGTCGTTTTTGATTCTGGATATATAAATTCAAACCAGCAGTCCATTCCTCAGATTGTATTGCGTACATTTTACCAGTGGTATGACGACAGGGCAGCAGAAAGTGCTGAGTATACCGCCAAGAATCCACGTGACGTGAATACTGCCACAGCTGGGAAATCAGCAAGTGCCCAGGAAGTAAAGATACGCTTTGTAAGCCTTACAGACGAGGTTTTTACTGAGGAATACGGTATTCAATGCGTACAGGAAGACGGTGACATACTGATAGCCGAGAATCTTTGCTCAGGTGCATGGGACATGCAGGTTCAGTTCGGCGGAAAAAGACTTGGGGGCGAGCAAACCTACCATGTGCCCATAGCGGTGATTGGTGACAAGCTTTACCTCAATTTTGCCATAAAAGCAGAGGATTCAGATTCTGTACCTGTCAGTTCCTTGCTTGAGGGAACCGTCATGGAATCGGGAAACCTTCTTGCAGGTTATTGGCAGGATGTGGGAAATGCCAACGGTGTCCTTATCAGCCGTCCGAGGGTCAACACGGAGCTTCTGTCATATTATGTCACTGATGATGCCGTATATCCGTTACGTTATTGGGAAACAGACATGGAGTACGATGAGAATGCGGTGGCTACGTTCAGCGACAACGGTGAGCTTTATTATGTGCCGAAGCATCTCTGGGTAGGCGACAAGAATTACACATGTACTCTTGGAAAAAGAACAGAGATCAGGAACCTAAAGAAAACAGATTCACTTCCTGAGCCATATACTACAAATTCAATTCTTGTTCAAAAGACAATCCATGATGAGCTTGGAAATGAGATTCACTACATGGTACGGACTTCTACAATATTGGCTTTTGGTGAGCCATATCTTACATTGACAGACGGTACACGCACAATAGAGGAAATAATCGAGCTGAACCATCAGCTTAAGAAGCCTTCGCCACCGCCATTATTCCCGCCTCATGGAGTCCTGGATTTTGACTGGAGCATAATCGAAAGACCGCCGGCAGACTATAATCGCCGTATGCTTGATTTGGGAAAATAGTCAATCAAAAATTTCTGTAAAGTGTTTTATTTTCTTCTCACAAACTGGATGTAATCAAGATACATTCCGGTTGATCCCTTTTTGCTTGAAGAACTTGCCCTGATAGTTATCAGAATGGTCCTGGGCTCATCAATTGTAAAGTAAATAGGTGAGCGTGTCGTAAGCTCGTAAGTTCCCAGCGGTGGATTGCTAGGATACATCCTGTGCGGATTGTCATCGATAAATACATAGAATGAGGCATGGTTGTTGTCATGAGCCTTCTCGGAGATCATGCATTCATAGGTTCCAGCCGGGAAACGAACTTTGATCTGAGCGGTTGAGGATTCATTTTCGATTCTTATTGAGTATTTCTGACTGGCTGCGGGATCTTCAATTACAGTACAGTTGTTCAGGTAAAGGGATTCGCATTCGTATTTTATGGCTGACCCGCTAAATGCAATTGTAGGAAGCTCGGTTACAAGAAGTGGCTTCAGGTTTGTGTCCTTGTCGTCATTTGTTGAAATCTTTTCCGGAGCCTTTACTTTTCCGACATCCTCCGTACTCTGGCAGGAGATACAAAAAAAAGCGAGGGTTCCTGCAGTCAAAAGGGAAGTTAAAAAAATACGAATTTTTCTCATGTTTCCTCCATAACTCTGATTAAACTATATCACATTTTTTGTTTTCTGAAAAGGCTTGTTTTATGATGAAAAGTTGCCTGATACAAAGCCCTTTCCTAAATCTTTGGAACACGGGGTCGTGCAAAATTCTTAAGCATGTTCTGAAGAAGCTCATGAGCCTGTTCCGCATCCACTTCCTTGGGCCTTTCGTGGTATTTTACAAGCTGCTCGGGTATTTCATCCAGAAAACGGCTGGGTTCGCATTGTATCGTTGCATTCATTTTCCTGCGGTTGACGCATGAGGAAATCAAAAGCCTGTCACGTGCCCTTGTAACTGCCACATAAAAAAGACGGCGTTCTTCCTCAACTGCCTGGTCTCCGCCTTCCTCAACAGCCCTGGCATGCGGCATAAGGCCTTCCTCTGCACCGGCTATGAACACAACTGGAAACTCAAGTCCCTTGCTTGCATGGACCGTCATCAGGTTCACTTTTCCCTTGTCCTGTTCCCCGTCTTCAAGATCATCCCTTGAAAGCAGGGTAATGCGGTTCAAATAGGAATAAAGGCTTGTGTCCTCGTTTGCAGGATTGTTCTCCCATTGCTCCATGCTTTTTATAAGGCTGTCTACGTTCATCATCTTGAATCGTGCGGCCTTTTCACTTTTCTGGTTTTCTCCAATCAGATAATCGTAGTATTCAATCTGATCTACCATGGCACGGACTTTTTTGCTGAGTCCATTTCCACCGAGCATGCTTTTGTTGCCTTCTATGACCTCAAGGAATTCCTGCAAAGCGGCTTTTGTCTTGGGTGCTACCGGGCATGCATCCTCCGGAAAGGCACATATCTGCTCTATTGAAGTCCACAGCGATGATTTAAGGGAATCTGCAACTTGATTAATCGCGTCAATTGCGCTTCTTCCTATTCCACGACGCGGTGTGTTTATGATCCTAAGGAGGTTTATGTCGTCATCGTGATTTGATATGACCCTTAGGTAGGAGATTATGTCCTTGATTTCCTTCCGCTCAAAAAAACTCGTTCCACCGCTCATGACATAGGGAATGTTTGCCTCAAGGAACGCTTCTTCTATCGGACGGCTCTGGGTATTGGATCTTATAAGGACACCGAAATCCTCGTAACGGCGCTTTTCCTCCGCACAGATGCCCTGAATGCTTTCTGCTATGAAATCTGCCTCTGCGGCCTCATTTTCCGGCATGAACAGCTCTATAGGCTTTCCGTCACCGTTTCCTGACCACAGCTCCTTGTCCTTTCGGTTTGTGTTGTGCTTGATTACACCGTTTGCCGCCGCAAGTATTGTTCCTGTTGAACGGTAGTTCTGCTCCAGGCGTATTTCTATCATCGACGGGAAATCTTTCTCGAAATTGACTATATTCTGATAGTCTGCTCCACGCCATGAGTAAATGCTCTGGTCATCGTCGCCTACAACTGCCACGTTCTTGTCCGAAAGAAGGTGCATGAGCTCGTACTGCTGATGGCTTGTGTCCTGGAATTCGTCAACCATGATGTAACGGTAGCGGCTTCTATACTGCTCAAGAACATCAGGATGCTCACGGAACAGCTTTATCGGCAGGGTTATGAGGTCGTCAAAATCAACTGAATTAAAGAGCTTGAGGCCTTCCTGATAGCCCTCGTACAGCGCTTTATAGGCATCTGTCTCATCGGTAAATGCCTTTCTTCCTGTTTTTATGTCGCTGAAAAGACCTCCGATTTTGTATACGTCAAGTGTGTCCTGTGTAAACTTAAGCTCACGTCCCGTTTCCTTTATCAGGGAATAGCGGTCTGTCTCGTCATATATTGAGAAATTGGGCCGGTAACCGATTTTATCTATGTCCTGCCTTAATATCCTTACACCAAAGGCATGGAATGTGCTTATCGTAAGGTTCTGGAGCTTTTTTCCTGTTAATTGCTTTATGCGGTCTGACATTTCCTTGGCGGCCTTGTTTGTAAAGGTCAATGCGAGTATCTGGCTCTGTGGAATGCCTTTTTCCAGCATGTTTGCGATTCTATATGTGATTACACGGGTTTTTCCGCTTCCAGCCCCTGCAATGATCAGTATGGGGCCTTCTATGGTCGTAACAGCCCTGTACTGCTCAGGATTAAGCTGGTTTTTCAATTGTTCTTCTAAAGACATGAAGTTCATTGTAATTGTATTGTTAAAAAGTGTAAAGTATGGTAGAATAATTCAACTAATATTTTCAGGAGCCATTCAATGAATAATTCCGCCGCAGTTTTTTTGGGGAAGCATAATTTTCCGTTGAATTTTGATATGAATCCTATCGTGGATTCCCTTTTGTACGATATGAACGAGGGTCTTTCAGGACGTAAAGCCGGACAGGATATGATCAGGACCTTTTGTGTCCCGCCGGAAAGAAAGCTCGCCGGAGAAAGCGTAATAGTAATCGATGCCGGTGGAACCAATTTCCGCTCATGCCTTGTTACCTTTGACCAGTCAGGACAGCCTGTAATAGATTTCATGGAAAAAACAAAAATGCCGGGAATTGAGCGTGAGCTGTCCCGCAAGGAATTCTTTGAGCAGTTTGCAGAGAATCTTGAGCATCTTAAGGATAAGTCATCTAACATCGGATTCTGTTTCTCATATCCAATGACAATCACAGAGGACGGAGACGGTATTCTTCTGGGCTTCTCCAAGGAAATCAAGGCCCCTGAGGTAGTCGGATGTCATATCGGAAAAGAGCTTGCACAGGCACTTTCTGAGCACGGATGGACAAAAAAAGTAAAGATCTCGCTTTTGAATGATACTGTTGCCGCACTTCTGGCTGGTGCCGCATGCCCGGAGGAGGGAAACCTCTATTCATCATACATAGGCTTTATCCTTGGCACAGGA
>JAGCYQ010000144.1 GCA_017960765.1 Treponema sp.
AACAAGATAAAAACCATCACAAAAGAGCACAAAACTCCTTACATTCTTGTTGTAGGCGAAAACGAGAAAAAGGAAGGAACCGTAGCGGTACGATTCCGCGACGGCCGTGACCAGCAGGTTATGAAGCTTGCTGATTTTGTAGCTTACGTAAAAGACAAGGTTGATTCACACTTTATAGGAATTTAATTCAAATTTGATTCTGAAAACAAAAAGGCACTTCCTTAAAACCGGGAAGTGCTTTTTTATCAGCTAAAGTGATTTTGCCGCTTATTTCTGCCGAATCCAAACTGACATTTCGTTTATACCACGGTTTGCCCATGCAAAGTATGGAATCCAGGTTAGTTCCACACATTCAGCCTTAGTTTCTAAATCCGATGAATACGGAGCGTAAAGCGGTGCCTGCGAATCTTCTGCCGGATATTCCTGCCATACCCTACCGGCTGTATCCGGGATACGGTATCCCTTTCCTTTTACGATGCCGACTCCATTCAGCAAATCAGTTCTGAACTGCCATGTAAAGGCCGTATCATCACGCAGGAACAGGCGGTTAAGACCTGTGCCGTTATCAATGCTTTCAAGCGCATATACGAGCGGGCCACGCATGACTGCAATTTTTCCGTTATCCGCACGTACAAAAGGATGTGCTGACATTTTTATAACAGGCATCGCAAATTCAAGTTTCAGTACATCATCTTCAAACGGACCCGTCAGGTAGAGATAGCCATCTTTAAGCATAGCAGCTTTTCCACAAATCTTAGAGTCAGCCACAAGCGGCTTGCCGTTCAGTGTTATTCTAACCGCCTCTTCGCCCTCTACAGTGCACCTGCCGGTCGAAGTTCCTGCATTGCAGGTAGTATATGCAGTCCATCCCGGAATGCGTACTGCAAACATACGTATCTCACAAGCAGACTTCGCATCACTGCCAGCCGTTGTAGTTTTCAGACTGAACATCACATTCCCCTGCCACGGATATTCTGTTTCTTCTTCCACCGTAAGCCCCGGAAACTCTGCCTTGGCATTCATAAACAAATCAGCAAAAACAATACCGTCTTTTTCATGAAACGCATACCTGTCAAGCGATGCGAGCAGGCGTGCAAGATTCGGCGGACAACATGCACAGCCCAGCCATTCAGGACGCACCGGTTTTACGTGACTTTTCCCAGGATCCTTTGCAGAAGCCTCCGGAGTCACTTCAAGCGGATTTACATAAAAGAAATGCCGTCCGTCCAGTGCCATGCCGTCAAGCACTGTGTTATACAGTGCACGCTCCATTACATCCGCATATTCTCCGCGTGCTTCATTCAAAAGCATGTTCTGTGCAAAAAACATGAGCGCGACAGAAGCGCAGGTTTCGCAGTACATGGTGTCATTCGGAAGATTATAGTCAAACGTGAATGACTCCCCGATTACACTAGAGCCGACCCCGCCGGTAATATACATGCGCCGGTCAACTACATTGTGCCAGATTTTCTTACAAGCTTCATACAACTTCTTATTACCGGTGGTAAGTGAGACATCCGCCATTGCGGTAGCAAGGTACATCATGCGGACGGCATGACCTTCGGCGGTATCTTGCTCAAGTACGGGTTTATGAATTTGAAAGTATGTTTTTGGGAAAGAAAGAATACCGGATAAATCCGGCTTACCATCGTGTTCCGTGGCGCTCTGCTCAATAAAGATATCCGGGTTCTGACCGCGTTCATCCAGAAAATATACAGCGGTTTGTAAATAATTCTCATCACCTGTCAGATGATAGAGCCGCATAAGGCCTATTTCTACTTCTTCGTGACCGTCAAAGCCGCGTGTCTGTCCTTTTCCAGTACCAAAATACCGGCAGATGCAGTCCGCGTTTTTTCGCGCCACGGCGAGTACTTTCTCGCTGCCCGTTGCCTCGTAATACGCGACTGCCGCCTCCATTAAATGCCCCGCACAGTATAGCTCATGACTCCACGCCAGGTCTTTGAATTTGCGTTCCGGGCATTTCAGCTGGAAATATGTTGAAATATAACCGTCCTCTTCCTGGGCCAGTGCGATGAGGTCTACCACGCTATCTGCTATAGCCTTCAGATTGTCATCGGGCTTTTCCATAAGAGAATATGATACCGCTTCAAGCCATTTATACACATCGCTGTCCTGGAACTGCCAGCCATAATGCTCACCGTTTCTAAGACCAGCCGCAATCCTAAAGTTTTCAAGACAGTGACTTTTTTCGTTCGGAATGGAATTATCGTTCCGCTCACGTTCAATGTTTACGGCTATTTCATCATTCAGAACTTTATATTGGTACGGAATCATTTTCTCCCGTACCAGATCCCGGTAATTGGTAAAAAAACGGTCTGTAATTTTTATGGTGTGCATATTTTCCTCATCTGCATATATTTCGTATTTCCAGGACGAACTTTTTTACATTGTCCATCATGATTATTCTAGTACAAAAGTAGCCATGAGCTTGCAAAAACTCATGGCTACTTTTCGTTAAAGGCTCAACGCCGTCATACGGCACGCCTTTTTATTTTCCAAGAATTGAATCTATCGTTGTCTGTGCTTTGGCAGCAGCCTTTTCTGGAGTACTTGCTCCTGTCATTACTTCGTTGAAAGCAAGGGAAATAGCATCTGAAATGTCCGGCCATTCAGGAAGCGGGCCGCGGGCACCAGCGTATTTCATTTCATCAACAAATACCTTATATACCGGGTCATCTCCGAACTGACCTTCTGCAATAGTTGAATCAGACGAGATATATCCCATTTTTTCCATCATGTACAGACAAACATCTTTTGATGTCGCATATTTCAGGAATTCAATTGCAGCAGCTTCATTACCACCTGCAATAACAGCGTAATTCTCACCACCAAGACCAGAAGCCTGTACTTTGTCCTGAGGAATCGGTGCAACATTCCAGTGCATATCAGGAACTTCTTCACGCATAGTAGGAATTTGCCAAGTACCGTTTATCATCATAGCAAGGTTACCAGAAATAAACTGATTCATGGTATCACCCTGTGTCCAGTTGATTGCTTCAACAGTCATGCCGTCGTTTTGTATCATTTTCTGAACCTGAGTCAACGCTTTAATACCGTTTGCAGTACCGATTTCATAAGAAGTCGCACCGGTTGACCAAAGCCAGGTAAGAAAGTTAAAGGTACCTTCTTCATTCTGCAGAGAGCTGTGTGCGAATCCCGATACATTGCCTTTTGTACATTTCGCAGCAGCATCAAGCAGTTCGTTCCATGTAGTTGGAACTGAAACTCCGGCGGCTTTTAACATATCTTCGTTATAAAAAAGTACCAGGTCATTGCTTCCGAATGGAACACCATACAAGCGGCCATTCAGTGTGCAGGAATTTACCGGTCCCGGATAGTATGTGCTTACATCAAATTTACCGGTAATGTCTGCAAAAATACCCATGCTCGCATAAGACGCATGATCAGGATTATCAAGAATTACCAAATCTGGCAATTCAGAAGCAGCCGCACCGATTGAAAGCTGTTTTTTGAAATCAGCAAACGGTACATACTTTGCACTCACCTTAATAGCACTCTGCTTGTTGTTGAACTCTGTAATAATGTGATCCAAAGCCTTCTGATGACCTACGGTTTCCCAATAGTACCAGATTACGACATTTCCTGACGGACCATTGGCAGCAGAAGCAGCTGTTTTTGTACTCTCTTTCTTTACACAGGCAACTGTGCTGAAAAGAAGACAAACGACCATTAAAAACACCACAAATCTTTTCATGATAATCCCCCTTTTTTTGATTCCATATAAGATTGTAATGTTATTCTAAATCCACCTTTTCAAAGCCAAAAATCGGAAAAACCTTTAAAAAGGTGGATAAAACTAAACTGATTTTTCCGTTTCTACCGGAAAATCCACCGTAATTTCGGTTCCTTTACCCGGAGCAGATGTCACACAAACTGTTTCCTGCCCATCGCAATACATATGCAATCTCATAAGTGCATTGTAAATACCGATACCAAGCGCACCGCGGTTCTGCTTCCAAGAACCAGAGTTTATAATCCTTGTCAAATGTTCATCTAAACCTTTTCCGTTATCACGAATAGTAATAGATAGTTTATCATTTACATTCCGCATAATGACATCAAGCACAGAAATGCCTTCAGCGTTTTCAAACCCGTGAATAATGGCATTCTCCACAAAGGGCTGAATCAGCAGTTTGTGAACCGACCAGTCCATAACATTTTCCGCCACATCGATATTGCAGACAAACTGATTTTTCATGCGGTACTGCTGCAAGTAAATATACCGCTTGAGCCATTCAACCTCATCACGCACAGTTACAATCTTGTTGCTGTTGCTTATGGCATAGCGCAGAATAGTAGCAAGCGAACTTATGGCATTGCTCATGTCATATTCTTCTTTGTCTATCGCCATCCAGTTGACCGTATCGAGCGTGTTGTAGATAAAATGTGGATTTATACGTGCTTCAAGCATACGGATTTCGGCCTGCTGACGGCTTGCAGTTTCTTCTTTTTCTTTTTGAATAGCCTGTTCAAGACGGTCAATTGTCCTGTTATACTGACTTACTATACTGACTATTTCGGGTGACATATCTTCTGTGGTACTGAGTGGTTCAGGCAGGCTGCCGGTACGAGTTCTGCGCATTCCCTGTACAACAACATGTATAGAATGAGTCAGCTGACCGGAAATATTCCAGATAAAAAGCAGCGTTACTAAAAGACTTCCTAAACTGATACTGCCTGAAATAAGAATATTCTGGGTAATAATTTTCTTGTTTTGGGTTTCATTTTTTACCTGAACGATAGTCCAGCCGAGGGCATCATGCCTGTAGGAATAGACGGAATACGCCGACGGAATTTTTTCCTCTCTGAAAACAGAACCTATAATTGATTTATCCTGTGCTGAAATAATTCTTCCGTCTTCTCCAATCAGCAGAGCATAGTCCTCTTTAAATATGCTTTCAGGCGCAATAATATCAGAAAGCAGACTTTCATCCAGTGAAAGAATAACAACACCGCACTGCTTGTCGAGTTTTTTCCAGTCGATTATGCGGTGGGCAATATGAAACAAATACTGGTCTTCGTTCGTAAAAGTTGTCGCATATTCTGTCGGAAACAGATGCATGCCATTATCCTGCGAAACAAGCGAATACAGTTCATCTTGAGACAGGCTGAAATTTCCCAACCACGAATTTTCGTATGTCGCCGGCGTCAGAGTGTCATAGGTTATAACCTTGCCGTTCGCACTGATTATGGTAATTGACCGGATATACTCTTTTGAATTAAGAATTGTCCGCATCTGACGCCGCATCTGGTTTGTTACAACAGAAACATTGGTTTCCGCATTTATTGCATCAACCCAGGCGACAAAATCATCTCCAGTCCATATTTGGTAGATTAAATCCTTATATGACTGAGTGCGTAAATCAAGATTGGCAGCCGTCTGAGCCAGATTTATTTCTGTAAGCTGGCTGGTATTTCTTTGCAGTATCGTAGAAACATGAATAGCAGAATAGGCAAGCAATACCAGAACCTGCACACTGGTAAGAATACCGAAATATACCAGCAGTTTCAGTCTGAGGCCTAATTTTTTCCGTGTTCCGCGCTTCATGTTTCCTATTGTATCATTTTTTACCCTTTTACGGCACCACTCGTCATACCGGCAATAATATATTTTTGCATAAAAATAAATATAATTGCGACAGGAATAATAGTTACTATGGCGAATGCGGAAAGATAGCTCCACTTTGTTCCGTACTGTCCCATGAAATTGAAAATACCCGCAGTTATAGGCCTCATAGGCTGATCAAGAATAAAGGTCATTCCATAGGCAAGGTCGCCCCATGCGTACAGAAATGAGAAAATGGCACAGACTACAATACCTGGAACAGCCACCGGAACAAGTACCCTGATAAATGCCCCGAATGTACTACAGCCGTCAATACAGGCCGCTTCTTCCATTTCTTTAGGGATAGCCGCAAAGTAATTTTTCAAAATAAGAATGGAAAATGGAATGCCGATAGTTGCATCCGCCAAAATTGCGGAACCCCAGGTGTTATACAGGTACATTTTCTTGAACATAATGAACATAGGAGTCAGCAAAACTGATACAGGCAGCATCTGTGTAACCAGAAAACCGAGGAGGACAGCTTTCCGGCCTTTGAAGCGGTATCTTCCTATGGCATACGCTCCCGGAACTGCGAGTATAACAGCAATAAGCATGGCTCCGGTGGAGATAATCATGCTGTTTCCGAAAGACTTGAACATGTTAAAGTCACCTGTTTCCACCTGGGCCGCATAGGACTTTTTATTCAGCTCATGAGGATAGAATGTGGGCGGAGACTGAAATATTTCAGTTTCTGTTTTAAGAGAGGTATTCAACATCCAGAAAATGGGAAACAGCATTAAAAACAGAATAAACACAGAAATAACGCACATCCATACACTTTTTTCTTTTGCAAGCACTTCAAATTTTTTAACAGCTACTGTTTTATCTTTCATTTGATTCTTCTCCATTCATAGTAATTTTCAGATATAAAACACCCACAATAAGCAAAACGACCAGCAGTACATTTGCAACCGAAGAACCCATACTGTACTGGAATTTTTCAAACGAAAGTTTGTACGAATACGTTGACATAAGATGAGTTGCATTTACCGGGCCACCGCTCGTCATAACCCAGACCAGATCATATACTTTGAATGTATAAATAAAGCCGAGAACAAGAATAGACTCAATCGTAGAGCGCATCATGGGAAGTGTAATCCTGAAAAACCGCTGAACAGTATTTGCCCCGTCTATTGCGGCACTTTCGTATAATTCTTCAGGAATAGAAGTTAATCCTGTCGAAATAAGAATCATATTGAACGGAATTCCTATCCAGATATTGGTTATGATAACTGCCACCATGGCAGTATTCGGACTGGTAAGCCATTCAATGTTAGAAGAAATAAACCCCAGTGTTTCAAGGAAATAGTTTACGATACCGACTTTTGTTGAAAACATAAACTTGAACATAAGTCCAGTAATAGTCATAGGAATCATCCACGGAATCATAAGCAGACCACGAACAGGCTTTGCAAACTTAAATTTCTTATTGAAAAAAAGCGCCAGAGCGAATCCTATAATAAACTGAACAACAAGACAGGAAACCGTAAACACCAGTGTGTTTTTAAGAGCCTTCCAGAAAACAGGATCTTTACATAAAGTTTTGTAATTATCCAGTCCGATGAACAGTTTCTTACCTTTCACCAGATTGCGGACAGTTACATTCTGCATACTTAAAACTATATTGCTGATTATCGGATATCCGACAAAGACAAGCATATACAAAATTGCCGGCAGAACAAACAGAAGACCAATCTGTTGACGTCTTGCGGCAGGATTCAAGCTTCCTTTCATATTATTCCCCCTATTTTTGAATACTTTCTGTGACAGTTTTATAGTATTCCATAGTAAAGAGAATCAAAAATACGAATAATCTTTAAAAAGGGGGAAAAAGCTAATATAAGTCAGTTATTTAATTGTATTCCGGTAATCACGTGGCAGCATGCCGGTTACTTCCCGGAAAACCTTTGAAAAGTACTTGGTATCTGTGTATCCCGCTGCCTCACAAATTTCGTAAGTTTTCATGTTTGTAGTAGCCAGCAGTTCTTTTGCCCGGTCGATGCGGACTTTTTTCAGAAAATTTGAAAACGATACGCCTGTCTCGCGTTTGAACAAGGTTCCAAGATACTCAGGCGTTACATTCAGTTTATCACCTATCGTTTCAAGCGTAACGCCCTGCCGGTAATTTTCAAGAACAAATCGTTTCGCCTTTTTTATGATAAGGTGCATATCTTCATCTGCGGCAGCACCTTCAAGCGTTGTATACAGATGTTCAGCGGCAGACTCCAATTCCTCAGGTACTTTTGCATTCATTATCCAGTTCAAAAGCTGCTGCTGTTCAACACTTTTTGTGCCGGCATTACCGACTTCTTTTGCCATAGCGATTACTACCCACAAAAACCGCACATAACATTCTTTTATTTCTCTAGGAACATACAAACGGCCGTTGCGGAAACACCGATGAAAGTCTGCGGTAATCTCCCTGACAAGATTCCACTGCCCCTCTGCCACAGCATTTTTAACTTTGGAATCAAGCAGAATTGGGTAGATACAAGAATCTGTCTGCACAGCAGTAATAGCAGGATAGGAAATAAGGCGACAGCTGCTGAAAGAAAGGTTCCAGTCCATATAGGGATAAAGCCTTTCAAAACCAGAAGCAAGATTTTCCAGGTCATTGACCTGTATCATACCGATAGAAGCCCCTGGAGGCGGTGTTTTAGACACCTGCAGCGAAATCCAGTTTTCAAGGTATTCATACGCCATATACTTGTATATAACTGCTGTTACCGCTTGTTTCGATTCGCACTCAGCAAAACAGTATTTCAACTCTTCGGCACTCTGATATGATGCAAGTATATGTTTAAACAAAGTTCGGGCATGTGTTTCTTTATGTCGGTATTCAGTACCAAGATACAGACATACCAGTATAAAACTTCCGTCTTTTTCAACCCCATAGGTATTGGAAAGATAGCTTATAATGTCGTCAGAAAGCTCAATCCGCCGGTTCAGAATATCAGAAAACATCTGCGTCAATGTGCCTATTTGTGCAGGCTTGCGCTGTTTTTCCGCCAAAGCCTGGGCTGTGACCGTTTTCATGGCCTGGGCAAAATCTGTATACGAAAGTGGTTTTAAAAGATACTCGGTAACGCCAAGTTTCATGGCACGGCGGGCATAATCAAATTCAGAATAGGCACTCAGAACAATAACTTTAACAGGCAGTTTTTCCTGAGCTATCTGCGTAAGCATTTCAAGACCGTCCATTTCAGGCATACGGATATCGGTAATAACAATATCAGGTTTTGTCCTGCGGATAAGCTCAAGCCCCTGAATTCCATTTTCTGCCGTTCCCGCAATTTCATACTCATCACTGAGTTTTACTGTCAGTTTTTCAAGACCTTCGCGAATTCTGAACTCATCTTCAACAATGACAACTTTCATAAAAACTAATTATACCATATTTTTCCTATATTCATAGTGAAATTAATTATAAGAAGAAAACGACGTCATCGCTCAAAACAAGTTGACAACATTAAAATTATGCAATATATTGCATATATGAGCATAACAACTGACCAGATTCTGGAAGTAATGCCGCCGCAGAACGGTTTGTTCGGGCTGCTGTTTGCGTTTATGAACC
>JAGCYQ010000145.1 GCA_017960765.1 Treponema sp.
ACCACGCCTCCAAAGTTCAAACCGAAGCCCTAGAGGCCTTCAGTACGGAGCGAGAGGGATTTGAACCCCCGATACCCGTAAGAGTATAACGGTTTTCAAGACCGCCGCGTTCGACCACTCTGCCATCGCTCCAATAATGTAAAACCATTATATAAAATTTTCATGTATAATGTCAAGCGATTTACTTCGTATACTTGAATTTTCTACTATCTTTTTGCTAAAATGAACGCATGACAAATCAAACTCTCGGGGAACTGCTCCTGCTTTTGCTTTTGGGCATTTCCTGCGCCAGAATATTCTTTACGCGTCAGGCACATCTGGATCCTCTCTCTGTACTGCCTCTTATAACGCTGGTTTTGTGTTTAATCTTTCAGGTGGCATTTGAGATTACGGCAATGAACATCCTGATTACGGGAATCGCTTTCTTCAACTTTATCTGGAACATCAGGGCCCTTATCCGCCTGCATCACAAGCTTGTGGTAGACCACTACGGCATACTGTTCATAATTGTTTCCATCGTTAACCTGATTGCGGTGATCGTCATCTCTGTATTTGTCATAATCTACAGGCCTGCAAAAATCAACACAAAGACTTTTGCGGTCAAGACAAGTCAGCAGCGCTATTGCCTGAAGGAAGCCGGCTATGTTGAGTGTGAGTCTCCGCTTGACTATGCCACCTTGATTGTAAACAAATACACGGGTGAATCCAACGGTGGAAAATCCATCCTGCTCATACCGGGTGCCCTTTCCTCCAGCAGCATGTATGAGCCTTTCTGCGTAAAGCTTGCACGTGACGGATATACTGTCTATTGTGCCCAGTTGTTTGGCACGGAAGCCGTCTGGTTTGGTGATCTGCGTGACTCAAGATTCTTAAGGCGTTTCTGCATGATGTATTCCCAGAATAATAATGCAGAGGAATATGAGGATGCACTTAAGCACAAGGATGAATATTACACTAAGGTTTCTTCTGCCCTGTTTCCAATCATCTCGGCGGACTCATCTGATAAATTCTACATTGTTACGGACGGAGCAGATTTAACTTCCGGGGCATTGCTTTCAAATATGGCAGGCAATAAAACGGCTTGTGACGGAATCTTTGACCTTGCAACAATACCGACATATTCAACTCCTGAGTATGGCCCTATTGAGCAGACATATCCGCTGCTTGCAAAAAACATTTTTGATATCGAGCGTGACGGAACATTCTACATGTCCAGCCACATTGCGACCGTGCTTGAGCGTTCAATTGAACAGTCCATAATCGACAGCATGAACACACCTCACGCAAACAACTAAGGATTCCCTATGACGTTAAACGAACTTGCTTCATATTTTGATTCGATTCTTAAACCGGAGCTTTATTCAAGAGACCCTTCACTGAATGGCGTGCAGATTACAAACAGCGCACCGGATTCAAAACAGATTACAAAGGTGGCATTTGCTACTGATGCATGTGTTGCCACGGCGGAACTTGCAGTAAAAAACGGAGCACAGCTTTTATTCACTCATCACGGACTTTTCTGGGGCGGATGTCAAGCTGTGACGGGAACTCATTATCAGAGGATAAAGGCATTTTTGCAGAACGATCTGGCACTTTACGCAAGTCATATTCCCCTTGACGCAATTCATGAGGTGGGAAACAATTTCGGCATAGCAGGTCAGCTGGGACTAAAGGATGTAAAGCCATTTGGCTTCTGGCATGGAATGGAGCTCGGTGCGGTGGGAGACCTTGAAAAAGAGGTTTCAGTTGAGGAACTTTCAGAGAGGCTGTTCCCTGATGGAAGAAAAATCCTTCGCATCTATCCCTTTGGAAAACAGACTGTAAAAAGAGTTGCCGTTATTTCCGGTGGTGCCGCAGATGATGCAGATCAGGCCTATGCCCAGGGTGCGGACTGCTTTATCACGGGCGAGGTGACGCATCAGGATTTCCATGTGATTAAAGAGCTTGGAATGACTGTGATAGAAGGCGGTCATTATCAGACGGAAACCTTTGGTGTTCAGCTCATGGCAAAAAAACTTGAAAATGATACGGGACTTAAAACTATTTTTATAGACTTTAATACAGGACTTTAGTATATTATGAGTATGGAACAAAATACAAAAACACTTGCAGAAAAACAAAAGACACCGTTAAAACAAAAACTAATACCGTTAATCCTGCTTGTACTCACGATTATTGCGGATCAGGTTACAAAGCAGCTCGTCGTAAAGAATATTCCCCAGACGACGTTCTTTTCCAATACGGATGAAGGCGTGATTCAGGTAATCGGAAGTTTCCTTCAGTTCATTCACGTCAGGAACAATGCGGTTGCATTCAGCATCGGGTCAACTCTGTCTCAGTCATGGAGGACGGTCTTGTTCTCGTTTGCTCCCTTGATTCTGATTATCGCTGTTTGTGTGGTCTATTTCCGCAGCAATGATTTTACAAAGCTTCAGCGCTGGGCTCTCTGCGGCATTATGGGAGGAGGTATCGGCAATCTGATTGACCGCTTTTTCCGTGACCAGGGTGTCGTGGATTTTATCGACGTGTATTTCCCGATTTATTTTGAAAGCAAGAGGTGGCCTACGTTCAATGTGGCGGATTCCGTCATCGTTGTGTGCGTTGCTCTTTTATTGATCAGTTTTATAGTTAATGAAGTCAAATCAAGGAGGAACAAAAATGTCTAAGCATTCATTTACAATTCTGTTCATATTCATTTCATCTGTATTCAATATCATCCTTACATTCGGCCTGATTATCCTTCTGATAGTCTTGAGCTCATTCATCCTGTTCAAGTGCCTGGGATTCAGTCCTGAGGGCAAGCTTTCCCTGGTGGCAATACTCGTAAGCTTTTTAGCCGGCTTGATTGGTGGAATGACGATATTCACAAAGCTCTGTGCATGGGCGATTGACAAGTTCAACCTTCAGGACAAACTTGAGAGTCAGGTACTGGGACGCTATCTTCCACGCGGTAAAAAGGCACCGACTTCAACCCCGGACACACCTCAGACAGTTATGCCTGATTCCGTAAAAATCGAGGAAGACGAATACGAGGGCTCTGAGGAATAATTCACTGCACTACTTGAAAATTTTTCAATAAAAAACTAAAATGTTTCTATTATGAGCAGTGATTTGATTAAAGAATTCTTGGATGAAAAATCGTTGAAGGCACTGAGTGAATTGCTTTCTGCAGAAGACATCTCTACTGTCAAGGAAAGCAGTATCCTGGTAGCTCAGGCTTTTAATGCAACTGGAGACGCTTTTCAGTTGATTGCAAATGCCGGGGATTCTGCCGAAGATAAATTGATTTCCAGCTTCAACAATAACCTTGTTTTATTGATTCAAAAAACATGGGTAGAAAAATCAGACGAAGAATTAAAGGCACAGGTTCTGTATCATTTGAAGGAATTTGAAGGCTTGATACAGGCAAAATCTTATGTAGCTTCTTACAAACCATTTCTTGAGATTGTAGATACAGTTGTTTATCTGATGTTCGGTAGCCAGACCAAGACCAAGGACTTTGACGAATACGCTCTTAGGATTGACCCTGAGTTCGGCATCTTCTGGTGGTACATAAAATCTCTGCCAGCTAATGTTTCATGGTCGGAAGATAAAACTCGAATCGCAATTCTTCTGGGAATGTATTTTTTGGCAAATTATTAATTACAAGAATTAGAGTTCTTCAATTCTACTCTGGAGGCCACGCTCATGGATATTAATTCAGTTTGCATGGAATTAAAAAAAGGAGCCGAAGTTTTGGCCCTTCACGATGCAATTAAAAAAAATCATGCACTTAAATCGGTATCAGATTCAATCGAAAAAAATAAACCCGAGATTCTAAAGGCAAATGCAATTGATGTGGAAAAAGCACGTGCATCAGGAATGACAGAGGCATTGATTGACCGCCTTTCCCTTGATGACAAGAAAATCGCTTCCATGATATCAGGCCTCAAGACAATCATCATGCAGGAAGACCCCATTGGAAAAGATGTTGCAGGCTGGACAACTCCGGCCGGCATGACAATAAGGCAGACACGTGTTCCGCTTGGTGTAGTCGCAATTATCTACGAGAGCCGCCCGAATGTCACGGTGGACGCTTTTGCCCTTGCATACAAGAGTGGAAACGCAATCCTCCTCAGGGGCTCATCTTCTGCCATCAACTCAAACAACGCCATCACAAAAGCAATTGTTCAGGGACTAAAGGATGCGGGTGAGGACGGAGTTCCTTCTGCTATTCATCTTTGCCAGAGCACGGATCACTCAGATGTTGATCAGATATTGAATGCGGTTGGACTGATTGATGTTGTTCTTCCTCGAGGTGGTGCCAAGCTGATAAATACCGTCGTTCAAAACGCTCATATTCCCGTAATCGAAACTGGTGCTGGTGTATGCCATCTTTATGTTGACTGTGACGGAGACCTGGAAATGGCCGCAAGAATCGCAAAGAATGCCAAGATGCAGAGGCCCGGTGTATGCAATGCCATAGAGACCGTTCTTGTTAACCGCTCTGTTGCAAAGGACTTCCTTCCGAAGATGGCACGCGAGTTTGACGGAAAGGTTCTTATCAAGGCAGACAAGGAAAGCCATGCAATCCTACAGGGCGTTGTTCCCCAGGACAAGCTTGTGGAGGCTCAGGACAGCGATTTCGGATACGAGTTCCTTGACTTCATCATTGCGGTAAAGACAGTTTCTTCTGTTGACGAGGCAATCCAGCACATCAACACCCACAATACAAAGCACAGCGAATGCATCATCACGAACAACCGTGCAACTGCAAGAAAATTCCAGAAGCAGGTTGATGCGGCATGTGTTTATGTCAACGCAAGCACACGTTTTACCGACGGCGGAGAATTCGGCTTTGGAGCAGAGCTTGGCATAAGCACTCAGAAGCTTCATATACGCGGTCCCATGGGTGTAACAGCTTTGACCACGACAAAATTCTTAATCGACGGGGACGGACAGATACGATGACAACCCAAGAGGCAATTCAGAATGCCAAGAAAATAGTAATCAAATTCGGAAGCAATTCACTGGCAAAGGAAGACGGAACAATCAACATAGATTTCTTGAACACCCTTGCCACTAGCTGTTCAACTCTGATCTCACAGGGCAAGCAGATAATCATAGTCTCCTCAGGAGCTCAGGTAGCAGGTCTTTCTGCCATTGACGGATGGGCGCACAAAAAGGACATGCACTACAGGCAGGCTCTCTGTGCCATAGGTCAGGTGGAGCTGATGGACAAGTGGAGGGCTGCTTTTGCAAAACAGAATGTACATGTGGCCCAGCTGCTTTTCATCAAGGAAGATTTTGAGGACTATCATCACACGCTCAACATGAGGAATACCCTTTTTACGCTTGTTGACGAAGGCGTGGTTCCGATCATCAACGAAAACGACAGCGTATCATTTGAGGAAAACAGCATCGGCGACAATGACAACCTTTCTGCTCTTACAGCAATTTTGTGGAGTGCGGATCTTCTTATCCTCTTCAGCGACATAGACGGAGTTTACACGGACAATCCCAAGACAAACCCGAATGCAAAGCTGGTGGAGGAAGTAAAGGACATTCCTGCCCTTCTTGAATCAATCACAATTGGAAAGACAAACAGCTTTGGAACCGGAGGAATCAGGACAAAGATTCAGGCCGCGGAAAAAGTGACGTCACACGGCATTCCTATGATTCTGGCAAACAGCAAGAATGAAAAACCGCTTGCATCCCTCGTTGACGGAAGCAAAAAGGGAACCTTGTTTTTAACCGACGAATCAAGCGTAAGTCCGCACTGACGGAATATGTAAGAAAATAAACGGGAGGAATAAAATGAAAGACTTGAACGAGATAAAGATAGGCTGCATCGGCACCGGAATGATGGGTGGTGCTTTGATGGAAGGAATTGCAAAAAAGTTTACGGCGGCAAACATTTTTGTAACGGATGCTGACTTTTCAAAGGCCACTGATTTTGCAAGGACACACGGCCTCAACGTGCTCAAGACAAACGCAGAGATTGTAGGTGCCAGTGACATTGTATTTCTTGCTGTTAAACCTGCCTACGTCAAAACCGTTCTGCAGGAAATAAAACCGCATTTTACAGAGAACAAAGTGCTTGTATCCATGGCGGCTGGTGTATCAATCTCAACAATTCAGTCTGCACTGAACGACAGCGTGCTTTCTGCCCCAGAGGGAAACAGCGTAATGCCGCATATCATACGAATAATGCCAAATCTGCCTGCAACAGTCGGTGAGGCAATGATTGCCCTTAGTCCAAGCGCGGATGTAAAGAACGATGAGACGGAGACTGTAAAATCTCTCCTCAATGCATGCGGAAAAGCGGAGGTTGTCCCGGAAAAACTGATGGATGGTGTAACGGCCGTTAGCGGTTCAGGACCGGCTTATGCATTCCTGTTTATCGAGGCACTGGCGGATGCGGCTGTACGTTTCGGCATACCAAGGGCTCAGGCCTATGTTTATGCCGCCCAGACATTGCGTGGTGCCGCCACCATGGCACTCCAGGATCCACGTGCAATAAGCGACTTAAAGGATGCAGTATGTTCTCCTGCGGGTACGACAATCGAAGGTGTGATTGCCCTGGAAAAGCACAATTTCCGCGGAGCAGTGATTGATGCTGCCACAGCCGCCTACAACAAGTCGGTTGAGCTGGGACGTAAATAAAATAAATAAACCCCGACACAACAATGCATCGGGGTATCAAGTCATATTGTTATTCGCTTTTAGTTGAACCTGATTTTCTGCCAGATATCGTGAACCTTGTCCAGATCTTCACCAAGGTCAAGCTTTAATGTACAGTTATATGCCTGCTGGGCATCATACATTGACGGCTCAGTAGTGAACTGAAGTGCCTCAAGATTTACGACACATGGATAGTGGAATTCGTCAATAAAGATTGCATAGTTCTCAGGGCGGTGAATGAAGTTGATGAATTCATTTGCAAGTTCTGCGTGCGGGGCATCCTTGAGGATAACCATGCTGTCCAGAGTGGCAGGACCTCCCTCTTCCGGGATAAAGAAATCAATTGTCTCTTCCCAGCGGCTTTTGTCAACTTCACCAAATACAATCTCCGGATAACCCTGACACAGCCAGAAATCACCAGAAGCAAAAGACTTACCGAAACCTTCGGCATCAAACTTTGCAAGGCTCGGCTTCCATTTATTTGAGATCAACTCATAGGCTTCATTCAAATCTGCGTCAGATGTGCTGTTCATGTCCTTTCCCTGATACAGGAGGGCACAACCGATAACCTCGCGCATCTCATCCATCATTGTTGAATGTCCTGCGAACTGAGGATCCTCAAAAATATCATAGTCACGTGAGTAATTGGGATTGGTAACCTTTGTTTTATTGACCATGATTCCTGTGGCACTTAGGGCATAAGGAACAGCATATTTCATTTCCGGGTCATAGTCAGCTTTTTCAAGGATCACCGGATTGATTTTACTGCGGTTTGTGAATTTACTCTGGTCAATTTCCTGGAGCATTCCCTGCTTGATCATTATGGAAACAAAATCGTTGGATGGAATTACAACATCATAACCTTTAGCACCAGCTCTGAGTTTTGCATACATCTCATCACAAGTTGAATAGCTGTCGAGTTTTACGGTACAGTTGAATTCTTTTTCGAAGGCCTGGACTACTTCTTATGGTGTGTAATATGTCCAGTTATACAGATATAATGTGCGGTCGTCTTTTTTAGAGCATGAAGACAAGGTGAAAAATGCTGCGGCGCATAAAAGGCCGGAAAGGATTTTGTTGAAGCGTTTCAATTTGAATACTCCTAAGTGTTTGTTTTTATGTGGTTATACCCCAATATTTGGGAGGCCCCCTTTATGGAAACCTCCTTTAGACTTGTGCGTGAAATGACACACACTTTGTGCCACATGGAGCTCCGACGGAGATAGTGGCACGTCTATAGCTAATTAGTCAGCAAAACGGATGTCCTGCCATCTTTCGTTGAATTTATCAAGACCTACACCGATGTCAACCTTCAATGTGCAGTTGTCCATCTCGTTTGCTTTGTACATAGGCTTGCTTGTCATGTATGGCTCGGCCTTCATGTTTACGAAGCACGGGAAGTTGAATGCATCAAGGAATTTGGCATAGACTTCCGGGCGATGGATGTAGTTGATGAATTCATTTGCAAGATCTGCATGCTTTGAATCCTTGAGGATACACATGCTGTCCAGATATGCGGCTCCACCTTCCTGAGGAATAAAGAAGTCGATTGTCTCATCCCACTTGTCCTCCGGAACCTCACCGTAGACTACCTCTGCATAACCGTGGCACAGCCAGAAGTCACCTGAAGCAAATGATTTTCCAAAACCTTCTGCATCGAATTTTACAAGGTTTGGCTTCCATTTTTCCTGAATCAGCTTTGTGGCTTCATCCAGCTCTGAATCTGAAAGACTGTTAACGTCATATCCAAGGTGGGCAAGAGCGTCTCCCATAACCTCGCGCATATCGTCCATCATCGTGGCATGACCCTTGAACTGAGGATCCTCAAAAATGCTCCAGTCACGTACATAATTGCCGCCCGGAACCTTTGTTTTGTTTACAAGGACACCGGCAGCACCAAAATAATACGGAACCGCATACTTCATGGTCGGGTCATAAGTTGCCTTCTCCAAAACGAGCGGATTGATGTTTCCTTTGTTGGTCATCTTTGACTGGTCGATTTCCTGGAACATTCCCTGGCCGATCATGATTGAGACATAGTCCTGAGACGGAACTACAATGTCATAGCCTTTTGCACCCGCACGGAGCTTTGAGTACATCTCCTCGTTGGAAGCGTAACTGTCAACTTTTACAGTGCAGCCGAATTCCTTCTCAAAATCCCGCAGGACTTCATCCGGAGTGTAGTATGTCCAGTTGTAAAGATACAATGTCTTGCCATCATCTTTTGAGCAGGAAGCAAGACCCATTACTGCAGCAATTGCAGCCGTAACAAAAACTGTGGTGATACTTTTCTTCATTAAAGTATCCTCCTGAACCTTAATATGTACGAATAAATGTGAGGGTACCCTATTGACGCTCTTGTGTCAAGGATTATTTAAAAAAAATTTAACAAAGAAATTCAGCGGATTTTCTGCCTTATTTTGAGAAATAAGTGATGGAATAGTCCGCTATCGTCTGGAAGCCAAGTGAACGGTACAGGCCAAGGGCGGCAGTGTTGGTTTTGTCTGCAAACAGGACGGTTGTCTTGTGGTTCAAAAAGGCATCATGTACCAGGTGTGACATCAGATGGGAGGCATAACCCTTGCCGCGGTGCTCAGGGGACGTGTAAACCCCTCCTACAAGGTCATAACGTGGGCTGGATGCGTTGATCTGGGCTTTTGCGCAAATTGTGCCCTCATCTGTCCTAAGCGCGCTTACAACACCTTTTTTAAGCAGGCGGTCAAGAACAAGGCGTTCAACAGGCGGATTCAGGCTCATGTTTCTGGGCAAGACCTCTTCCTTTATGTATTCAAGCTGAAGGCCTATCAGATCCTCTCCGTCCTTTTTACTGCACTGAATAAAACTAAGCCCCGGAATATCCTTTATGACCGGCGGGTTGGCACATTCAAAAAAAGTATAGGAGCGTTCCTCTGTCTGGGTCTGGGTTGCTGTTGCTTCTATCGCTGATTTAATAATCTGGCAGAATTCCTTTTTACCAGAAAGGCAGAAGACCTTGTTGTTGTAAAAAAATGACTGAAGGGCATACCTTATTTTCTCGTCATCATACGGCATGCATGGAAGAACCAGCTGACCGCGGGTAAATGAGAATACACCGTGAATGTTTCCGTTTGAATCAATAAGGGCACAGACATCCTGGGGATTTTGCTCAATCATCTCATAGAGACGGCAGCAGATGTTCTCGTAGGGAGAAACAAATTCAAGGGCCTTTTTTGCAAGTCCAGAATACTTGTTCAGCCTCTTTACATCAAGCTCACCAGTGATTGATTGAACGCAGGAATCTGACATCAGCTTGGGATATTTTAGTTGCGGAATGAATGAATCGGGGCAGGGATTTTTCCACCACGGTTGATGAAGTCCGCACAGCTGAATGAATTCACGTCGATTACAGGACAGCCGCCCAGAAGCCCGCCGAATTCCACCCAGTCACCGGCCTTTTTGCCGGGAGCAGGAATAAGACGCACGGCCGTGGTCTTGTTGTTGACCATTCCGATTGCCATCTCGTCCGCCATGATTCCGCTGATTGTCGTTGCAGGGGTGTCACCCGGAATCGCTATCATGTCCAGGCCTACAGAGCTGACACAGGTCATTGCCTCAAGCTTTTCAAGAGTAATTGAATGCTGCTTTACTGCGTTGATCATTCCTTCGTCTTCGCTTACCGGGATGAATGCACCGCTCAATCCACCGACGTTCGTACTTGCCATGACACCGCCTTTCTTTACCATATCGGTGAGCATTGCAAGGGCTGCGGTTGTACCAGGGGCACCTGCACCTTCAAGACCTATTTCCTCAAGAATACGGGCAACTGAATCACCCACGGCAGGGGTTGGAGCAAGGGATAGGTCAAGTATACCGAAATCAACGCCAAGACGTTCGGCCGCCTCCATGCCTACAAGCTGTCCCATACGC
>JAGCYQ010000146.1 GCA_017960765.1 Treponema sp.
ATCATTCTCGTTGTCATATTCGTTATCAAGTACATCACCAATCCTGAACAATATGTTAACGGATGAATCTGGTGAGGCCTTCTTATACTTGCCTGCATTGCCGCTTGACTTGTAGATGTTGCCGTCATTTCCCTTGGCCTTACTCAGCTTCTCAAAGGCATCCTTTATGGGAACACTGTCTTTGTTGTACTCATCAATTGCCGGCTGGGCTATTGCCTGCAGCATGTCTCCTGACTGTTTTGACAGTTCCGCGTAATATTCATCCAAAGAGTCTTCGGCATCTTCCGCCATTTCTGCGGTGATTGCACTTAGGTCCAGATTGTTCCAGGCATTTACAACCGCCTTTGAATTTGCCTTAACTACTGCATAATCCTTTGAGTTTATGTCTTTCTTGAGATCTGCAAAAGGATCCATTCCCATGCTCTTGAGGAGGGCAGCAGACTGGGCGTCAATTTCATTTTCTGCTATGACAACGGTTGCGGATTTAGAAATCATGCCGAATTTCTCTATGCAGTTTGAACCGCTGATTCCGTATTTCTGAAGGACCTTTACAACGTCATTCTTCTGTTTTGAACTTACATCTATGGAATCTCCATCCCAGACACCCATTTTGCTTAGTTCGGCCGCAATGGAATTCAAGTTTTTGGACCAGTTCTTGACATCACTGTCGGTCACACCAGTGCTTTTTGGTTCGGCGAATAAAACAATGCCCATAGAAAGGCACAACAGCACAGCGAGCATTCTTTTAGCAAACATTTTCATAACAGTTCCTCCATTTATATGCCCATTATGACATAGTATAAACAACCCAGCTTATAATCTGGTAACATTACAATTAAAGACTACCATGTAATTTTTCCCTTGTCTACTTGTTTTGTCCGTGATGCGTTTAAGGCACTTTCAGCGGTTATAAAGTTGAAGAATCTTCGCACATGACAGGGCATATTCTTTCAACTATGACATTCAAATAGAGACTAGTTGAATTACATACAAAGAAAACCTATAATATAGATGAGTTTTCTATGGGTAGAATGAATAAAAAACTGGACATGCTTAACGGTTCTCTGTGCGACAAGATTTTGATTTATGCGGTTCCATTGGCACTTACCGGAATCCTGCAGCAGCTTTTTAATGCATCTGATGTGGCTGTGGTAGGACGTTTTGCTGGTGAGGCGGCTATGGCGGCTGTCGGCTGTAATACCCCGATCGTGTCCTTTCTGGTCAATCTTTTTCTTGGACTTTCACTTGGAAGCAATGTCATAATATCTCAGTTTATAGGGCAGGGGGATCTTTCCCGGGTCTCCAAGGCCGTTCATACCTCGCTGGTGCTCTCTGTTTTTGGTGGAGTAGTGATTGCGCTGATTGCAGAGCTTTTGGCGGCTCCAGTTCTCCATCTGCTTGGTGTTCCTGAGGATGTTTACCCGATGGCGCTCCTTTACCTTAGGATTTATATTGCGGGGCTTCCTGTAATTTTCCTCTATAATTTTGAGGCGGCGATTTTCAGGAGTCAGGGAAAAACAGAAAAACCACTCATTGCGCTGGCATTATCCGGATTCCTGAATGTCGGCTTGAATGTGTTCTTTGTCCTGGTGCTGCACAGAAAGGCGGATGGAGTTGCTCTTGCCACGGTTATCGCCAATGCAGTAAGTGCCGTAATTCTTCTTTTCATGCTTCGTTCAGAGCAGAGTGCAATCCATGTGGATTATTCAAAACTGCAGATTGACGCTTCCCTGTTAAGGAAAATCCTGCAGATCGGTATTCCTTCAAGTTTGCAGAGCTGTGTTTTTTCCGTGTCCAACATGTGCGTCCAGTCAGCAATCAACAGTCTTGGAACACTTGTGATAGCGGCCTCATCTGCTGCATTTAACATAGACTGCTTCTCGTTCTTTATAATCAACTCATTCGGTCAGGCATGCACCACCTTTGTCGGACAGAATTATGGTGCGGGAAACGAGGACCGGTGCCGAAAGACGCTGAAATATTCTTTCCTGCTGGATGCGCTTTTTACCTTCCTGATCTGCGTCTTGATTTTAGGGTTCGGACGTCCGCTTCTGCATCTGTTCAACGACAATCCAGAGGTCATTGAGCTGGGTGTCATCAGGTTGAAGATCCTTATAATCGGTCATTTCTTTGCATTCCAGGTTGAAGTTCTCTCGGGTTATCTACGCGGTTACGGTAAGTCGGCACTTCCTGCGGCAATTACAGTGGCCAGTGTCTGTGGAATAAGGCTCATCTGGGTCTTTGCCGTGTTCCGTTTCTTCCCCACGTTCCCGATGCTCATGGTTGTCTATCCGATCAGCCTTTTTGTAAACGCAAGCGGCCTTGTCATCGCGACTTTTGTATTTGTGAAAAACCGAAAAAAAAGTTTACAACCCCAAAAAACAACATAAAATTGTGAGTTCAACTCTGTATTTTTCTCCACAAAGGTGTCCTATAATTTAAATATATTTATTTTATAGGAGATGAATATGAAAAGAGTAAGGCTTTTTGCAGTACTATCTGCTGTGCTTCTTGCACTGGCTTTTGCAGGATGTAATGGTACTACTGACGGCCCTGATAATTCAGGAAATGCTGGCAATCAGGAAAACGGTGGAAACCAAGGAAACGGTGGAAACCAAGAAAACGGTGGAAATCAGGGTAACCAGGATGATCCGCCTGCCCCAGTTATTTATCAGTTCCATGACACTGTTACCGTATTGCCTGCAGGAACAGATGGAACAGCAGGAACATCTGCCACTTATGTATTGTTCGGTGACTGGCC
>JAGCYQ010000147.1 GCA_017960765.1 Treponema sp.
CCCCATTCGAGGCCAGTGGATGTTACAAATCCATCTGATGATCCTGAATAAACCCTTGCGATTGAAATAATGTCGTTTTGGTTTAGGTTTTCAGCCAGAAGAGTTTCTCCGTCGGCAAGATAATAAATCACCTGTGGTCCACAGAGCCATATTGAAGGATGAAGGTCCGAGCAGAAAGTCTCCAGGATTCCAAGAAAATGATCTGGTCTGCCGCCGTTTCCTCCTACCAAAATAATGTTTGCCTTGGAGTTGAATTCATATGCTTTTTTCAGTGACAGTTCTGTATCCGTAAAATCCTTATAGGGGTTAAATTCCAATATTTCAGCGTCCGGAAATTGCTGGATCAGGCCTTTGTCTCGTATGCTGTCCATGTCTCCGAGAATGAAAGAAGGCTTTAATGTTGTATGAAATTGTATACTATGTAATTCTGGTTCTTGTATAGTGGAATTTCCTCTCTGCTGGATAGTATGAATTTGTATACTAGTTAATATCGTGTTTAATGTGTCAATTCCGCTGTCTGCTGTTATGACGACATCATCATCCTGCACTATCCTTCCGTAAAATGTTAGGAAATCAAGGCTGTCAGGAGGATTTCCGCCTGTAAAAATTACAATATTCATAGCATTGAACCTTCTTTTGTGATATAATGTATTCAAGATGAACAGAATAAGGATACCCGCAGACCTCGTTAAAGTCAATGATATTTTCAAAAAGAACGGCTTTAAAGCATATCTTGTAGGAGGTGCTGTAAGGGACATTTTAAGAAAACAAGAAGGCCATGACTGGGACCTGGCAACAAATGCGACTCCAGAACAGGTTATGAAGATTTTTCATCGTGTAATTCCCACAGGAATAGCCCATGGAACCGTTACGATTCATATTTTTGGACACGATATCGAGACAACGACTTTTAGGACAGAAAGTGACTATTCTGACGGAAGGCATCCGGATAAGGTGGCATATGCTGCAACGATAGAGGAAGATCTTTCAAGGCGTGATTTTACGATAAATGCAATAGCGGCGGATCTGGAGACCGGAGACCTGATAGATCCTTTTGGCGGTCAGGAAGACATTAAGAAAAAGATAATTAGGACTGTCGGCTCCCCTCTTGAGCGTTTTGACGAGGATGGATTAAGGCCTGTACGTGCCATCCGTTTTGCAGGTCAGCTTGATTTTGTAATTGAGGAAGCCACACTGAAAGCCATCTCTGAGCCTGCTGTGCTTAAAAAAACTGCCTCGGTATCTGTGGAAAGATTTCGTGAAGAATGGTGCAAGATGCTTGTTACGGATAATCCTGGAGAGTCCTTGAGGCTTCTTGAAAAGACCGGCATACTTGACATATTCATTCCGGAATTCAAGAGTTGCAGGAATTGCATGCAGAAGGATGCCAGGGAATTCCATGATTTTGACGTGGCGGATCACCTTTTTTATGCATGTGATGGAGCTACAAAGGAAAGCCTGATTGTACGTCTTGCCGCTTTTTTCCACGATATCGGAAAACCTGATGTGCGGTCAACTGAAATAAAAGATGGAGTTGAGCTGATCCATTTCCACAAACATGAGGTCGTCTCAGAGAAAAAATGCCGGACGATAATGACACGCCTGAAATTCCCGAATGACACGATTAACCGCGTCTGCCATCTTGTCCGTGAGCACATGTTTTATTATGAGAAGAACTGGTCAGACTCCACTGTCAGGCGTTTTATAATCCGTGTGGGCTATGAGAACTTTGATGATCTGATAGAGTTGCGCAAGGCAGATGTTTATGGAATGCATGCAGCTCCAATTGTTGAAGGTTCTCCGACATACATGCTTTTAGCTGAGCTAAGGACACGTGTGGAAAAGTGCCAGCAGGCAAATTCTGCCATGAGCATAAAGGACCTTGCTATAAACGGAAACGATCTGCTTGAGTTGAATATCCCCGCAGGTAAGGCTCTTGGTGCGATTTTAAAGGAGCTCTTTGAGGCCGTGACGGATTCTCCCGAGATGAATGACCGCGAGAAATTGATTGAATGTGCAAAAAAAATCTGGACAACAAAATATTGTCCAGACTGATTTCGCGTAGATAATATGCTGTTTTTTTTAGCTGTCCATTCCTGCGGTTCCGGTATTCATCGATGCCAAGAATGCGTCGTTATCCTTTGACTTCTTCATCTTGTCCATGATCAATTCTAGGATATCTGCATCTTCCATCGGATTAAGAACTTTTCTAAGAACCCAAATCTTCTGAAGCTCATTTTCAGTAATCAAAAGCTATTCTTTTCTTGTTCCAGATTTCTTGATGTTGATTGCAGGGAAAAGACGGCGTTCTGCAAGCTTTCTGTCAAGGTCAATCTCACTGTTACCGGTACCCTTGAATTCCTCAAAGATAACTTCATCCATGCGGCTTCCGGTTTCAATAAGAGATGTAGAGATGATTGTAAGGGATCCGCCCTCCTCTACATTTCTTGCGGCACCGAAGAATCTCTTTGGCTTGTGAAGTGCATTTGAGTCCACACCACCACTAAGGACTTTTCCGGATGTTGGTACAGTCTGGTTGTATGCACGGGCAAGACGTGTAATTGAATCAAGGAATATTACGACATCCTTCTTGTGCTCTACAAGGCGTTTTGCCTTTTCAAGAACCATTTCTGCAACCTGAACATGGCGTGTTGCCTGCTCATCAAATGTTGATGAAATAACCTCTGCATTGATGCTGCGCTCCATTTCGGTAACTTCCTCTGGACGCTCATCAATCAAAAGTACGATAAGATAAACTTCAGGATTGTTTGCTGTGATTGCATTTGCGATTTTCTGCATCAGGATTGTTTTACCGGCCTTTGGTGGAGCAACAATCAAAAGACGCTGGCCTTTTCCGATCGGTGCAAACAAGTCAACGATACGTGTTGAAAGCTCTGTGCTTACAGTTTCCAGTCTGAGCTTGGAATTAGGATAAAGAGGTGTAAGGTTTTCAAATGGAATACGTGTCTGTGCTACCCTCGGGTCATCAAAGTTGACTGACTCTATGCGGAGCAATGCAAAGAAACGCTCGCCGTCCTTGGGGCTTCTTGTCTGTCCGTAAATCGTATCACCTGTTTTGAGGTTAAAAAGCCTGATCTGACTTGGAGAAATGTAAATGTCGTCAGGACCCGGTAGATAAGAGTTCTGCGGGCTGCGGAGGAAACCATAGCCGTCCGGAAGGATTTCCAGGGCTCCGCTTGCAAAAATGATTCCGCCGTGCTCTGTATGTGCCTTAAGAATCGTAAAGATAAGGTCCTGCTTTTTCATCGGGGCAAGATCATCAGATGAAATACCATACTGAATGGCAAGGTCACGGAGCTCATGCATTCCCATCTTTGTAAGGTCATTGATAAGAAGGCGTGGCTTAGATTCATATTCCTCAGGATTTTCTATATGCTGTGATGCCTCGGCGGCTTCCATTCTGGATTGGGCGTTCCTGTCGTAGTTTGAATTTCGATAGTTATTGTAGCGCCTGTTTGAATTTGTAAAGCGGCTTCCACCGGAATTACCGTAACGTCTGTTCTGATAATGCTGTGTCGGATTTTCTGACGGGGTTTCTTCTGTCTGGTTTTCCTGTGAGCTTTCAGCGGGTGTCTCGGTTGATGTTACCGGGCTTGGCTCTGCTTTTGCCTCATCTTCTGCAACTGCGGTAACCTTTCGCACTACTCGGCGTCTCTTTGGTTTTTCTGCAGCGGCATTTTCTGTTGATTCTGATTCAGCAGAAACATTTTCTGAGTTTTTGGTGGCAGAAATTTCCTCTGTCTGTGATTCATCAGCTGAGCTTGATGTCCGGTGCTTAACAATAGCCATTATAAATCTCCATAATTAGTAGATTCAGATTTAAAAAGACAGTACAACATAGTAACCGTCAAAATAAAATGTCTAGGATTTCAAAAAATATATATCTCTTATAATTCTTATTATTTTAAAGGGGGATGCATTGACACCACTAAAAAAACTTGTTCTCCCACTGGTCAAGTCATTCTACCCCTAAAAAGCGGATTTTGTCAAGTATTTAAGAAAGCTCATCATTTTTTACGATAAGTGCGCTCTTGTATTCTGAAGAAGCAACAGAAAAAATGTTGATGTCCGGTAAATCATCTATCATAGAAACCTGACCTTCAAATTCTACATTGTCTGCAATCCTTAGGTTGGCAGTCTTGATGTTTCCCCTTACCTTGCTTCCCTTGCAGAGCTCGACACGTTCCTGAGCCTCAAGGTCTCCTGTAACATTTCCGTATACAACAATTGAGTTGGCAGACATTTTATCAACCGTACAGATGGCGGTTTTGTCAATTTCAAGTGCGCCGCTTGCATCAATGGTTCCGTTAAAGCGACCGGTAATAACCAGATTGTCCGTAAAATGCAGGACTCCGTCAAATTCAGTTTCCTGCCCAAATACTGTTTCATTTAAAATTTCAGTAGCCATAAATCTATTTTACCTCTTTTTTGCCTTTTTTTTCAACTGGTTTTGAACAACATATCCTTATTTTTTTTATCATTAAGGTCAAAATTGTGAATAAAACTGTGATGAAAAGAAGAATTATCTCTAAGATCGGAATCCAGTCTCCAAATCTTGTGTAGACGGTTTGTTTTTTTTGCATTGGAATTTCAATATTATAAAATGCCGTAGTCTCGCAGAACTGCTCAGCTTCATTATTTATCCTGCCCTTTGAGTCGATAAAGCATGTTACACCGCTGGCAGTACTTCTGGCTGAAGGAACCTCATTTTCAACACTCCTGAAAACCGCCATGGAAAGATGCTGCTTCTGGCAGAACCTTTTAGCAGACCATGAATCATTGCTCAGGTTAAAGAGGCACTCCGCACCGTTCTTTACAAAAGACCTGCAAAGATCACCGAAACTGTCCTCAAAACAAATAGGAGTTGAGAATTTTATGTTGCGCAAGTTGAATACAGTTTTTTCGGTACCTGGAGTCCAAAGGTGTGTATCTCCTTCAAGCAGCTTTTCATAAAGGCCTGGGAATGCTTTTTCATACGGAAAATATTCAGTAAAGGGAACAAGATGATTCTTAGCATAAACCAAAGGCTCTGGAGGAATGACATTATCAAGCGAGGAATCAAAGACAAGGCATGAATTATAGTCATCTGAATAAGGTCCACCATTGTCAACACTTCTCTGATTTCCTATGACAAAACATTTTCCAGTTTTATTTATGAACAAAAGAAGCCTTTCGATCATCTCGTAGCGGTCATCTTCCGTTCCGTTTGAGTAATGCATTTCGATTGGAGGAACCACAGCTGTCTCGGGCCAGATTACAATGGCTGTCTCAGGATGATTTTTCAAACCCTCTTGTGTAAGCGAGATAAGGGTTGAGACATCCTTTTTATAGACATCCATTCCGTATTTGTTTGAGTCCGTGTTGTTTTGAACGCATAAAACAGGAATTTTCCTGACAGGACCCTGCCCACGGTTAACAGAATGAATGCCGTAGAGTATGACTGCAATAAAACTTAGTATGAGAAATAAAAACAAAAACGACTGCTTCTTAAGAACGGTAATTGTTGTAAAAAACTTTTTGGATGAATCATAGTCCGGTTTCTTGAAGGCAGTAAATATTCTGTCAGCTGTTGAGGCAAGCACCATGGAAGTAAAAACACAAAGCGCTGATAAAAGCCATACTCCGCCAATCCTTGCACACTGAATCAGCAAGGGGGACTTCCATAAGGCGTATCCCAGGATTCCATAGCTGAATCCCAAAAAACCTTTTGTCTTTAGATATTCAAAAATGCACCACAGCAGGGCCATGATGTAAAACGATTTGTCCTTGAATAACAGGTCTGCAGTTTTCAATGCGATGAACAGCAGGCCAAATAGCAGGGAAAAAGCAATTACCCCGATAATCATTGCATATGAACTGTATGTGCCGATCCATGAGAATAAAAAGCCGTAGGAAAGGGAGCCGTACAATAAGCCCAGGAAAAAGGAGAATGGAATCTTGGAATATTTGATTACAATAAAAATCGGAATTAATGAAATGAATGCAAAAAATGATATGCCGTCTTCAATTAAAACATTTGGATGAGCCAGGTTAAAAAACAAGGCGGCGATTACGATAAGAAGGATCCGGAAATACCATTTCATTTGGCTTCAATCGGCAATTCCCAAAGAGCTTTTTTTAATTCCTGACCTGATCTGAATGCAACGACATAATGTGGTGCTACTGCAAGCTGCTCTCCGGTCTTTGGATTACGGGCTTTTGACCTTCCCTTTCTGAGTCTTGGCTCAAATGTTCCAAATCCACGAAGCTCAATGACATTTCCGTCTTTTAATGATTCTTTAAGTTGCCCCAATAAATGTTCTAGAACATCCTGAATGCATTTTTTCTCGTAATCTGAATTCTGATATACGGCTTCAACTAAATCGGATTTTGTGACTTTTTTAGAAGGCATATAAACACACTCCTGGAACAAACGGAAGAGACGACAAGCAAATCCGGCCTACATGAGGCAGGATGCTTCTCAAGAGTTGTCCGGGGTATAGGTCATACCCCAGTTTATTTATTTGGCAGCAGCAAAAGTATTGTTGTAAAGCTTGTACATGCGGCTCTTTTTGCGGGCCACAGCATTTTTGTGCATGATTCCCTTGCGCTGGGCATTATCGAGCTCTGACTGCAATGCAACCAGAAGTTCCTGAGCGAGTTTCTGATCTTTTTTCTGAACAGCAGCCACGAATTTCTTAGCTGATGTACGACATCCAGATTTTACGGACTTATTACGCAGACGACGAACTTCGCTCTGTGCATGTTTCTTTTCTGCAGATGATTTCTTTACTGACAAAGGATTACCCCCATTTGATATTGTAGTTAAACAGCCAAGTTACTTATTTAAAGTCCTTTGGTCTTCTTTCTGTACGCTTGCACTTCTGGCATTCAGCGATGTTTCTTAATCTGCCGTTTTCAAATATGGTTTTCATTACAATTTCACCACTACAATCAGGGCAGATGAATTTCTGAGTCGCAACAGTCGTACGAGAGTTTTTACTGGCTCCAGCCATAGATCTCCTCCATTTCTAAAATTCAGTATTACAATAATATACAAATTTTTATTGTTGTGTCAATATGAAAAGTCCATAATTTGTGTAAAAATAAGGCAATTTACGTGTAAAACAAACAGATTATACGTCAAGAGACGTCGGCGGAAGTTTTCTCCATTCCTCAAGCTGATTTTCAATCAATGAGTGGGCTTCCTCAAGAATTAGTTTCTCATCTTCCCTTGACCCAGGGGCATCATACACCTTAAGGACTTTTACCCTGTAGGCTCCTTTTTTAAGGTTTGTGAACAGATCTCCCAGCTTGGAAAGCTTCCATCCGCCATCAAGAGCACAGACTGCAACGGGAATATGTGTGTATTGCTCTATCCGTCTGAATCCTGCCGAGTAGAAATTCTTTATTATTCCGTCCTTGCTTCTTGTTCCTTCCGGAAAAATTACAGGTATCTGATTTTTTTCCATCACACGCCCGCCGAATTTCTCAAGATGCCTCATTGCCATGCCTGCATCACCCTTCCTTGGAATCATGCAGTGTCCCTGGGAACGCAGCATTTTACCTACCATAGGGACTTTGTTAAGGTCATCCTTAGCGACAAAGCGTACTTCCTTGCCCATTCTTCCAAAATAAAGAAGGTAGACTACAATATCCAGAAAGCTCTGGTGGTTGGAAATTACAAGGAACTGATTGGGAAGATCGGAGATATTGTCTTTGCCACCTAAAAAACGGAAACCGCGATAATAGCGCAGGATTGCAAAAACAACACGGTCCGTGCGGGTGGTTATATAATTTGACCAGAAAAGCGCCCATTTATGGCTCAACGGATATGTTAATGTGAGCATAAGCGTAGGAAATGCAATGGCACCAAGCAATATTATCAAAGTAAATATGGTTAACATGCTTTTATTATATCCCCAAGGAAACAAAATGTAAATCCTTTAGGCACTAAGAAGACAATATGGTTACTTTTCTCTAAAAAGTGAACCTTCTTGACATAAGTGCCGATTTTATAGATTATATGATTATGGAAGAAAATGTATTGACCCGGCAATATCTGGAATCTGTCTCAACGGCTGATTTGCTACAGCTCGCTGATGATTATGGGATTGATGTCCCCAGAGATTTGAATCGCCGGCTGATAATTGGAGAGCTTCTTGAGATGGCAGAGGAGCTGTCTGAAGCTGAGGAAGAAGTTCTTGTAACCGAAGATGAATTCAGCACTCCGGACACACTTCCTAGAACATATAATGAGACTCAGATATGTGCCCTGCTCCGTACACCCGCATGGGCTTTTGTTTTTTGGGATATCAGGGAATCTTTGCTTGAATCTCTTGAAGAAAAAGACGATTTTGACGGTTTTTTCCTTCATGTTGCATTTTTTGACGGCCCGAAAGATGATGTTCCGTCAGATTCATTTGACATTCAGATAAAGCCTACAGACAGGGAACAGTTTGTCTTTATTCCGTCTGGAAAGCGTTATGTGATAATTAACTTAAAATCAAGATGGCAGGAAAAGGATTCTCAGGTTCTGGCCTATACCAGGCGAATTGAGATTCCAAAAGAATGCAGTGAGCTCACTAATCTGCAGCCTGGAAAAAAACTGGAGCTTCCATCGCTCGTAAAGCTTTCAGGCATGGAAGAATTGCTGAGTGAGCACTATATAAACCACAGGCAGTCGATGTCATAAGAAGAGGGGTTCCAGATTGTCTAACAAAAAGCTTTTATTTGTCATAGTTGCCGAACAGGGGTATATCCATACAATAGCGGAAGACGGTTTATGTCCTCCACAGAATGAAATTTTCTTTAATTCTGTCTGCAATACATATCAGCCGCTTGTAGATATGCTTTACAGGCTTGAAAAAGACAACGTGCAGTTTAAGATTGCCATGGTGCTTAGTCCTGTTTTGTGTGAGCTTCTTGAGAAACCTGTAATTCAGGATTTGTACATTGACTATCTGAACAGAAGGATTGATTTTGGCAACAGTGAGCTTGAAAGGAACAAAAAGAACAAGGAAACTGTAAAAATCATTCAGGATACAATAAACTCACTTGAGGAAAAGAAGAATACCTTTACACAGACATACGAAAAGAGGCTTATTCCGCATATCCGTCATTTTGTTGAAAAAGAAATGATTGAAGTCATTCCAACCGCTGCGACATACGCTTACCTGCCCCACTATGCTGATTTACAGGAAGCCTTATGCGCACAGATTGAGACAGGACTTTATGCCAACCGCGTTTTCTTTGGGGAAACAGGAGAAGGCTTTTACCTGCCGTTCATGGGATGGTCCTCTGGTTTTGATAAAATACTCCGCTCTTATGGAATAAATTATACCCTTCTTGACACCAAGGCCCTGTTATTTTCAGAGACACCGCCAGTAAATGGAATTTTTGCACCAGTTAGGACACCTTCATCTCTGGTCATATTTGGACGGGACCATACGGTTCCTGAAAAGATAATGGGAGAAGAAGGAATAAGCCGTAATCCGGCATACCGAAATGAGCTGAGGGATGTTGGCTTTGACCTTGATTCATCAGAACTGCAGCAGTTTTTGGGCAACTCTTCGATGCGCATGCAGACAGGCTATAAATACTGGGCAAACGGAGATGCTGAGGACGCTCCCTGTTATCAGGCTGACAAGGCCAAGGCTCAGGCTATAAAGGATGCCCAGGCATTTTATGAGGAAAAGCTTTCTCTGCTGGAAAAGGCTGCTGAGAGCACAGATAAGAAAGAAGTGATGCTTGTATGTGCAATGCCTGCGTCAATTCTTGGCCAGGACTGGTACGAGGGTCTTTTGTGGTTTGAGAACCTGATCCGCTTGACTGCAGAAAAGAATGAAATTGACCTTTCGTATCCAAAGCACCATATTGCTGACCAGTTCTCATTACCGAAACTTTCCCCATATCCGAGTTCAAACGCAGGAACCGGTTATGCAGAAAACCTCTTGGATGCCAGCAACAACTGGATGATCCGCTATGTCCGAAAGGCTACGGAAAGAATGATTTCCCTGGCTGACAGATTCCCGGGAGAAACAGGCCTGAAGGCAAGACTGTTGAATTTGGGAACAAAGGAAGTTCTCCTTGCTCAGTCAAGTACATGGGCAAAAATGCTTCAGGAAAGTGTTATGCCTGAATATGCCGCACAGGAATTCAAAAAGAATATTCTTACTTTTTCCATGGTCTTTGATGCACTTGCAAGCAACACGGTCAGCACGGAATGGCTTACGAAGATGGAAAAGGAAGACGGTATTTTCTCATGGATAAATTACCGTATTTTCAGCAGGAAAAAATAGAGGATGTTTTATGACGGTTTCCAGGCTCCGTTTATTGACTTTTTTAGCCCTTCTGCTCATATCCTTTTCGGAGCTTTATGCTGCTGGAAAAAACACTGCGACTGTAATCTATAAGCAGGATGATTTTTCAAGCTATCCTTCATATTTCAACCAGGTCCTTTCCTCTGCAAAGTCAAAGGCTTCTTCCGGTCAGTTCACTCAGTCAGCAAAGATTTTTGTGCAGGAAAAAAGCGGCGTCATTCCTCTTGATTTCAAGTATGACACATTTCTAAAGGAAAAGCACTCGGATTCTGTCATTTCACAAGTAGACAATATCAAGTCAGAGGTAAAGAAATACATAAACGAATATGTATCTTGTCAGGACAAGCTTGAGGCTTATAAAAAGTCACTTAACTCAACACTCAATACAAAAAACACAGATACTATTCTTTCTGAATATGAGAAAATTGAAGGCATGGTAAAGAATGTTTTGGAGATCCGAAACAAAGTATATGCCTTGGGTATTCAGGCTCAGACACTTTTCATTGAGGCAAGGGGAAAAGGAATAATTCAGGATTCAAGTTACCTCTCTTATTTCAGCAAGTTCATTCTTGGAAACGGTAAGGATGAGTATACTGGAATTGTCGGTGTCATGGATACTCAGCTTCAGCAGATTGCAGATGCCCATATAAAGCCCCTTTATTCACAGGAGCAGGATCTTGTAAAAAAGCTGGCATCTCAGTTTTCAGAAATTTCTCCGCCGTCTTATCCTCTTACTCCGGATGCAGTAAAAGCCAGGTGCAGGCAGATTGAGCAGCTCTATAAAGTAATGAACAGCCTGTTGGAAATAAACGAGTCCGCCACAGGTGAGAAAAAGCCGTATACTCAGGATAATGATTCGATAACATCAATAAAAGCATTGTCTTACATATCAGACAGAACAATGAAGTTCGTTGAACTTACAGAATCTTCAGTCAATCTTGTTTTTGAAATAGAAGATTTCGTTGACAAAAGTGTTGTTGACATTGCCCAGGATTTAAGGGACAAAAAAGATGATACTTCCGTAAACTTTGTAAGGCAGTCCAATACCCTTCTTCAATATGGAAATTCCGCATCAGAAATGGCAAAGGAAAAATGGCTGGATGAGGTTAAAAAACTTCCTTCCAATTCAAGATGGAACGACTTCCTTGTTGCCTATAATAATTCTTGTGCTGCCCTGAATAAATACTGTTCGGCCAAATCACTGAATGCCTTGAAGCTGGCTGGTGAAAGACTTGTCAATGCCGCAAAAAACATGTATGCAGAGGATTCAGAAAAATATCAGGTATTGCAGAATCTGATACCGAATCAGAGCAACTCAAATGCACAGCAGTACCCGACAAAACTTCTTTCAAGCTTACCGACTTTCAGGCAGAGCATCACACTTGACGTAAACACATTAAAGGCCGCCTCTGAGACTCTTAATGCGGGAAATCAAAACAATAAATCCACTGTTCAATCACTTCAGAAGCGCATAAAGGATTCAATTGACTCAATAGATAAACTCAACAGTCAGACAAACGCACTTGCAGAACAGGCCCGCAGGCAGCAGAGGGAAGCATTGCAGGCTCAAAATCAGATAGACCTTTATTACAACAGGGCATTGTCAGCGTACAACAGCAACAATCTTTCCACTGCACGCCAGAACCTTGACAGGGCAAATACATTGTATGACGCCTCAATAAGCAGTCTGAGCCGTGATGCAGGAATAAAGGAAGAGGTATACGGAAAGCTCACAAAATTAAAGCAGAACATAGCGGAAAGGCAAAAGCCTCTTTTAGTACAGGAGATCCGTGTATACAAGACAAATGCAAAAAACGCATATTATGCGGGTAACTTTGATGAAGCCAGCATTCAGCTTTCTGAGGCAGAAAAGACCAGGGAAAACTGGAGTAAATTCATGGATGTTGAATTGGATGCCGACGAAGAGCTTGACCGCCTTAATAATCTGGTTAACACCGCTCTGGCAATCAAAAGCGGAAAAGAATTGAATCCCAACGATGCACTGTATCCAGAGATGTCCCAGATACTTTCAATGTCAAATCAGTATTACAAGCAGGCACAGGATTTGCTTGAGGAAGGAAACAAGGAAGAGGCAACAGTTTATCTCAACAAGGCAAAGGATAAGCTGAATGAGCTGAAAATCATTTATCCAAGAAATCAGCAGGCTAACCTTCTTTCCATGCGCATTGACCAGATTCTTGACATAAAGCAGTTTAACGAGGCATTCCGGACACGATTTGAGGAACTCAAGCTTGTAAATTATTCCCTGCGTGATTCATCTGCACAAATTGCATATTCAGACTTACAGGACCTTTATGAGCTGGAACCTGATTATCCGGGACTCAAAGCATTTATGAGCCAGACGGAAATAAATCTTGGTCTTAAACAGAGGCCTGTGGACAATTCATCATTGGAAGAAGCTCAGGCGCTTGCAGAACAGGCTTATGCTCAGCTTATGGCGGCGGAACGCGATACAATTAAACTGGAATCAGCACGCAATCTTGCAAACCGTGCCATTGTCCTGAATCCAAACAATGATCTTGCAGTTTCTGTTCTTGATGAGGTTGCTCTTAGGACCGGAACCTCTGCCGCTGTCATTCTGTCTTCACGTGATGAGGAAAAATATCAGCAGGCAATTACATATCTTCAAAATGGAAACGTCGTTGCCGCAAATTCAAACCTTCAGGAACTTTTGAAAACACCTGCGAACCGGAGATCTGCAAAGGTTCAGAAATTGCAAAGTAGAATACAGGGGATGCTGAATTGAAAAGACACTTATTACTCAGCATAGCATTATTATTTATCACACTCTCTGCCTCTTCACAGACACTGTATTGGGAAAATCCATTGGAGGCCAGCAATTCAAGTATGGACTGCCGTTTCCCGACCACCGTATCCGGCACAGACAGAAAAGCTTTGACATCCGCCGCATTCTGGCAGGAAATAGACAAGGAAAATCACTGCATTTACCTTTCTGTGACAAGTACAAAAGATACTGTCAACTGGACGGTTCCTGAGCGTTTTGCAGGACCATTCTATTATTCCGGAGACATTCCGAACATCTACTCCACCGCGATAAACAACAAAGGAAATATTGTCGTAGCTGCATTGAGCGGAATAAACGAGATAACTGTCTATACAAGCAATGATGCAACAACATTTGCCGAGAACAAGCTTCCTGCACAGGAACTTCCGCTTGTCGGACCAAGGATATTCTGTACTTCATCCGGATATTTCATTCTCTTTGCAACACTCGCCAAGGAAGAATCATTTTCACTTGTTTATTCAACTTCAAGGGACGGAAAAAGCTGGTCGGCTTTTACACCGTTTAATTTTTCTTATCCTAATGCATCCAACCCTCTTGTCCCATACGTAACTTCTGTAAAGGGCGGAGACCTTCTTGTATTTCAAGCTCATTATTCATCTGGCAACAGGTATTCGTTCCAGTTGTTTTCATCAAAAAGCACAGACAACGGAAAATCATGGTCAGCACCGGTAATGATCACAGGTGCAATGGATGATTTCCAGAGTTACAACAATCAGAGGCCTGTAGCTATTTCTGACGGATCAAACATATATCTTGCATGGGAACGCTCTTTGTATACTTCCGTTGGTACGGCAATTTATGTATCGAGCCTGAATCAGGACGGAACACTTGGAATGGATGCAGGTTCGATAAGCATTACAAATTCATGCATTAATCCTGTTCTGTTCAGCTACAACGGTGGAATCTATCTTTTGTGGGCTGATTCTGAGACAAAGAACAACAGGGCATATCTTTCAAAAAGACTTGAGCTTTTCTGGGATGATCCAACTGTCATGATAAATGGCGTAGACTCATACGTTTATCCAATTACGGCAAATCGTGAAAAGGAATTGGGATTCGTGTGGCAGAACAGGACAAATGAGAATTCATTCCAGATCCATCGTCTTGTAAAGGATGCAAGCTCCCCTCCTCCGATTATTATTCCACAGACATTTGAGGACGGTAAGGGAGGCAATTTAGATAAGATTTCCGCGATAATCCAGGAAGGCACGGATTCGTCCGGCATTAAGGGCTTCTCTGTTTTATGGACAAATGATCCGAATGCAGACCCTGAGAACACCATCACAAATCTTCCTGAGGAATCTCTTATTGAAGGAAACATACCTGAAGACGGTTACTGGTATTTTAAAGTCAAGCAGGTTGATTATGCGAACAACTGGTCCAAGGCGGCAACTGTGTCATACAGAAGGGATACTGTCGCTCCAAATGTACCGAAGATAAAGCCGATTGAGCTGGATGAGAACAATCTTGCTGTATCAAACTCATTTTCAATCGAATGGCTTCCTGATGAGGGAGACAACGACATAGACGGATACACATGGTCTTTGCAATATGTTGATTCCATTCCGTCAAGGCTTGCTGTCAACTCCAGGCATCCCCTGAGATTGAGCCCTGAAGAAGTCAAAGAGATTACAGATTCACTTTATGAGAAGAATGCTGAGAAAATTGAAAGCCTGAAGGAACCTCCACGTTATGTAAAGGGAGACAGCCTTACATTAAAGGAAACAATTCAGAATGCCAGAAACGGACTTTATGTTTTTTCTGTTGCGGCTATTGATGATGTCGGCAACATTGGAGACTATGAGACCATTCAGTTTATCCTGAACAAATATATTCCCCAGACTTATCTTACTGCCGTTAATCCAAAGACGAATATTTTTGGTGATGTTGATCTGGAAATCTATGGCGGTGGATTCACTTATGAGGGAACCATTTCTGAGATATATATTGACCTTGATGGTCAGGCCCCATATGATTACATTCTTTCACAGGAGAATGGGGATTTTACAGTTGAATCCGACAACAGGATTTCAGGAATACATATCAATGTTCCAAAGGCTAATGCGTATTACATCGGTTTGATGCATACAGACCGCGGCCTTTATCTTACAAAGGACAGGATTCTGGACATTCAGGATTTCGGAACTGTCAAGGGCAACAAGAGTTTCAAGTTCCTTCCGAAATGGATGACTGATTTGTTCCATGGAAAACTGTCAGTTGACCTGTCATTCGTTATCGTTATACTGATGATTATCTTTGCCATTGTTGCAATAATCATGATTACAAGAGGACTCACAAGTACAGCCAGAGAAGCAGTGCTGATACAGGCAGAAATCAGAGCACTTATTCAAGGAGACATTATGCCAGAAGAAAAGAAGAAAAAGACAGAAAGCCTTAAGAGGAAACGTTCAGGACTGAGATTGAAGCTAACGGCATATACAATGACTCTAATTCTCATTCTGGTTCTTGCATTGATTCTTGCACTTGGATACATCATGATAAAGCGTGAGGAACAGACCAGGGCTGAGGGACTTGAGGAACGTGTAAATGTAATTCTTGATGCAATGTCAAGCGGAGCTAAAATCAACCTGCCAAATGCCGCCTCTAACCTTCTTGCACTCAGCGACCTCACGGAGGAATCAGAGGCACTTTCCGATGCAAATTTTGCCGTCATTACCGGACGTGGCAATAATGAGGATGACATAAATCTGGATTATATATGGGCAACAAATGATGCAGATGTAAGCTCAAAGATAAACACAGATTCACTTGTATTCGGATCAAGCCGTTTGGTTTACGGAAATCTTGATCAGATTACGCAGGAATGTCTGGCTCTGAATAAGCAGGCAGCGGAGGAAGTAGATTTCATTGCTGGAGAAATTTCAGAGCTTACAGCAGAAGGTATCTCTCTTGCAGGAAATGATGATGAGGAAAGCATAGCCCGTAGAACTGAGATATCTGAGATAACGACACAGCTCAACAACCGCGTAAACAGAACACTGGATGACATAGCGACTAGTGCAATCGGTTCATATCCTAAATATGATTCAACCAGAATCGACAAGGATAACACCATCTTCATGTTCTATAAGCCTGTGCTTTACCGTCATGGAGCAGATCAGACCTATGTCAATGGAATCGTTTTTGTTGAAATCAGTACCGAGGCCCTTGTTCAGGACATGAAGGAAGCAAAGATGGCAATAATAAATCTTGCAAGCGCAGTAGTTATTGCCGCCCTGATTCTGGGACTTATCTTTGCATTCGTGTTGTCGTCGATAATCGTAGGTCCTGTAAACAAGCTTGCACGTCACGTTGCAATGATCCGCGATACAGAGGATAAGGAAAAGCTCGCCGGAAAAGACATCATCATAAAGAGCCGTGATGAGATCGGTATGCTCGGTGACACCATAAATGAAATGACTCATGGTCTTGTCGAGGCCGCCATACAGTCCAAGAACCTTACGTTCGGTAAGGAGGTCCAGACAAAGTTCATTCCTTTGCAGACAGATGAATTGGGAAATTCCCTTACTTACGGTCAGCTGAATGAATCAGGAATTGAGCTGTTCAGTTACTATGCGGGTGCGGATGAATTGTCTGGTGACTATTTTGACTACAAGCAGCTGGATAAAGACCATTATGCAATAATTAAGTGCGACGTTTCAGGACATGGAGTTCCTGCTGCACTTATCATGGTTGAGGTTGCTACTCTGTTCCTTAATGCATTCAGCAATTGGAGCATGAGCAATCCTGCACAGGGAACCAACTTAAGGCCTGTTGTCGGTCAGATAAATGATTTGATTGAGAGCCGTGGATTCAAGGGAAGGTTTGCCGCATTTACACTTGCCATTCTTAACATAAAGTCAGGTGAATGCTGGTTCTGTAATGCCGGAGACAATCTTGTCCATGTTTATGACGGCGATGCAATGGTGAACAAAACCGTGACACTTCCAGAAACTCCAGCAGCAGGAATGTTCAGCACAGACCTTGTTGATATGAAGGGCGGATATAAGGTTGCAAAGTTCACACTGAAGAAAGATGACGTACTGTTCCTCTATACTGACGGTATTGAGGAGGCAAAGCGTAATTTCAGGAATCAGAATGATGAGATCGTGCCTTGTGCGGAAGATGGACTGAAGGATCAGGATGTTCATTTTAACCATAAGGTTGGAGAAACTAACGAGGAGATGACACCGGAACGTGTATCTGAGATTATTGAGTGTGTTTATTCAAAGGGTGTTTACAAGCTGGAAAAGATGCACGATGCAAATCCAGATGAGACATATACATTTGATTTCAGCACATGCCGTGGTACCGCAGAGGAATCTATCCTTGCACTTGTCTCAATCGAAAAGGTATTCAGGATGTACCGCTCAAAGAACACGACGCAGGAAGATACCGTAATGGTTGACAAAAAGATAGACGAGTTCCTGAAGCAGCATTTTGTTGAGTATTCCGTTTACTGCCTGAACCATAAGGAAATAGAGAACAATAACACGCACATACTCTACTGTGGCCTGATGGAAGATCCTCAGTATGACGACCTTACGCTGATTGCAATCAAAAAGACTTGATTGAACCGGTGCAGTCAAGCTCCTGAGAGTTTGAGATGGAGTCAAAAAGGCATTGTTCAATACGGACTGCGATTTTGGCTCCACTTTTGATTTTTTCTGCCAATGAATCCGGAAGAGGACATTCAACATGAAGCATGTTCTCGGTTACCGCATGGATGACGTTCTTGCACTCGTTGTTTTTTCTTAATAGACGGCTGTTCTCTACAATGGCAGAATACTCTTTCTGGCGGCAGGAATTGACGTAATTTATTTTATTCTTTATGGCATAATCTGTGAGCCATTTAACCCTCTGCTTTTTTATTTCCTCTGAAATCTGATCTTTCATTTCCATTGCGGGAGTACCTTTCCGTGGACTGAAAGGAAATGCGTGCACCCATGCAAAATCGTTCTCTAGGCAAAGTCTCTTTGTCTCCTCAAAATCCGCCTCTGTTTCTCCAGGAAAGCCTGCTATCAGGTCACATGATATAAATGGATTTTCCTTGATTTTCCGTAGAAGACCTATGGCATTGTATACATGTTCAATTGAATGAGGACGGTTCATGGCTTTGAGTATTCTTTCACTTCCCGACTGAATGCTCAGATGAAAAAATGGCTGTATCCTCGGTGATGAGAGGACATTGCAAAGTCTTTCATCAACGTTCTGCGGATAAAGCGATGATATCCTGAATGCTGTTCTATCTGTCTCCTCAAGGCACTTTTCAAGCAAATCAGCAAAGTCAAGAGTTCTTCCATCGGCATATTTACAGCGGTACTGGCTTAAATTTACACCTGTAAAGACCACTTCATTTATGCCTGATTCCTCCATATTCCGTATTCTTTTTATAACCTCATCTGCGGAAAGAGAGACTGATTTTCCACGGGCAAGATGAATGCGGCAAAAAGAACATGAGCAGTTGCATCCATCCTGAACTTTTATGGAGGCCCTGCTGTGTTTCTGGAATACAGGGGTAAACAGAGAGAACTGGTTTAATTCCTCTGGAGCGGCCTTAATGTATTCATCTAGTGATTTTGTATTCAGAAGGCCTTTATCAACCGACAGGAGACCGTTAGGAGCCATCTGAGAGGCAATCTGTGCAAGCTTGAATTTCTTCGTACCGTCTAGGATGACGATTCTCTCGGGATTTATTTTTGTTATTGAGGAGGCATCCAGCTGGGCATAACATCCCGTGACGATAATTGATGAGCCGGGGTATTTTTGCAGCATGAGCTTTATTAGACGTCTTGCTTTCTGTTCTGCCTTGGCTGTAACCGTACATGTATTTATAATGCAGAGTATTACATTATCATCCGTTTCAGACTGGGAAGAAACTGTGTCCTGCTCCACGGAAAAACCGTTTAAGACAAAAGAACGGGCCGCTCCTTCACTCTCATCGTGATTCAAGCGGCATCCAAGCGTTTCAATATGTATTGAGTATCGACCCATTATCAGAGGTGTGACTGGCAGCGATTTTTACCGTTAATGGCATCTGCCATTGATGGATTCTGCTTTAACGCATTGTCATATGCTTCAATTGCACTGGTATAATCCTTTGCCATTTCCCTTGCATAACCGAGTCTTGTCCACCATAGAGTCATTTTTGGTTCAAGACGTGTTGACATTGAAAGGGCTATATCAGCATGCTCGTATTTTGCCTGCTTTATGTAGATTTCGCCGGTAAGATAATAGACACGTCCAAGCCTGGAAGCATCTTCCTGTGTATTGGCGATATACAGCTGGAACATTGTCAAGGCTTCATTGTTCTTGGCAAGATAGTATTTTGCCTCTCCAAGAATCTCTATTATACGGACATCATAAGCCGCTATTTTTCTTGCCTGGGTTGCACGCTGTTCCGCTTCTCGATACTGACCGTTGTCAACAAGGGCCCAGCAGAGAACAGAATATGCGTCCATATTGTATGGATCAACCTTCAGCTCACCCTCACAGATTTCTATAGCACGGAGAAAGTTTCCGTTAAGCCATTCCTTACGTGCATCCGGTTTTTCCTGAGAGATGGCACTAAAGACAACCGAGACAAAAAGTGTCAGACATAAAAATATTTTTTTTGCTTTCATCTTACAAACCTTCTACGGCATTGGTCATTGAACATTTTCCTGTAAATGTAGAGCCTGGTTCAAGAACTACTTGAGAAGAGATGATATCACCTATGACTGTACCTGAAGAAGCGACATAAACCAGTCTGTACCCCTTGATATTTCCGCGAACCTTACCACGCACAAGAATACGGTCGGCAATTATGTCCGCATTCACGTCGGCATCCAGATCAACCAGTAAATCGCTTGTAGCCTCTATATTTCCGCTCATCTTGCCCTTAATCATAAAAGGCTTTGCAAAACGAATGTTGCCTGAGAAGGAAATGTCACTAGCCATTATCGTGTCAAAGTCATCTTCCTCTGTTTCAAACGGCATCGAATCTTTTAAATCATACATGCCTTTATTCTAATTATATTTTGGATTTAGGTCAAGTATTACAACGCCAAAGCCCTGTCAAAATGCACGTCAATAGGGCTCAAGATTTGATTCTAGCCTTGTAAAAAAACGTCAATAAGGGTATAATTTGAACTGATAAAGTAATCTTTTTATCAACGAGGTTTATGATGAATTTTGTAGAAGAAATGAAAAGAAAAGCCAAAGAGTATCAGAATTCTCTGGTGCTCCCGGAAGGAACAGAAGAGAGAACTGTGGTTGCAGCTGCAAAGATCGTAGAAGAAAAGCTTGCAAGTACTGTGACGCTTCTTGGCAAAAAAGACGAGATTGAAGCCGTTGCCAAGGCAAAGGGTGTTTCTCTTGACGGTATAACCACGATAAATCCAGCCGATTCAGAATGGCTCGATGATTTTGGTAAAGAATACTATGAGCTCAGAAAAGACAAAATCAACAAAAAGACAGGACAGCCGGAGGTAACTCCAGAGTCTGCACGCGAATATATCCTTAAGGATCCGCTTAGTTTTGGTGCAATGATGGTAAGGACTGGAAAGGCCGATGCAATGGTCTCAGGAGCACTTTCTGCAACAGCAGACCTTCTCCGTGCAGGCCTCAAGATAATCAAGACAGCCCCTGGAACAAATACAGCTTCATCCTGCTTTGTGATGGATACACACGACAAGAAATGGGGAAAAGACGGCTATCTTATTTTCGCAGACTGTGCCGTAAACCCAACTCCGACAGCAGAGCAGCTTGCAGACATCGCAGTGGATTCAGCAAAGTCATGCAAGGAACTTCTTGACGCAGAACCTGTTGTATCAATGCTTTCTTTCTCCTCTAAAGGCAGCGGCGGAAAACTCCCTGATGTCTTGAAAGTACAGGAGGCAGTTGAGCTTGCACATAAAAAGGCCCCGGATCTTCTTCTTGACGGAGAGCTCCAGGCTGATGCTTCTCTTATTCCTGAGATTACAGAGCGTAAGGCCCCGGGCTCACCTATCATCGGAAAGGTAAATACACTTATTTTCCCAAGCCTTGAGGCAGGCAACATCGGCTATAAGCTCGTACAGAGATTTGCAGGAGCAGATGCCTATGGTCCTATCCTTCAGGGATTTGCAAAACCGATAAGCGACCTTAGCCGTGGATGCTCTAGCGATGAAATCGTAGTAACATGTGCCATTACTTTGGTTCAGGCCGGTGCAAAAAAATAAAATCATAATGCGGTTGTAGGATTTCTACAGCCGCAATTTTTTAAGAAGGAAGAGAATATTTGTTAAGGAATTTTAAAACCATAAGAATCGGATTATTGATTTTCATTCCCTTTATCTTTTTTTCATGTGCGTCAACTCCCAAAGATGCAGATTCTCTTTCCCTTTTTTATCCCTCCTCTCCATCAAAAGATATTTTAAGGCAGCAGACAGATTATTTTCAGGATGAGACTCCCGTAGTTACGTCAGAGACGGCATTTCAGAATCTTGACTCCCTTCTGATTACCTTTGCCGGTGACTTGATGGCCCATAAACCTAACTGGGACCGCGGACACTATGACGAGATATATGAGGACATAAAGGATATGCTTCTTGAATGTCCCCTGGTATTTGCAAATCTGGAAACTCCAGTATGCGATTCAAAACCGTATTCAACCTACCCTAACTTCAATGTTCATCATGAGTATGTTGATGCCGCGATTGATGCAGGCTTTAATGTGTTCAGCCTTACAAACAACCACACCAACGACCAGTTCCTTGACGGCATTAATTCAACTCGAGAATGGTTCAAACAGAAAGAGTCAGACACAAAAGAAACCCAACGTCCGGTTTATGCATGTGGACTTAAAACCAAGCCGGAGGATCCTTTAACCTATAGAATAATAAAGCAGGATGACTGGACTATTCTTTTTGTTTCAATCACGGAAATTCTGAATACAAATTCATATTCAACATATATAGACTACATTCCTCCGATCAAAGCCAAGCGGCAGGCATTCATTCAGGAGATTAAGAAATTACAGGAAAACAATCCACACGATCTTTTTGTTTTGAGCATTCACTGTTGTGATCCGGAGTATATCTTTACTGTAACCGACAGCCAGAGGAATTATTATCTTGAGCTTCTGGATGCAGGTGTTGATATTATCTGGGGAAATCATCCTCATGTCTCAAAAAAATGGGAATTGGTTCCCGACGAGAACAATGTGCCAAGGAAACTGATTTTCTATTCCATGGGTAACTCAATCAGCGCACAAAGAACAAACCCGTCTTTTGCCGCACCTGATACCAACCGGGATTATACAGGCGAAGGTTACATGACACGGGTACGGTTTGTCAGGGAAAATGGTTCAGTAAGAATAGCCCTTATTGATCCCATAATTCTGACAACATACATAAATATCTACAACAGATATCAAATAAAGGTTTTAAATGATGATTTCATTTCATCGCTTAAGACTTCACGTCCGGTCTGGTCGAATTATTTACAAGAACGAAAAAGATTGATGGAAAAAATATCAGGAACAGTTATATGGCATTAGATTACAAATCACTTCCAGTTTACGAGCAAAAAGACAGGATACTTGAGGCACTGGCAAACAACCAGGTCATTGTAGTCCAGAGTCCTACAGGAAGCGGAAAAACAACACAGCTCCCGGTTATTCTTCACGAGGCTGGTTATTCAGAGAATGGTGTAATAGCAGTTACTCAGCCACGTAGAATCGCAGCCCTCAGTGTAAGCGAATTCATATCAAAACAGCTTAAGACAAAATATCCCGGCTTAGTCGGTTATAAATTCCGTTTTGAAGACAAGACAGACTCAACAACAAAAATCAAAATAATGACGGACGGAATTCTCCTTCAGGAAATGAAGCTTGATCCATGGATGAGCAAGTATTCCGTGATTATGGTTGATGAAGCACATGAGCGCAGTTTGAACATTGACTTTGTCCTTGGTCTGTTAAAGCGTGTATTGAATGACAGAAAGGGTTTTAAGGTGATCGTAAGCTCTGCCACAATCAATGCAGAGGCATTCAGCACATATTTTGACGGCTGCCCTATCGTAAACATAGATACACAGGTTTTTCCTGTCACAATGGTTTATGATCCGCCTGCAACACCCGCAAGCACCGCATCAGAAGCGGCTACAGAAGCATTGTTGTCAAAAATAGAGGCTACAATAAACCGTGTCCTGGACAATAAGGATGAAGGTGACATACTTGTATTTTTACCGGGAGAAAAAAGCATAAAGGACTGCATGCAGAGGCTTGCCTATTCAACATTCCACAACAAAATACATATCATTCCTCTTTACGGACGGTTACCAAAAGAAGAGCAGGAAAAAGTCTTTAAGGATGCACCGTTTGGAAAAAAGAAAGTTGTATTAAGCACGAATATTGCGGAGACCTCGGTAACAATAGACGGAATAACAACAGTAATAGATACAGGACTTGCGAAACTGAATTTCTACAGCCCGCGTACCTTTACGTCAAGTCTTGTGGAGACACCGGTTAGCAAGGCATCCTGCAATCAAAGGCGTGGAAGAGCCGGAAGAACAAGACCTGGAACATGCTACAGGCTTTATACACGTGAAGATTTTGATTCAAGGCCGAACTACACTACAGAGGAAATCTACCGCACGGATTTAAGTGAAGTTGTCCTTAGGATGTCAGAGCTCGGAATTACAGATTTTGAGAAATTCTGCTTTATATCTCCACCGGGTCACGAAGGTCTTGTAGGTGCTGTAAACACACTGAACATGCTCAAGGCATTAGAAAAAGACGGATCTCTAAGCCGCATCGGTAAACTGATGGTGGAATTCCCCCTTGAGCCGCGTGTAAGCCGCATTATTGTAGAAAGCCTTCTCTACTATCCTGATGTTCTGGAAGAGGTTTTGATAGCCGCATCCTTCCTGAGTACCCAATCACCTTTTGTACTGCCTGTGGGAGAAGAAATGGATGCAAGACAGGCACACCATGCATTCAGGGACATACAGGGGGATTTTGTAAGCTATGTAAAGCTTTATAGGACCTACAGCTCAATGAACAACAAGGAACGTTTCTGCAAGAACAATTACCTGGATGAAAAGGTGATGGCGGAAATCGACAACATAAAAAATCAGCTTGAGGAAATTGTCTCAGACAGGCTTCAGGTTCCGATTACAAGCGGTGGAAGCATGGACAACTACCTCTGCTGCATAGCGTGCGGAATGATTCAGTTTGTTTGCATCAGGGAAGGCCGCGAAAGCTACAGGAGCCTTACCGCCGACCATATTTCAATTCATCCCGGCTCTTCAATGTTCAGGACAAGCCCCCTTTATATCGTAGCGGGTGAAATTGTAAGGACAAGCCGTACCTTTGCAATGTCTGTTTCACCGCTTACAAAAAATCTTCTTTCGAAAATTGATTCCAATCTTGAATCTGAGCTGACACATCTGCGCGGCTCTAAAGGGAAAAGCCTTACAGGAAATCTTGAATATACTGGAACTTCTTTCAGTGACTTCAAAGGATATATCGGAAAAGACGATTCTCGTTTTGGAGGAAAGTCGCAGAAAAAGTCCAAGAAAGAAAACAAGAATACAGATGACTGCATAAAGTTTGGCGGTCAAACTTTCACTTACACCAAGATCAAGGGCAAAAAGCTTGTACAGCTACCGTGGCAGGCATTTAAAACGGCTGCTACGATTGAAAAAAATGAAAACCTGCTTGCGACAATCGGCGTAATGAAGGGCAGCATTCAGATGAAAGGCGGCTATACTTTGATGAATGGAGAAAAACTGGAGCTTATTATCAAAGTTGCAAAATGCCTGAATCTTGAACCTCTCAATGAAAAGCAATGGCAGAGGAAGATGAACATCACAATAGATGACAGTGACGAGGGAAATAAAAATCTGGAAACTCTGGTCAACATTCTTTCCTGTGTGATGAGGGTGACTGTATCCAAGAGCTCAACAAAAGAAATGGGATTTATATGTCTTTTTACGGACGGAAATGGAACCTACTGGTTCAAGGTTTCCAGGGGCTTTACGACTGCCCTTAACGAAAGCCTTTCGTCCCTGGAAAAACTCATAGATGATGCAAGTCATTCAACTCTGGGGTCTGCTCAAAAGGAAAAGATCAACATGATTTACAGAATGCTCAATTCCCTTTACGAGTAGCCCGTAAGCTGAACGTCTGTTGTTTTATTTTGAACCCATGCCGGCAAGGATTTTCTTTGCCTTGGTTGCATTTACATTGTTTGGCTTTCTTGTCTTGCTGTCGGTGTCATTTTCATCCGGTGCCAATGCAGCCAGATCCTGAACCGCTTTTCTAGCGCTCTCATAACGGCCAGTGGCAAACATATCAAGTCCTGTTCCCTGTGTCATGACATCCTTGCTTGCAAGATACTCTGAGCACAGGCCTGCAAATTCAGATCTTGAATATTTTGCAATTTCCTTGCCCAATGCATAACGAAGGCTCTTGCTCTTGTCGTCCTTAAGTGTTGAAGAAGCAAGCTCAACAATTTCCTTTGTTCCTACGCTTCCGTTCTCAAGTAGGGCTGCGGCGACTTTTGCCTTGGCGGAATCACCTGCTTTCTTGTCTTTAAGTACAGATACCAGATATTCATTTCCGTCTGCTGTATTAAGCTTGGCAAGTACCTTATAGCACTTTTCCTTAACAACTGTCTCTTCCTTTGTCTTGCAGTGATATACAAGGTCCTTTGCGCACTCAGTGATGTTCTGGGACTCCACAACAGACAGGGCTTCAAGGCGGACACGGTAATTGTCGTCCTTAAGGGCCTGCTTGATTACCTTGCGGGTATTCTCACTTGTGTAATGAGAAAGACCACGGACAACATATTCACGGATAATAGGCTCTGTTGCCTCGTAAAGATCAATAAGGATTTCCTCTGAATCAGGAACTTCCATTGCACCGATAGCCTCTGCCGCATAGGCACGCACATACATGTTCTCGTCGGTGTCCTGTGCAATTTCAGACAGTTTATCCCATGTCTCAACAGCCTTGAGCTGTCCCAGAACACGCATCAGCTGCTGTCTTTGTGCCAATGTAAGGTCATCACGGTCGATATAATCGGAAAGATAAAGGGCTTCCTGTGTACCGCCAGTCTGTCCCAGAGCGGTCAATGCATAGTTAAAGAATTCGCTGTCCTCGCTTTCAAGAACTGCAACAATACCGGGAATGGCATCTTTTGTCTTTACTGCAGAAACATACTCAAAACAGGCTGTAATTGTTTCGTTCCTGTAATCAAATGGCTCGTTAATTACTTCTACGGCAAAATCCTCAAGGCATGGATCCTCAAGCTTTGCAAAATAGGCCAGAATAAGCTCACGGACCCTGGGGCTTTTTGTCTCCTGGAAAAGGTCATAGGCTTCATTTACAAAACGGCAGTCTTCATCAGCTGTGAGTGACTGCATCAAGGTCTCAATCTGGCTGGTCATTCCAAAGGAGAAAGTATCTTTTGTTTCCTCTACATATTCTTCCGTTGCATTCTCAATGTTTTTTTGGGCAGCGGCATTAAGCTTTTCAGAACTTGGTGTCTGAGGTCTCTTTGCTGAAGGCCATTTTTTTTCTGCATAAATGGAGGTAAACTGGCTTTCTTCTTCTGTTTCCTGGGCAAAAAGTGATATTCCGGCAAAAACCATCATTGCGATAAGTATGCATCTCTTCATTTCTGTCATCCTCTCTTAAAAAAAGATGTGGGCATCAGTCTGAATGTCGCCCTGTTTCATCTCTTAAACATCATTTGAATGAAATTGTTTCAAGAATTCTTCTTTAAAAATCGGAAATCTGTCCTGATTTATTGAATTTCTGGTCTCTTTAATCAAGGAATTGAGGAAATAGAGGTTATGGTAGGATGCCAGCATTGATGACAGAATCTCCTGCTCGCGGAATATATGGCGCAGATAGGCCCTGGAATAGTTCCGGCATACTTTACAGCCGCATTTTGGGTCAATTGGTGTAAAATCACGCTCAAAACGCTTCTGCTTGATGGAAAGCATGCCCTTGTGCGTAAAATACAGGCCATGACGTGCAACTCTGGTTGGCTGAACACAGTCGAACATGTCAACTCCGTTTTCTACAGCCGTAAGGATATATTCCGGGGTTCCGATTCCCATGACATACGACGGTTTCTCGTGATTAACGAACTGCATCGTATGGCTCAGCATTTTATCAAATTCCTCTGGAGGTTCTCCTACACTAAGGCCTCCTATGGCAAAGCCCGGAGTATCAAGCCCCGACACAAATTCCGCGCTTTTTTGCCTCAAATCATTAAAGAAGTTGCCCTGAACAATGGGAAAGAGAATTCCCCTGTAGCCTGCTTCCTGCTGCTTTTTCCACTCCTGTATGGCCCTTTGAGCCCATGCACTTGTTATTTCCAGAGCCTTTTCCGCCTTTTTGCGTTCAACTCCAAAACCCGTACATACGTCAAGCTGCATCTGAATGTCGCTGTTGAGTGCTGTTTGTATTTGGACTGTCTTTTCGGGGGTAAAAAAATGTTTGGAGCCGTCTATGTCACTTCTAAAGGTAACGCCGCCAGATTCTATCTTGCACAATGAAGAAAGTGAGAAAACCTGGAATCCGCCAGAATCAGTAAGGAAATTTCTGTTCCATTTGGTAAAACCGTGAAGTCCACCCCCCTCCTGAACGATGTCCGGTCCCGGTCGTAGATACATGTGGTATGTATTTGCAAGTATTATTTCAAAACCGATTTCTTCAAGATCGTCTTTTGACACAGCCTTTACAGTGCCCTTTGTCCCCACCGGCATGAATACCGGAGTTGACACATCACCGTGAGGAAGATGCATTACCCCTGTTCTGGCCATACAGCCTGAGTCACGATGCTTTATTTCAAAAAACTGTCCAATCATATCATCCCCTGCATTATGTACGTGCAAAGCGCAGCAAAATGATGCTTACGAAAACAAAGAATACCACCGGGAACCATGCTCCGAACAAAGGCGGTATAGTTCCGAATTTTGCCATAAGCATGGTGACCATCTGCATTACATAGAAAAGAACGACGGCACATATACTTAGGAAAAGGCTTACGAGAAGAACATTTTTCCTGGTTTTTCCGCTTAATCCGATGGCGAGGAATACAACAATGAATACAACACATGGAAAAGCGTATTTTTTATAATAGACGGATTTTGCCTCTCCAGACGGTAAGCCTGCTTTCTCAAGGTGCTGGATATAGAGTCTGGCATTCTCAACATTAAGTTCCTCAACAGACTGCTTGTTGTTTTGGAAAGTCACGGGCGGTTCTGTAAGCAGCTCCTTTTTTTCGTTAGACAGATGTCCAGTTTCATACGTTTCATCGTTCAAAATATAGCAGTTTTCATTGCTCAATACCCAGTGGTCTTCTTCCCAAAGGGCACTGCTGGTATAAACAATGGTATCGATATTTCTTTCTTCATCACGGAACAAGAGGAAAAGTGAAAAAAGGCGTTTAAGCTCGTCATCATAATAATCTGCCTTGTAGATGATGCTTCCGTTGTTGGAAATTACAAGGATTCTTTCTTTGTTCAACGACTGAGATTTGTTCAATACCGAATCTTGAAGGGCAACCTTTTTTGCATAGGTATCAACAACAAGATTATCCTCAAAATAAAAAAGACCTACACTCAAGAGAATTGAAGAAATCAGTAATGGCAAGGTAAAACGGAAAAGTGATATTCCGCTGGCAAAAACTGCCATCAATTCATTGTTTGCATACATGTTGCTCAGAACATAGGCTGTGGCAAAAAGAACCGCGATGGGAACTGCATACCATACGGTTTTGGGAACATAATAAAGCAAAATCTGTCCCACTCGTCCAGGAGGAACATTCTTTGAAATATAGCTCCAGATGTTTAGAAGCAGATCTGTAAGGCACA
>JAGCYQ010000148.1 GCA_017960765.1 Treponema sp.
ACTGCAAATTACCTGTGACTGGCCATCTCCTGGATTTACAATCGGCAAACTGCTTCCTGATTATCGGGACATAACAGATCAGGGCTTTACCGCTTCTTGGAACATTCCATTTTCCAGCAAGGATAACAGAGTTGGTTTCCGCTATGTTCAGCCTGTAGATTTGTACAAACTGCTTGACCGTTCAATTACTTACGGATTTTTGTTCATCATCGTTCCCTTCATCGTGATGTTTTTATTTGAGCTTTTTGCAAACATCAACCTGCATCCCATGAATTATCTTTTGTGCGGTGCGGCCTGCATCGTCTTCTTCCTGCTTCTTCTTGCCTTAAGCGAACACTTTGCATTCACCGCATCATACATCATCGGTTCCTGTGCGGCATCCCTTCTTATAAGCTTTTACCTTTCGTCGGTCACCAAGAAACTCAAAATCGGATTTGCCATGCTTGCAAGCTTTGTAGTTCTATACGCCTACCTTTTCTTCTCCCTCAAATCCGAAGACTATGCCTTCCTGATTGGCGCCGTCTTCATCTTCATCATCCTTGCACTTGTCATGTTCTTTACCCGCAACGTGGACTGGAGCTCACTGGGAAAAAACAAAAAGGAAAATATCCCTGCACCAGCGTCTCCCCAAAGCTGATGATTTAAAAAAATATGTCATTGCCGGACTCGATCCGACAATGACATCCTTCACTTACACTGTGAACTGGTCAACCTGCTTTCCAATCTCGCCGATTGAGTCTTCCATGAGTGATGATATTTCTGAAAGAGATTTTCCGGTCTCGTTGATTTTGTCCGTGCTCTTTCCCATCTCGTTCATGCTGTGTTTCATGCTTTCGGTTTCCTTCTGCAGCAAGGATACTTCCTCCATGATTGCCCTTCCACCTTCTGCCATTTCCTGAGATGCCTTCTGAACATTATATGTACTGTCGTTCATCTCGTGCAGGGCGTGTGTAATCTGTGTTGAGCCTTCCTGCTGCTCGGTCATTGCGGCCTTTATCTGCTGAACAAGTGAGTCGGTCTCATTGATCTCGTTTGCAAGATGAGTATATCCCTGAACACCGCGTTGGGTTGCCTCTACAACCGTACCGATTGTTGCCTGAATCTGCTTGAGCTGCTGACCGATTGTCTTTGACTGACCCGAAGAGGTCTCTGACAGTTTACGTATTTCATCTGCAACAACTGCAAAACCTTTTCCTGCCTCACCTGCGTGTGCTGCCTCAATAGCGGCGTTCATGGCCAAGAGGTTTGTCTGGCTTGCAATGCTTGCGATTACAGTGTTTGCCTCACTCAAAAGCTTTGACTGATTTTCAATTTCTGCAATCTGAGCCTGCAATGCCTCCTGAGTTTTTGCTCCGTCCTCTGCATCATCTGCAAGAAGTCCAAAAGAGAGCACCATCTTGTCCACGCTGCGGTTTACCTCAGAGATATTTCCAATCATCTCCTCTACTGCCGTTGATGCACCCTGCACCGCATTTGCCTGACTTGATACAAGATTTTCAAGTGAGCCTATGCTTTCAAATATTTTCTCCAGACGGCCTGCTGTCTGCTCTACACTTGATGTCTGGCTTCCAAGGTTCTCGGTAAGCATTCCGATGTTGGTGCTGATCTGACTGATTGCCGCCATTGTATCGCTTGTGCTTCCGCTGAGTTTATCTCCGGCACTGTTAAGGGATGCTTTTGCCTGCTTCATTGTCTTGATGATGCCCTGAAGTGTCTCGGAGAAGACGTTAAAGCTTTCTGCAACATCACCGATTTCATTCTTTGAGTTGACGGAAATCCTCTGTGTCAGATCCGCCTTGCCCTGTGCAATCTGGGAAGCGTTGTCCTGAATGTTGTTGCGGATTACCTTGAGCGGTATCATTGTTTTTCTTGTGATGAACGCAGTTATCGCCACGACAAAAAGACCGAATATCACGCATATTAAAATCGTAGTGCGGAGTGTCTTTTCAAAATCAGCATAGACTGTTTTCTGAGGAATAAAGGCCACAAGCTTATATCCTGTTTTCTGATTCTGCAGCTGCTGGACAAAATACTTGCTGTAGTTTCCGCCCGGAACCTTGATTGCTCCCTGGCTCTGGTTTGAAGAAAGGAAGGCCTCAAGATCCGGTATGTTGATCTCTGATACATGCATGAAATTGCACTTTCTGATTCCTGTGTCCGCCAGAATGATTCCGTCTTTTTGAATCATCATGAAAAATGAGCCTTCTCCAAGATTCATTCCGTGAAGCATTGTCGTAAGTGTTTCAAGAGAAACTTCTATGGAAGCGTTTCCAATGAAATTATTCTTTTTATCGTAGACGCTCTTTGTGATGCCGACTACAGTTGCACCCACAGTTGAGGCAAAGGCATCGGTTATCATCACGTTACCGTTGCCGCTGGTGGCCGTCTCATACCATCCTCTTTTTCTTGGGTCATAGCCGCCGGTCATAGTGTTGTCGAAATTTGTGGCATAGCCGCCCCATTTTGTTCCGATGTAAATCTCTGCAATATCAGTGTCATTTTTGGCAAAGAGCTTGCATATCTTTCTGATTGCTTCTTCCGTCGGGCTTTTTTCATAATCAAGGATCTTGATCTCGCCTGTCTCATTTACAAACGAATGGATTGTCTCGTCAGCAGACCTAACCTCATCACATTCAGCGAATACATTCAGCTCTGTTGATTTTGCATCAAAGAACATGGAAATTGATTCTGAGAATTCTGCAATGGATCCGAGGGCACTTGCGTAAAAACTTTCCCTACAGTTACGTGAAAAGAAAATACCTGTAGTAACCGAGCAGATTGCCAGCACCATTAAAATTATAAGCACTACACCTATAGAAAATTTACTTGCCAGCGAAAGCCGTTTTGCCATGATTAAACCTCCCATGGTCATAAAAAAATCTTTTTACTTTTTTACCTTTAGGGAGCTTCAAAAAGCTATGATTTAAGAACACGAATAATTATTAAACTTTTTAAGAGTCTTTAAACTATCATATATAACAAAATAATTCAAGTTCCCCCTTTGAACAATTTTACTTTTTCAAAAAGCATGGTATAATTGAATGATTGTTTCCACATAATCTTTAAGGAGTAAGTATGTCCAATTTGAACGAAGAACGCACCCAGGAAATCAATGCCCTGATTGCAGAAATGACCCTGGAAGAAAAAGTCGGCCTTATGCTGCACGAGAGCATGGGAGTACCAAGACTCGGAATCGAGCCATACAACTGGTGGAATGAATGTCTGCATGGTGTTGCCCGCAATGGTCCTGCCACAATTTTCCCTCAGACAATCGGACTTGCCGCAACATTTGACACGGAGCTTGTGCACAAAGAATACGAGGCCATCTCCGACGAGGCACGAGCAAAATACAACGAGGCACAGAAAGTTCACGACAACGGTCAGTTCCGCGGACTGACATTCTGGACCCCGAACATCAACATAGCAAGAGATCCACGATGGGGACGCGCACAGGAAACATTTGGAGAAGACCCCTATCTTACATCCCAGATGGGAAAGGCAGCAGTTCGTGGACTACAGGGAGATGACCCGGAGAACCTTAAGCTTGCCGCATGTGCAAAACATTTTGCCGTTCACTCAGGACCAGAGGACACAAGACATACTGCCGACGTTAAGCCAAGCAAAAAGGATTTATGGGAAACATACCTTCCCGCATTCAAGGACCTGGTTGATGAGGGTGTTGAATCCGTGATGGGTGCATACCAGCGTCTTTACAGTGAGCCATGCAACGGAAGCAAATTCCTTCTTGTTGATATTCTTCGCAACAAATGGGGATTCAAGGGACATGTTGTAAGCGACTGTTGGGCTGTTCGTGATTTCCATGAGAACCACAAGGTCACAAAGACACCTGCAGAATCAGCGGCACTTGCAATCAACAATACCTGCGACCTTAACTGCGGCTGTACATATCATGCGGCAATCGATGCAGTACGTCAGGGTATCTTGCCGGAAGAAAAAGTCAACGAGTCCGTCTTCAGGCTTTTGATGACAAGGACAAAACTTGGAATGGACAAGTCATGGGAAAAATCAAAGTGGGCACATCTGTCCGCAAAGGATGTCGATACAAAAGAGCACCGTGAGCTTGCACGAAAGGTTGCACAGGATTCAATCGTAATGCTCAAGAATGACAACAACCTTCTGCCGTTGACCAAGGAAAAGAAGATTAAAAAGATTTTAGTAATAGGTCCCACCGCCACAAACATCAATTCACTAATCGGAAACTATTACGGCCTGAATTCCCGCCTTGTCACGATTCTTGAAGGCATCACCGGAAAAATCGAGTCACGTCCCGAGATTACACTGGACTATCACCCGGGAACAGGAATGTATCATGACAGTGCCCAGCGCGGATGGACTGTAGGAATGGCAGAGGGAGCCGATGTCGTTATCGCCTGCTTTGGCTTGGACAACATGATGGAAGGAGAAGAAGGAGATGCCCTTGAGACGCTTCGTGGAGACCGCACAAAGATAGAGCTTCCAGAGCACCAGCTTTCTTACCTCAGGGCAATCAAGGAAAGAGGTAAACCTGTCGTGCTTGTCCTTACAGGTGGAGAGGCAATTGCTTTCCCGCATGACATTGCAGATGCAGTTTTGTTCACATGGTATCCCGGAGAAGAAGGCGGAAATGCCGTTGCAGACATTATCTTTGGTGATGCACAGCCATCAGGACATCTTCCAGTTACGTTCCCCGAGAAAACAGAGGACCTTCCGGACTTCTCTGATTACAATATGAAGGGACGCACTTACCGCTATGCAACAAAGACACCGTTATATCCGTTTGGCTTTGGCCTTACTTATACAAAATGGCAGTTTGCAGATCTTGAATGCAAAAAGGAAACCGATTCTGTACATGTAAAAGTTAAGGTCAGCAATACAGGTAATTCAGACGGTGATGAATGTGTTCAGGTCTATGTCCAGAAAAATGAGCGTGATGAAACACAACCACTTTACTCTCTGCGTGCCTTTAAAAAAGTGCATGTCAAAAAAGGAGAAAGTGCAGTTGTGGATTTTGAGCTTTCACTCAAGGCATTTGAAACAATCACACAGGAAGGAGAAAGCCAGATTCAAAGCGGAACTTACACAGTTATCGTTTCCGACAGTGCCCCTGATCCTATAGCCGTAACCCTTGGTGCCACCGAGAGCATTAAGGCAACAGTTACGATTTAACACATTCAATTAAAACAGAAAAGGCGACAGCCCGCAAAGACTGCCGCCTTATTTTTTTCAGTTCAGTGTAAATTACTTTGCCGGAACAAGGTAATCGTTGATTACTTCCCTTACTTCTTTTGCAGTGAATGCTTTTCCATGCTCAATTTTCTGGACAACATTGTTGCCGTCAATATAAACAAACATAGGTGTGTTGATTGTCTTTACCTTTGGAAGGAATGTCTTATGGTAAGTATCCATTGCCCTCTTTGCATTACCAGTGACATCATACGCAAAATTCATATCGCTGATTGCATATTTATCCTGGAAAGATGAAACGGCCTTTTGTTTTGCCTTCCTTACTTCAATAAAGTAAATGTCCGTATCAGCAAATTCATAGTAGAACGAATTCATGTTCTTGAGGAAATTCTTTGTCCTACCGCAGCTTGTTGCAAAGAAAATCAAGACCTTTGGCTTGCCATCCGCTTTTGTGCTGATCTTTTTCCCGTCTACCAAAACAAAAGTCTGGGTTACCGGATTTGCCTTGTTATAGCCCTGCTTTCTTGCCCTGGATGCAGGAAGTTCTGTCTCACACTCTCCGTCCTCACAGTCGTTATTTGTCGGTTTTGTTGTTGTCGTCTGACCTGTAGTTGTTCTTGTTGTAGTCGTAGTAGTTGTGGTGGAGGTTTGACCTGTTGTAGTGTTTGTCGTTGTTACTGTAGTACTTGTTCCCTGCCCACTCGTTGTATTGGTCGTAGTAGTTGTAGTGCTTGTACCGCGTCCACTTGTTGTATTTGTTGTTGTTGTATTTGTACCCTGTCCTGTGCTCGTATTGCTTGTGGTCGTTGTGTTGGTTCCCTGACCTCTAGTTGTGTTAGTCGTTGTTGTAGTGGTGGTTCCCTGTCCAGCTGTTGCATTTGTTGAAGTTGAATTTGTTGTAGTTGTTGATTGAGCTGATACAGGAATCAGATAATCATCTATAATGTCCCTGATATTACCAGCTGTAAGAACCTGACCAGAAACCTGATATTGAATTTTGTTGTTTGAATCAATGAACACAACAAATGGCAGCTGAATTGAAGTCGTGCTCATCATTGACCTGATGTACTGCCACATTGAGCTGTTGTTTATTCCTGTTGTATCAGAAGAGAATTTCATCTCAGGAATTGCATAGCTATTCTTGAATGACTTAACTGTAGCCGCATCCGCCTTGTTTATCTCTATCTCGTACAGATCAACATCATTGAATTTACTGTAAGCATTGGCAATATTTTTTGTGGTCTGCATACATCTACCACATATTGTCTGGAAGAATACCAGAACCTTGGGTTTACCGTGTGCCTGATTGTCAACTTTTGTTCCGTCAAGAAGTGTATATGTCACAGTAGAAAGATTTGCTTTGTTAAGGCCCTGTTTTTTTGCTACCTGCTGTGTTGTATTTGTGGTAGTAGTTGTTGTATTAGTCGTAGTACCATTTGAACTTGTGTTAATAGTTGTTCCTGTGGTTGTATTGGTCGTTGTCGTGGTACTTGTGCCCTGTCCTGTTGTCGTATTAGTTGTAGTGTTGGTTGTTGAAGAGGTCGTCGATACGGCCTGAACATTAACAGGAATCAAATAATCATCGATATACTCCCTCATTTTCGCAGCTGTAAGAGTCTGACCTGAAACGTAATGTTGTATCTTGTTGTTTGCATCAATAAATACTATGAATGGCAACTGTATTGAAGAAGTGTTCATCATTGACCTGATGTACTGCCACATGGAGCTGTTGTTCATTCCTGTTGTATCAGAGGAGAATTTCATCGCTGGTATTGCATAGGTATTCTTGAATGTCTGAACAGTTGCCGCATCTGCCATACGTATCTCAATCTCGTACAAATCAACATCGCTGAATGTACTGTAAGCATTGGCAATATTTTTTGAGGTCTGCATACATCTACCACATATTGTCTGGAAGAATACCAAAACCTTGGGTTTACCGTGTGCCTGGTTGTCAACTTTTGTTCCGTCAAGAAGTGTATATGTCACAGTAGAAAGATTGGCTTTGTTGAGGCCCTGCTTTTTTGCCGCCTGTGCTGTGTTTGTGGTATTGGTTGTTGTATTTGTCGTAGTACCAGTTGAAGTTGTGGTTGTATTGGTTCCTGTAGTTCTTCCGCTGTTTGTTGTACCTGTTGAAGTGCTGCCTGTGCTTGTTGAGCCGCTTGAACCTGTATTTGATCCAGTACCTGCAGTCGCTGTAGCCCTATCAAGATCGCTCTTCAACTGAGCCAAAAGTGTAGTAGACTTGCTCTGCCATGGGAAAGAAGGACTTGCCTGTACAAAATAACGCGAGATATAATCTATATGCCATCCGCCATTACCAGTGGTTGTCTTAATTCCAAGATATACGTTGCTTGTTTTTGTCGGCTTGAATGTATAATCTGTACCGTTTGGAAGATCATAAGTTTTATCGTCATAAGTAATCGAAAGTTTTATGTTAGATGGATAAGTGTAATTGACTGTATAAGATTCGTTCTGTTTCAGGTTTCTTGTAAACAGAGTTTTATTGACAACGAGTCCCTGCTTCCACAGACTGCCAAATTGTTTATATGTATATTGTCCCCATGTCTTTGTATGTGTAAGAAGGAAGTTGAACAGTTCTTTTCCATCGATTCCGCTTTTTTCAAATGCAGGACTGATTCCTGGCAAAACTTTGAACTGCTCCAATGTTACTGCTACCGGCAAAACCTGAAGTTCCTTGCTAGAAGTATAATGCGTTGTAATCATTATATAAGGATCAACATCAAACCAGTAGTCCTTGTAGTCGTATGTGAATGTGTCTCCATAAGGATATCTTGAAGATGCAGTTCCACTAACAGAACCGGCACCCCATGTTGGATCCATCAGCAAATCACGGTCCGCAAGATGAACAAGAATCCAGCTGTGAGAGCCCAGTGATGAACCGTAATCTGAGCTGTCATATTTTGTCTGTCCGCTTACCTTCTGAACATTAAGGCCAACTGCTTTTGCAAGCTGAACATAAAGTCCGGCATAACCGTCACAGGCACCTTTCCTGTGCTGCCATACACCGTCTGCGCTGTAACAATAGGAGCTGTCCAGTCCTACGTCATACTCGATATTGTGGCCTATCCATGCAAAGATTGCACGTGCTTTCTCTATGTCTGTCTTTGATTTTGCACAGATTTTTGTAGCGGCCTGCTGATATGATGTGCTTGTGCTGAAAGTCAGAGTTGAAGCATATTTGTCAATCTCATCATAAGTGGCTGGCTTTGGATGCTTTGTAGCCGTGAACATGAAATCACTGTTTTTTTGAGCAAATACTGTCAAAGAAAGTGTCATTAAAACTGAAATCAACAGTAATCTTTTTGCGCTTGTCCTCATAAGTTTTCTCCTGAATTTAATTCATTGATTGCAGAATTGTTTTAAGATGTTCTCCTTCAAAAGAACGTCCCCATTCAACAACTTGTACTTTATTATTCTTGTCTATATACACAATCATCGGCAAAGCAATTTTACCAGCCTGTGCAATAAAGCTTCTGTATCCATCAACAACTATTTTTGTATCTTCTTCCGCCACAGTATATGCAAACTGTATGTCTGTCTCCGGAATAATTTTCTTAAAAGCTGTCATCTCCTCTTTTGTGTGCTCTGAATCATCATAGAAAATAAAATCAACATCCGAAATATTCTTCCATTCCTGAGCGATGCTCTGCATGGTCCACAAGGCAGTGCTTGTATCGATGTCTGCGCATACGATAATCTTTGCTTTTCCGTTTGCCTGGTTATCCATCTTGCGGCCGTCGGTCATCGTAAACGTGATTGCGGGGATGTTTTCTTTTTCAAGATGAACAGGATTATTCTGTATCATCGCCTTGAGCTTTGTCCTTCGTGTCGCAGCATTGTTGTTTGCAAGAGTAACCGTCGGTACCGGAGTATTCACCTTGCTGATCTCTGCCTCATGCGGGAAAGTGAAATTGTTCTGTATCTTATACCAGACTATCGGATAAAGCTTGTCGGTTCCTTTTGTCTTATAGGCAACCATTACATCCTTGTTGTTCTCCGGTTTTACCGTCATGTCGATTCCAGTCTTAAGCGAAGTCCATGTTCCGTTCACCGAAATCTTTACGTCAATGTTTGCAGGAAAATCAAACCTGAACACGTATGGCTGATTTATCTTGAGTGCCCCCGACATCGGAATCTTTCTTGCCTTTACGCCAGCCTTGTTTGAATCCTTGAATGAACATGAGGGAAGCGATGCCTTTGGATGACGCAGGAAAAAGTTATAGGCCTCACGTCCGTCAATTCCACCGTAAGTTAAAATCGGATCAAGCGGCTCGAATATCTTGAACTGCTCAAGCGTAATCGGATTATTCAAATATTGAAAGACTTCATTGTCGGGTAGATGAACCGTAGCCATTATGTAAGGATCAACATCAAACCACATCGGATCATACGAAGCAACAAATTTATTTCCGTTTACAGAACCTGCGGCCCAAGTCGGATCCATGAGAATCTCTGATGCTCCGTTATGTACGATAAGCCAGACATGTCCTGCAAGCGCATCACCAATCTGATATGACAGATTCTTAGAGACACCGGCTACAATCTCTCCATCAAGGCCTACACTGCGGGCAAGCTTTAAGTAAAGATTACAATATCCCACTGCAATTGCTGATCGGCTTTTCCACACACTGTCCGCCGTGTAAGAATCAAAGCTTTTGGCTTTTAGGTCGTATGTAATGTTCTGTGCAACCCATGCAAAAATCGCACGGGCCTTCTGATAATCACCTGTAGACTTGGCGCAGATCTTTTTTGCCGCCTCATCGTAACTCATGCTTGCGGGAAGCTTTAGAGTTTTGACATATTCGTCTATCGTCGTTAAATCAGTTCTCTTTGCCACCGTTGCCGAGCTGAACATAAAGTCGGCATTGGTCTGGGCATGAGCAGAGAAAATCAAAAATAACAGAACAAAAAGTATGTGACTCTTTTTAGTAAAAAACATATTACACGTCCTCCTCTAAGAGTCCTGAACCCTACGCCTATCCTACTGTACTTTAGACTCGTAGTTGAATATAGTGTAAGCCTTGCCGGATTTTGTAACGGTTACCTTGACATTTCCGTTTGCCGTTGGTGCATACACTAAATCTTTTCCGCTCGTAAGCTTCTGATTTCCCTTTGGTGTCTCCAGCTGAATCGTGACATTCTGCGGGAATTCAAAGTTGAAGACATAGCTTTCTGAACCAAGAGTCCTTGTCATCGGCAATTTGTTTATCTTTACGCCCATGTCCGCGACATCTTTAATCTGACTAAGTATCTCCGGGAATCCTGCATTCTTGTGTGACTGATAGAATGACACGACATCCTTTCCGCTTACACCCAGATTCTCAAGTCTAAGAGAAATAAATGGTATTTCCTCAAAGAGTTTTTTGGCAACAGCTTTGTCCAATCCCTGTGCCTTGGCGCTCTTTGTAAAGTGAGAGAACACGAAAAGGCCTGGATCAACGTCAAAGTATTCAGAGACGTAATCTGTTCCGTTTGCAACTGTCATTGAAATATCAATGATGATCGGAGTCTTGCCGTCGTATACCACGTTCCAGAAGTGATTCTCAAGGGCATCTCCCGGTTTATATGTAGCACTCTTCTTTATCTCACCGGAAACTGAATCAGCCTTTAAGCCAGCATCCTTTGCCATCTGCTTGAACAGGAGTGAATATCCCTGGCTTGTTGCATATCCGGTTGCCCATACACCCTTTACTGTGCCTGATTCCTTTTTGTTTTCCTTGTCGAACTTTACGTTATTGCAGATCCATGTGAACAGCGCACGAGCCTTTTGTTTTGTTGTCTGTGAGGAGGCTGTAATCTTCTTGGCAGCATCAGAAATCTTGTCGGATGACTTAAAGAACAATGTCTTTACTTCTTTATCTATCGCGCTATAGTTTTCTTTTGCTTCCGGGCGGTTGGCTGCCGTAAAGATCAATGCAGACTGTGGTTTATCCTGCTGTGGCTTTTCCTGAACAACTGGTTCCTTTTCTACCTTTGGAGCTTCTGGTTTTGGCTCTTCCTTAACTTCCTTTTTCTCTTCCTTTTCATTCTTCTTTGCAGGCTTTGGAGGCTCTTCTTCAATTGCTTTTCCGAATGTGTGGAGTACCAGAATATGTCCGCCGGCCAGATATGTCTTGTTTGCAAGGCTTACATTGGTTGTAGATATGGCATAAACTTTTGTCGGGTCAGTTGAACACTGTGATGATGTCCACAATGCTGTCTCATAAAGGCTGACCTCTTTGTTCATCGAAGCAATGGCGGCATGAATGTCGCTCATGTTGTTGTAGATTACGGTAAATTCTGTAACGGTGGGAACATACCAGCCTGTTGCCAGTTCACCTTTAAGGTTATTTCTTTTTCCGTAGTTATTGGCATAATTAAAGACCGGATAATTAGTAGCGGGTTTTACTGTTGCATTTGGATCTGCCTTACATATCTCGTCCCAGTTGTCGCTTCCGTCTATGTCGCCTGAATTTGGATCAAATGCAGATTTTGCGGCTACCTTAACTTGTGTTGTATTTGCTATTGCATCAAATTGAGTTGTTGCACCAAAGGAATCCTTAGCGGCCCAGGTCTGATAATAGTCAGAACGTTCAACACCAAGACCATATACCAAGCCCTTTTTGCCTACTACTCCATCGCCTACAAAAGCAATAACTGCTACAACATTTGACCTCTGCTCGTCAGTGAGCATCATTCCCCTTTGCATTGGAAGGGCTGTCCCGTCCTTGAATACAATGTCTCCTACTGCATCAGGAGCCTTTTTCGGTTTTGGTTGTTCCTGTTTTTGCGCAAAAGCTGATGCCGCAACTACCAAAGCCACTATCATTGCAACAGTTTTTTTAACAATAAGCATGGTAAAATACCCCCACAAGTAAATTATCAATTAAAGACTAATCTTTTTTTCCAGCCGACAGGATTGTCTAAATTTCTTTAGGCAGTCCTGTCGGCCCCCTTTATTCAAGGGAGCCGGATTGTTTTGGTTAAAAGTTAATTATCTAATAACTTTATCCTTTAAGGCATCTGCTTTCAAGTATCCGTCCGCTTCGATTTTGTCTCTAGCGTTCTGCAAGTCCTTGGAAAC
>JAGCYQ010000149.1 GCA_017960765.1 Treponema sp.
AGATTATGTTGAATACCGCACCTTTGAAAGCATAGACACCTATTACACATATCGGGCAAGGATTATAGAATATCGTTCACAGCTGCATTCAAATCCTTCTACGGATGTGATAGACCAAAAGTCTTTTGTTGTGAATCAGCTTTCGTATACATATGAAAATTTCAGTAACCGTGTGATTGTTGCAAGGCGTTCAAATAACGACAGTCAGCTTGAAGAGTATTACACCAAGACCCGAGAATGCTACCGTTTTTTAGTGGGTCAGGTTTCCGAGCTGAACAACCTTCTTTTGCAGAGAAATGCCCGGGCCTATACAGATAACCGCCACAGCATAGGAATTGTTCATCAGAGGAGCATTGCATTTTTCTTTTTAATGCTTTTACTTGTTACGATTTTGCTTTACATAATCATCACTTCAATTACAAAGCCCTTGGGAGACATTTCTGCAGTTGCCCTTCGTGTGGCAGAGCGTGATTTTGACGTGCCCCTGTTCGAGCGGAATACTCACGATGAGATAGGAAACATCTGCCGTGCGTTTGACCGCATGATCATCAGTATTCGTGAATACATCGAGACAATCTGGAAAAAAGCAAGAACCGAAAATGAACTAAGAGAAAAAGAGATAGAGATGAGGGCGTTATATTCCGATGCCCAGCTGCGTGCATTGCAAAGTCAGATTAACCCCCACTTTTTGTTCAACACCTTGAATACGGGAGTTCAGCTTGCAATGATGGAAGGTGCCGACAAAACAAGTTATTTTATCGAGCAGGTTGCAAGTTTTTTCCGCTATAACATTCAGCAGCAGAAACAGGTTGCAACAATTGATGAGGAGCTTGGTCTTGTTGACAACTTTGTTTACATAATGAAAGTACGGTTCGGTAAGCGACTGGAATTCATAAAGGATGTGCCGGACGGTGAGTTTAAGGAACTGGTGCCGACAATGACACTGCAGCCTCTGGTGGAAAACTGCATCAAGCACGGATTAAAGAATACAATGGGACGTGTTGAATTGAAGGTGACGCGTCAGGATGAATTTGTAGAAATTAAAATCAGCGATAACGGTGCTGGATTTGACGAGGAAATCAGACAGAGGATTTTAGTGCCGATTCACAAGGACGAGATTGTTTTGGCGGAAGAAAAGAAGGAAGAGAAAAAGCTTTCGGACGGAGAAATGCACAACGGAATTGGATTGATAAATGTATTGCTCAGGCTTAAGCTTTATTTTCATCGGGATGATGTATTTGACATTCCACGCAGCGAACCTGGACAGGGCGCAACTTTTATAATAAGGGTACCGAAGAATGTATAATGTCTTGATAACTGATGACGAGCAGATTGTAGTTGACTCCCTCAAGTTCATTATGAACAAGGATTTCCCAGACCAGATAAAGGTCTTTTCCGCATTGTCAGGAACAGAGGCGATAGAGATTACGACCAAGGAAAACATAGACATCGTTTTCATGGATATACACATGTCGGGAATTAACGGCCTTGAAACTGTAAGCTGCATACTACGCCTAAAGCCGGAAACCGTCATCATCATGCTGAGTGCCTACGACCGTTTTCAATATGCCCAGGAAGCAATCAATCTAGGGGCCTTTAAATACATTACAAAGCCCGTAAACCGCAATCTTGTTGTTCAGACTGTGCGTGAGGCCATGAATCAGGTGGACAAGCAGAGGGGACAGTTTACCTCCGACCAGGAACTGCATAAAAAGCTGGATTTGATTTCTCCAATGGTGGAAAGCGATTTCATTTATTCATGCATCTTCAGCAACGAAAAGAACACGGATGTCTCTACCTTTTTTGAATACTTCAATATTACTGAAAGCCACTGGTGCTTTTGCTGTCTGGAACTTCCCGGTGTAACGACGGAAAATCAGTTTCAAGTTTATTCCAGCTTAAGAACCCTGTTGAATTCACACTGCAAGTGCCTCTTGGGTTCCTTTATGTCAAACAGACTTGTGATTTTTTTCCCCATCTCTGTACCGGAAGAAATAAGTCCGGCGGAAGCGATGAAAAATGAAGTAAACCGTGCATTCAACTTAATCGCAATAAACATAAGCCAAAAAGTTCGGGCGGGAGTAAGCGTCATCCAGCAGGACACAAGCTTAATGGCGCAAAGCTATAACCAGGCCTTGGAAGCCCTTAACCATACCGATAAAAATGGCGGCATCGAATATTATTCCGGAGAAGGCACGGAAAGCCTTGAACAAGTTGAAAACTACGGTGAAAGAATTTTGGGTCGCCTTGGCATAGGTGATGGTGCAGGAGTCAAATATCTTACTTCAGAATATCTGAATCACCTGTACGGTAACGGCAGCGATTTGAATAAAATAAAGAATCTGCTTTTTGAGCTTTTGATACGTGCAAGAGATATTACAAATAACCTCAGCAATACACTGCAAAAAACCTCATATACAAACGAGGCCTTTGATTCAATTTTCAGTTTCTTTTCTTCCTGCAGTGATAGGGCTCAGATAGAGGATTTTGTTCAGCAGCGCCTCTTTGAATGTGCAAGTCATGTTACAAAAATCCGCAGCAAAAAGGAAAATCCCGTCATTAAGAAAGTGACCCAGTATGTTCAGGACAATCTGTCAAAGGATCTTTCGCTTGATGTCGTGGCGCAGAACGTTAACATGAGTTCATTCTACTTGAGCAAACTGTTCAAGGAGGAGACGGGAGAAACATTCATCAACTATGTGACCGACCGCCGTCTGGAAAAATCAAGTCAGCTGCTTAGGGAAACGGAAAAATCAATAAAGGAAATCACTGCCGATGTCGGTTACAATGACCAGAACTACTTCAGCAAGCTATTTAAGAATAAATACGGGCTTTCACCGACAGAATACAGAAACAACACGGAGGAGAAATAATGAAAGGACAGGGGAAATTTTTTTGCAGTTTAATGG
>JAGCYQ010000150.1 GCA_017960765.1 Treponema sp.
TTAAAGCCGTCTCCGTCTGTGTCGGGATTACTGGGGTCGGTATGGTATGCGTTAAGCTCATCTCCATCTGACAAACCGTCGCCATCGCTGTCCTTTCCCGGGTCTCCATTTATGCCTGTAATTGTCCAGAGAGCATAAAGAACTGTATTTTCTGCAAATCCTTCGTTAATTATTTCTCCGTCATCATAGTCTATTCCACGGGCTTTGGCCTCTTTTGCCCAACCAAGAAAGCTGCTGCCTTCAAAAGGAGGTTTAAGTCCAAGCTCAACCGCGGTCATAAGTTTAACAGACTGTCCTCCGTGTGCTGTCTGGATTGTCTTTTCGATCTTTCCACCGTTTGCAACATAGAGAATCGTAATGTCAGGAATCCATTTTGCATGATAGGTCTTGTTTCCGCCGCTTCCGCGTGTGAGCAGATACTGGGGTGAGCCTGTAAAGTCTGCCGACTCGTACCATCCTGCAAATGTGTTGCCTGGTTTACTGATTTTTTCCTCTGGGGGAAGAATGATTGTATCCGTTTGCCTTGTGTATGAGCCGGGAGCTGTAAACCCATCAGTAAAGGAACCTCCTCCCAGATCATAGTTGATTGTGAAAAGATTTCCAAGCGAATCAATTACACATTCCGACTTGCTTGTAAGTCCGTTTACTATGGAAGCATATTCGCGGTATGTTCCCAAAAGCTGTGTCTTGGCATCATCGGCATAGAATATAAAAAACACGATGTAGTATCCAGCGGGAATCTTATCCTCACCCTGCTTTTTGTATTCAGTTTTTCCACCAGATTGAATTTGCAGTTCCTCATCGTTGAATCCGGGAATCTTTGTTTCCTCGGTGCTGTAAAGTCCTGCAGTTACTTTTGCGACATTAGAATCGTTAAACCTGACTTTTATATCAAGGCTCCCCTTACCAGAAGACAAATTGCCCACTAAGGAAAGTCGCGGGGAAAAAGAAAGAGAATTCGTTCCATTTACGATTGTATAGTTTTTTTGTTCGGTGAACATTGCACTGTTATTCAATGCCACAAGACTAAAGGTATATGTTCCTGTCTTGAATGGAAGAACAGAACCGTTCATCTCCTGAATGCTTGTCCAACTGCCTACAGGCTCCCAATCAACATCGTTCCAATAAGTCATAGCGATGTAAGTCAGACTTTCCTTATCATATTCCGGAAGAGCTGTACGCGTATTGTCCTGAATGCTTACCCTGAGTGTGGCGCTTCCAGATTCAGAATCTTCAGACTGCGGTGTATACAAACCGGAGCAGGAAGTTAAAACCAATAATGCCGCTGCAAATACAAGCTTAAAAAAATCAAAAAGTTTTCTCATATCGTTTCTCCTCTAAAACCGCGTCCTACTGAATTGTAACTGAAATCTGATCTGACAGGGTCATAAGCTCACCTTCTATGGCTTCCCCTGAAATTTTTACCATGCAGAAAATCATATATGTGTCGTCTTTCGGAAGCTTTGTCCTGTCAATGTTAAGTGCATTGTCGGTTGAACTGGTGGAAAGACCATTGTTGTACCATTCGCAATCAGAAAGAAGAGTTCCGTCTATGCGCCATACATATTCGTATGTAAACCAGCTTTCCGTGTTGCTTAATCTTGGAGTTACAGTTACCGTGTTTCCATTTAGGGATTTTTCCAGAGTCATTTTTGGAACCATAATGTCAGTTATCATTCCTTCACCGGGGGTCAGAGTTTTTACCCCTATGTATTCATCTGGAATTTCAAACTGTACTGGCTCAGATTCCTTTATGTAGCCGGCAAAACACGGTCTGCCAAACGATTTTTTCCTTATGTAAATAATCCTGTTTGAACCAATCTTTATTTCGTCTACCGTAATCTCTTTGTAAGTCGCTCCATTATCTGTGGAATACTCAAGGTCACTGTTGCTTTCTACAAATTCCACTTTGCCATATGAGATTTTATCTATCTCAGTTGAAAGCTCCGGTATCTCCTGCAAATCGGCATAACGTACTGTGGCAAAAACCTCTGCGTCATCACTGCAGCCTTCAGCACAGGTCACAATGAAGCTGAACAGCTTTGAGCCCTCCACGTCATTTGCCGTATAGAAATATTCTGGCTCAACATTTTCCCATGTGCAGTTTACCGCATCATAAACTCTTCCAAAAGAGTCGGTCAGCCTTCCCCTGATTTTTGATTTGTCGAATAACTCACCCACTTTAAGAAGTCCATCGTAGTACAAAGCGTAATCGCAGATGTGGTTATTCATAAGGTCAGTATCAGATTCTACGGCAGGTTTTACCTCGTTTCCCATAGTCTGTATGATTTGGAGGCGAATTTCTTTTCCGATGTCTGCCTCGGTTATCCTATATGTTTTTCCTGTAGCCCCCGCAATGTCTGTCCATGTATTTCCGTCTTCAGAACTCTGCCACTGGTATGCTATGTTTCCACCGGCCATGTTTTCTACTTTATTGACATATTCTCCATCTTTTTTAGTGCCGTCATAAAGATACGGGCGGTATTCCCCGTATTCATATTTAATCATGGCATTTTTTACCAGAACATCATTCTTGCAATCATAAACAACCAAAGACTCTCTTTCAAGTTCATCACCGTTTGCACATTTGGGACGGATGTTGTACCGTGCTTCAACAGTCTTATCTGCATTAGCTGAGTCAGAGAAGAAATCCTTTAAATCCTGAACAGTCCAATCATCCGCATTCACTTCAAGTTCGTGTTTCGTGCCAGTCTCAGGATCATTATCATCATAATTCTCATATACCCTGAATGTCGTATCAACTGCAACAGAGTTTTTATCATAATTGTTGAACTTTACTTCCGGCAATTCAAACTGATCTGCTCCACCGACAAAAACAGGCTGTCTATCAAGTCCCAAAGACATTTCCCAGTCAACAGTCGGCCAGTATTGGAATGAATCTGTTTTATCACTGAATCCTTCTGCACTGAAGCGAATGTCATAGCTTCTTCCGCCAAAGTCACCGTCATGAAATACTGTATCAAGCAGATATTCAATTTTACCGTTTGCCGCAACCCCTTGAACTGCAGCACCATTACAGACAGCAGTTACAACAGTGCCATCTTTTGCATTTGTGTCTGCCGTAAGCCTGTATTCAACTGAATCAAAGACAAGGTTCGACACTACATTGTGCATCCTCACATCTTCATCTTTTAAGTCTGATAGAAAGTTGCCGCATGAAACAAAAATGAATGTGAGTGCCGTCAAAACCAGAATAGAAATTTTCCTCATAAAAAACCTCATCGAGCAATATTATTCTCTGGAAACACCAGAAGCATCTTCATGTAATTGATTAATTCCTGCCATCAAGGAAATCAGAGACATGCCACATGATACCGAGCTGTAAGCCAATTTCATGCTGAAGCGCCGATTTCTCAAAGGCCATTGTATAGATAGGATTTACCATGACTTCAAAATTCTTTGGAAGTATGAACCTGACAGACGGTGTTATGGAAACAAGAGGGTTCATATAAACAGTCTCAAGTTCAGATCCGTACACGGGTTTCGGGAAATGGAAAATTAGTCCTCCACCCAATTCAGGAACGACTGCCATTTTGAATTTCTCTGTGTCTACTATCGAAAATCTGATGGAAAGCCCTGCATCAATAATCAGGTCGTTCAGAGTGGAAAGAGGAATGTCATCTTTAACAAAGGAGTGACTGTACCCGGCAGTTAAGAAAACCCCAAACTGAA
>JAGCYQ010000151.1 GCA_017960765.1 Treponema sp.
AAAAAGATGAACCTTAGGCTTACAAAAATTGCCTCCGACCAGATAGCCGACAGTGACGCAATCCTCTATATGATTGATTCAACCCGCGACCATGGCGAGGAAGAGGAACTTATTGCAAATCTGGCACTCCCACATGCGGACAAGACCGTAATCGCAATAAACAAGACCGAGGCTCCCGGTGCAAAAGTCGATGCGGCACGTTCATTCATAAAAAAACTGTTTCCGGATTTCCCGGAAGAACGCATAATAGAAATCAGTGCCCTTGAAGACAGGAACATAAACCAGGTGCTAAAGGCCCTCTATGATCTTGCGGAAGAAGGCCCCCACCTCTATCCCGAGGAGTTTTACACCGACCAGGAAGTTGAATTCCGCATTGCAGAGATAATCCGCGGACAGGCAATCAACCGGCTCAAGCAGGAAATTCCCCATGCACTTTATGTGAGCATCGAGGATATAAGGATGACCGGAGCCAACAAAATGGCAGTGTGTGCATATCTCTGCGTCGAAAGGGAAAGCCAGAAGGGCATAGTCATAGGAAAGAATGCCACAATGATAAAGGAAATCCGTGTCGAAAGCATCAAGGAATGCCGAAGGATCTTCCCGTACAGGGTGGACATAGACCTGAGGGTAAAGGTGGACAAAAACTGGCGCCAGAAGGACAAGGTGCTGGACAAGCTTTTAAAATAAAAACACGCATAAAGTTGACATAATAGTTCAGTAATGGCATAATACCAATGCTACTATTGGAAGAAACTCTTCTCACAAACTCAAAAAATGTAGCAGAAGGATTTTATTATGGCGATAAAAATTTCATTGCTGGTAATTTTCTTTGCTGTGTTCATTGTTGTTGGAATTATTTGCCGCAGACAGAGCAAAGACGTAAACGGATTCGTTCTGGGAGGACGAACTGTAGGCCCGTGGTTAACGGCTTTTGCCTATGGAACATCTTACTTTTCAGCCGTTATTTTCGTAGGTTACGCAGGTCAATTCGGCTGGAGCTTCGGTATGGCTTCCACATGGATCGGACTTGGCAACGCATTCATCGGGTCTCTCTTGCCGTGGGTCATACTTGGACGCCGCACACGCATCATGACTCAGCATCTGGGCTCAAAGACAATGCCAGACTATTTCGGCAACCGTTATGAGTCAAAGTCATTGAAGGTGGCCGCTTCCGGCATTACATTCCTTTTCCTGATTCCATATACAGCTTCCCTGTTCAACGGTCTTTCACGTCTTTTCAGGATGGCATTCAACGTGGATTATTCTGTCTGTGTAATCGTCATGGCAGTTCTTACGGCAATCTATGTTATCGTCGGTGGATACATGGCAACAGCAGTAAACGATTTCATTCAGGGAATCATCATGCTGGTGGGAATCGTTGCTGTTATCCTTGCAGTTCTTTCAAAGCACGGCGGACTCATGGGCTCAATCATCGAAATGTCAAAGGTTGATGCAGGAAACGGCCTTCAGGGTGGATTCGTATCATTCCTTGGACCGCAGCCATTCTATCTGCTTATAGTTGTACTCCTTACATCCCTTGGTACATGGGGACTTCCTCAGATGGTCGGAAAATTCTATGCCATCAAGAATGAGGAGTCAATCAAGATCGGAACAGTCATCTCAACATTCTTTGCAATCGTTGTTGCAGGTGGATGCTATTTCCTTGGTGGATTCGGACGCCTCTTTACAACTCAGGATGTCGTCAGTGCACAGGGATTTGACTCAGTTGTCCCGACAATGCTTTCAGGCCTTGGTGATTTCCTTATCGCAATCGTTTTGATTCTTGTTCTTTCCGCATCAATGTCAACGCTTTCTTCTCTTGTTCTTACATCAAGCTCAACACTTACACTTGACTTCATCGGCGGCTTTAAGAAAAAGAAGATGAACGAGAAATCAAACATGCTTGTCCTTCGTATTTTTGTCGCGGTGTTCATCGTGATTTCTGCTGTAATCGCAATCGTTCAGGCTAAGTCAAAGGTAACATTCATCGCTCAGCTCATGGGAATCTCCTGGGGTGCCCTTTCCGGCGCATTCCTGGCTCCATTCCTCTATGGCCTCTACTGGAAAAAGACCTCAAGGGCATCTGTTGCAGTAAGCTTTGTCTTTGGCGTTGGAATGATGATTGTTCAGCTTTGCATTTCTCTTGGGGCACTTCATGTCTCAGGTCCTGTTCTTTCACTCGTATTCAAGAACTCACTTTATTCAGGCGTATTCACAATGCTGGCTTCTATCGTGATCGTTCCTGTTGTAAGCCTTTTGACCCAGAAGTCAAGGCCTGCAAAAGTCGACGATATGTTCCAGTGCTACGACCGCAAGGTTACAGTACAGGTCCGCAATGTTCTTACGGATGAAGAAAAATAAAATTCAGGTTTCAGCTTGAATCATGACCGGTGCCGTGTTGGTGCCGGTTTTTTTGTCTCAACTGACATTTACTGTTTGTGCAGGAAGCGGGGGAGTTACCTTTTCATATTGAATTTGTTATATTACTATAAGAGAGAACAGATTTGTTAGAGGTTGAAAAATGAAAGTACTGAAATCCTGTCTTTTGATAATTATTGCTTTTGCATGCCCTGTCTCCTCCTTTGCCGCAAAAAACATGTCATCGTATACAATGCAGAAATACCAGGACTTTACCGAGTGCAGGGCTCAGGCCTCCAAGACAACAGACTACAAAGCCATACTCCAGAAATACAGCGAATTCGAGGCGGAGGTTGTATCAAAGCTTCCGGCCAATGCGATAGATCTTGAGCAGGAGAAACTGTTCTGGGAAAGCTGCGTTCATCTTGCAAAGTTTGACTATATCTTTAACGTAAGCTCCGACATAAAGCAGGAACGCCTTTCCCTGAAGGACCAGATGAACCGCAATGAGAAATACATAAGCGCGCATAAAAAGAAGGATGGTGTCGCTCCTTTGTTCTACATGATTACGGCAGACACAACATCATGCTACATGAGTTTTTCCGTTGCCTCCGCAATGTTCCATGGAATGCGTGTTAAGACACTTTATCAGACCGCGGCAGAAAACGGTGCGAACATGTGGGCTGCAAATCTTGGCCTTGCACAGTGGGTGTACTATGCCCCGGGACTTTTCGGCGGCGGAACAAAAAAGGCAGAGAAGTATTTCCTTGAGGCAATCAAGGCATCCCAGACCAACGCAGAGAAATTCTATACATACTCTTATTACGCACAGTACTTGTTCGAGATGGGCAAAAAAGAAGAGTGCTCCACATACATGGAAAAAGCTGGCTCGCTTTATCCCGGAAGCACATACATCGCAAGACTCAAAAAACTGAATGCAAATGGCATGGGCCTTTTCACCTACAACCGCGAACATTCCGGCGTAGACAAGAACGACGACCCGAACGCCACGGATTTGTAGGGCATGACCCCTTTCAGTTCTGAAGCCCAATTCTACTTGATTAGCTAGGAACTTCAGAACGGCTTAGGGAACTTTTTCTTTTATCCAACAATATCCTGGACAAGCTCAAAGACTTTGCTTGGGCATGATTTTACGCATATGCCGCAGCTGGTGCATTTGCTTGGATCAATCTGTGGAACTCCGTTTACAAGCTCAAGGCATTTCTCCGGGCATTTCTTTACGCAGAGGCCGCACTTAAGGCATCCGACAGAGCAGTTCTTCTTGATGACGGTCTTGTTGTCGCTTTTGTTGGAGCAGAGTCCGATTGAACCCTTTCTGTTTCCGTCGATTATGACAAAAAGTTTTTTAGGACATGTCTTTGCACATTTTCCGCATCCTACGCATTTCTCGTAGTCGATTACAGGGAGGCCGTCGCTTCCCATGAAAAGTGCACCGAACTGACATACATCAACACAGTCACCGTAACCTACGCATCCGAATGAGCAAAGCTTTGTTCCGTTGATGCTCTGGCTTGCGGCCGCACATGTCTTGATTCCGTTGTAAACACCGCGCGGGGCAGCACATTCATTGTTTCCCTTGCATGCAAGTATGGCAACCTTTCTCTGGGCGCTTACAGAAACACCAAGTATTTCTCCTACCTTTGCGGCAACACTAGGACCACCGGCAATACATCCGTTGGCTGGAGCAGTACCGTCAACTACGGCCTGGGCAAATGCAGCACATCCTGCAAAACCACATCCACCGCAGTTACCTCCACTGAGTACATCCGCAATGGCCTGAACCTTTGGATCAACCTCTACGGCAAATATTTTCTTGAACAGTCCCAGAAGCAAACCTAATACAAAAGCCACGCACAGGGAGACGATTATCGTAAAAAGAATAATTTTCATAAAGCTACTTCCTTCCGACCTATTTTATCAATCCCTTAAAACCAAGGAATGCCAGAGACAAAAGTCCCGCCGCAACATAAAGCATCGGTGTTCCCTTGAATGCCTTGGGTACATCTGCTGTCTGAAGCCTGCTTCTTACGCTGGACATTACGACCATGCTCAAAAGGAATCCAAGTGCGCTACCGAGTGCATAGACGATGCTTTCTCCGTAGTTGTATCCCTTGCTGATGCAGTTGATTGTAACACCAAGAACCGCACAGTTTGTCGTGATCAGTGAAAGGTAAATACCCATGCTGCTGTAAAGTCCAGGTGCTGATTTCTTAAGGTAGAATTCAACCAGCTGAACCAAAGATGCGATTACAAGGATGAAAATCAAGGTCTGAAGGAATTCAAGTCCAAGTGGAATCATTACAAACTGATACAATGGCCATGTTACCGCTGTTGCAAGAAGGATAACAAAAGACGTTGCAATTCCCATGCCTGTTGCCTTACCGGTCTCGCTTGTCATTCCGATAAAGGGACAAATCGCCAGATACTGAATGAACACAACATTG
>JAGCYQ010000152.1 GCA_017960765.1 Treponema sp.
AACACCAGAATCAGGTTCACAAGGGTTTTGTTCAGGTAGGCTGGAACACGTCCTGTAATCGTATAGTTTGTTCCGTCGTCCTCGGTATCAAGATGATAGTATGCAACCGGCTGACCGTTGATTGCAAGCCATGTCCTGTCGTTGGAGGCAATGAGCTTACCGTCGCTTGTCCAGTCGTAAATGTTATCCAATCCAAGGTCAACATATCCCTCACCGTCGTCATAGAACATGTTCAGGTCGCAGCTGTGGATGTATGCCCACTGTGAGTCAGGCATGTCCAGAACCGCAGTGCCATCGTAAGACTGTATCCAGCTGAGGTTGGCAGGATCAAAGTGATTCATCGCAATATAGTCTGCAGTCTCGTCAATGGAAAGGGCCCTGTCGCCCATGAAGTCGATGTTGCGTCCTGTAAGACCGTCAATCAGGCCTGACATTCCGGAACCGCCGCCAAGGAATGAGCCCAAGAGGCTACCGATCATGTCGGCATCTCCCAAAGACGAAGATGATGATGCAGATCTTCCTAAAGATCCAAGCAGGGAACCGAAGAGAGAACCAGAAGCCGCACTTGAACCACCGGATGCAACCTGACCGCTTACCTCAAGACTTGCGAACTGCCTGATAGCCTTGGCATAGTCATCATCCATTCCGATGTCCTCGTAGGTCTCGCACATTGTGTCAACGTAAGAAGCCCTCTGGTACGGGAAGTAGATTGAAACACCATAGGCATTGGTCATGTTTGATGAAGTCCTGTTGTATTTTACAGCTCCCTGAATTGCCTTTGCCAATGCATTGCTCTGTGTAGTTCCGATTTTCTTGCAGAGGTCCACAAGGTCAACCTGGTCAATCCTGTTGCTGGGTGCAAATTCGCGTGTGGCATATCTTGCATCGGATACGGACTTGTAATCCTTGTTTGCAATCTGCTGTGAGAGTGATTTTGAGAAGTTTGTCAAAGTTGAAGGAACCGTGTTTGCAAATTCAGCAAGGTCAATTACAGAAAGTGTTGTCTTCTGTCCGGTACATTTCTTTGCGCACTGTGTAACAAAATCATCAACTATAGTTTTTCCAAGATCCAGGGTTGAAGTTGAGGTATTGTTTCCAAGCTGTGTAAGCCAGTTGGTGTAGTACCAGCCGATACCAGGCTCAGTTTCCTCAGATGCAATCATGTAGTCCGCATGGTTGTTGAGCATCAGGGCAGTTTCTGCCGTTGCCATAAGACATGCGTCAAAACCGATAAAGTCAAACTGAACGCCGCCGTTTTTAAGCGCAGTATTGATTTCCGCAAGATCCATTGCACCGGAGCGTGAGTTCTTTTCGTCATAACCGTAGCCGCTTACAGAACCTCCACCGTGATCCCAGAAAATAAGCTCGTAGCGGTTTGCGGGGAAATTCTTTGCCGTCCATTTGATAAATGAAGAAAGAGTATTTGGATCGGTCATCACCTTGGAACCGTCATTGTCCACAAGACGCTTGAGTCCGCCGTTAATCACCTGATAAATCTGATTGTTGGTGTTGCTGATTCCGCTGGTCTGCCATTTTTTGCATCCACCGGTATAGACGATTACGTTGACATTGTTTCCGTATTTTGCCGCCGCCATTTCCGCAAGGTCGGAAGAAGCCATGCCAGCCTTTGACTCAAGGTCCGTTCCGCACATGTAGACCATCAGTGTTACCTTGTCCTGACCGTTTCCGATGATGTTGGTCCTCTTTGCCCTTGAACCCGGAGCTACGCTTGTATCAACCTTTGAATATGAAGTCGCAGAACTTGAATAGTTAGAGATGTCAGCGCCATAGGAGCTTGGAGCAGATCCGCCGCCAGTAACAGAGCTGAGGATGTCACCGCCGCCTAACAGACTACCTGCCAGATCACCTAAGTTATCAAGGATTGAGCCTGAACTCTGTGCCTGAGTATCCTGACTTGCATTTGAGTTTCCACCGAATATGCCGCCCAGACCGCCGCACTTATAGAGCAAAAAGAGGGCTATCAAAATTACGGGAAGTGAGATGCCTCCACCCAAAGCAGCACGACTTGGTCCTGAATGTCCACCTCCAGAGTAGCCCCCGGAACTTCCAGGCTTTTTTCCAGAATATCCGTTTGAAGAACCTACAGGTCCAGTTCCCAGTCCTTCCCCGCGCCTATGAACACCGGTGCTACCCCCAGTGACATTTTTTTCTCTCCCTCGTGGTCGCTTTTGATCCATAAAAAACTCCTTGTACGGGTCCCCGGCAAGTATAATGCTCAACCGTACTGCCAGAAATTGTGCCTTTCATTATATCAGATTATGGCCGAAATGTGTACAGGTGAAATTGAAAACTGCCTCAAAGACGTACTTTTGCCAACAAAATCTAATGTTTATTTCTTCTGTATTTTTAGCAAAACCCGTGCTATAATGAAACGATGTCATTGCTCGACTTGATCGGGCAATCTAAAAAATTTCGGAGTACTTATGAGTGGTATTTGTCGACAGATTTGGAATCCGCTGGGGTATTATGACCGAGCAAACGGAGCGGTAACTTCAGAAGAGGAGTAAACAATGATGGACGAAAAAATAGATTCAATAATCATTAAATCAGCTGAAACAGATGAAGAATTGTGCGGAAGGGGATACGTTCATTGCACTTCATGGCAGGAAGCTTACAGGGGCATTGTATGTGACAGATATCTTGATACGATGACCGTGGAAGCTACAACAGCCCGTGCCAGGCAGTTCCCGGAAAACACTCTTGTCGCAAAGGATAAACAGAAAGTTGTCGGCTTTGCAGTATTTGGCCCATCGAGAGATGAAGATTTGATGGATGCAGGAGAGGTTGTGGCAATTTATGTCCTTTCAGAGTATTACGGCCGGAAAATCGGATATAGATTGATGAACGAAGTAATTTCCAGGCTTAGCGAATACAATACCATATTTTTGTGGGTGCTTGAAAAAAATGAGAGAGCGATTCGTTTCTATCACAAATATGGTTTTGAATTTGATGGCTGCAAAAAGCAATGGAATCTTGGCACACCGGTTTCAATTGTCAGAATGATAAAGAAAAGAAAGTGATGTTGGATGAACAGGAGAAAGTAAATAATTGAGAATAGAAAACAATCAGATCCGAATAAGAGATTTCACAAAGGATGATCTTCCCCTTATGCTCAAATGGCTGACGGACGACAGAGTGCTGGAATTCTATGAGGGACGGGATGTAAGATTTACCATGGATCAGTTCATCGGTGAGCCCGATTACTGGAACAGGGGAATTGGCACTGAGTTTTTGAAAAAGAAGACTGCTGGCTGATGGAGAAAGTCTTGCCGACACTCGAGTTCAAAAAGTTTACAGATTTCCCCAGAGGCACAATGTATGACAGAAAGCCGAATGAAACAGAAACTGCCTTTACGGGTGATTTTCTGTATTATGAGATTGTGCTTTGAACATATAGATAGGTGGAATTAAACTATGGAAAATAACAATAAGCAAGACATCGTTTTATTTGAAGAAATGGCTTCAAATGCTCATATAGAAGAAAAGGATATGGGAAATTGCTTTGCAAAGCCCTGATGTCAAAAGGAAAAAGCCATGGCGCAAAAACAGCATGGCTTCAGGTGGTTCAGACTAATGAAGGAGCCTATAAACTTTATGACGGCCTTGGCTTTAAGAAGGTATATGCTTATAAATACTTAAAAAAGGAATAAATAAAGCTGATGATGAAATTATTTATGTGTATGCTTTTAAGGAGGAAAACTAGATGAAATACAACTACAAAGAAATGCCTGAATCTATGAAGGGGACATACGGAGAGTTTTCAAAAAACTTCGGGTTTGATTGGAAAGAATTTGTTATGGGAATACCAACACCGATGTTTCTTGTCACAACATATAAATCTAACGGGCAGCCAAATGCTACGATGCAGTCATGGGCAGGGTTTACGAGTGCGAATCATGGAGGCGGATATTACGTGATTCTATGCAGCGTGAATAAAAGCGGACATCTTTACCAGA
>JAGCYQ010000153.1 GCA_017960765.1 Treponema sp.
CTTGGCGGAAAGACTTTGGCCTTTATTGTTAAAAGCTTGGGTTTCTGGTCATGCTGCTTTTGTGGAGTTGTCTTTTCCGATGCCGATTTTTGCTCTGTTATGTTTGCATTGCGTCCTGTTGCCGTAAGATTCCTTATTCTTGAAAGCTTGAAAAACCTCTCTGACTTGCGTTTTGTACACCAGCCCTGTAAGTACCATGCCTGACCTTTGTAAATCAGTTTCCATGGATGAACGGTTCTGGATTCAATTGTGCCATTTCCTGAATAATAATCAAAGACAATCTGCTTTTTATGCAAGATGCAATCCCTGAGTATGCCAAAAGATTTCTGGACATTTGTGCCTTCCGCGCTCCATGGGGAAAAATCAACTTCAAGCCAGTCTGTGTTGGATGCCATGAGTCCGGTTATCTTTTCTGCCGCCTTGATGCTTGTGTTTACAGATGAGATTGAATTCCCCGAAAGACTGTTCAATGCTTTTACACTGGAAACAATAGCAAGCCGCTCATCCTCAGACAATATCCTTTTATCGAGGACATAGTTTTCTGAAATCGCAATTCCGCCGCCACGTCCCTTAAGAGAATAGACAGGAACCCCGGACATGGAAAGGGCTTCCACCCAGCGGTAAACTGTTCTTGTGGAAACCCCGAAATGTTCTGCCATATCCTTTGCTGTAACTTGTTTCTTGTCAATGAGTATATATGCTAGTTCAAAAAGCTGGTCTATCTGCATGATACTATTATATCATGTAAATATGACAATGCAATGTCAAATTTTATCAAATGAGGTCAGGTATTTTTGAATTCCTTCCTAAATAGGTGTAAACCGGAAGAATCATTTTTCAATTATTCCAATAGACAAATATTTGAGGAAATGATAGTCTGCTATTATCTATTGAAGAAAATAAGGAGTTAAACATGGACCTGTTAGTTCAAAAAATTGTAAACAGCGTAATTCAGATTCTGCTTTTTTCCCTGATACCGTTTATCTGGTGGCTGGTAACGGCACGAAAGAAGTGTAATTTTTTTGAATGGATCGGATTAAAGAAGATAACAGGATTTAAGGAACATAAAACTTTATTGTGGATTTTGGTTGTGCTTGCCGCTTTCCTTTTGTTGTCAGTTTTCATGCTGATTTCTGTAAGGGGAATGGAAACTGCAACTTCAGAATTCGCGGGTCTTGGAGCAAGTGCGATTCCGGCGATTTTAGTTTATGCAATCTTTAACACGGCGCTTCCGGAAGAGATATTGTTCAGGGGATTCCTGTTAAAGAGGGTTGCAAATCAATTCAATTTTACTGCAGGAAACACAGTTCAGAGCGTATTGTTTGGTCTTATGCACGGTGTGATGTTTTTCCTTGTTGCTGGTCCACTCAAGGCCATTCTTATCGTCTTGTTTACTGGTGTGATAGGCTGGTTCATGGGATATCTGAATGAGAAAAAGGCTGGCGGTTCAATCATTCCAAGTTTGATTATTCATGCCGCAGCAAATATTTTCTCTGGATTGTGCTCAACATTTCTTATTTTTGCATAGTCACAAAGAGTTGAAGGAAAACGATTTTGAATAAACCTGATGCATCAGACAAAGGACAGATTAAGAAATCAATATCCAGGATCAGGAAAATGGAAAAAATTCTGGATAACTTGAACGCACTTATGTCCTCACTGGAAAATGATTTGAATTCAAAGGTCAATGTAAAACGCTTTCTGGCATATCAGAAAAAAGTCATCAGGCTTGAAAACTATTATTCGGGTCCTGAGTGGAAAAAAGATTTTGAGCTTGATGAACAGGGGGCGTTTCCTCCCTCGCTTAAAAGAGGTGTTCTTTCGGAGGATGGAATATACGATGCCTTGGAGAAGAACAAAGAGCTGATGGCCAAAATAGCTTAGTGCAGAATCTGTGAATTGAAAGGGGGTTGAAAATGAATATAAAGCCGGTGAATTTAAAGAGAATCAATATCGAGGATAAGTTCTGGTCACGTAAGACGGAGCTTGTGCGTAAGGAAGTGATTCCATACCAGTGGGAGATTCTAAATGACCGTGTGCCAGATGCGACCCCGAGTTTCTGCATGCATAATTTCCGTGCGGCCGGAATGCTCAACTCTAAAAGAATAAAACTGGGCAAGGACTATGAGCCTCCAAAATACACCTACAGAGGATTCGCAGTTTTCCCGGATAAAAAAGAAGATGCAAAGGATGACGAGTTCTACGGTTTTCTTTTTCAGGACAGCGATTTTTCAAAATGGATAGAGGCAGTCGCTTATTCACTTGCAACACATCTGGATCCTGCACTGGAAAAAATTGCGGATGATGCCATCGATATTGTCTGTGCGGCACAATTACCAAACGGATATCTGGACACCTATTACATTATCAATGGAATGGACAAGAGCTTTACGGACCTGAGGGATCATCACGAGCTTTATTGCATGGGACATTTAATTGAGGGAGCCATTGCCTATTACGAGGCCACGGGAAAAGACAAGCTGTTGAACGCCGCAAGACGTTTTGCCGACTATGCATGTTCTGTTTTTGGTGAGGAAGAAGGGAAACTCAAGGGCTACCCCGGACACGAGATTGCTGAGATGGCTTTGTTCAGATTGTATGAGGCAACAGGGGATGAGCATTACAGACATCTTGCGGAATACTTCATCAACCAGAGGGGACAGCAGCCGTTGATATTTGAGCAGGAACACCCTGACATGAAAGGAAAACCTGATTATTATCATCAGGCACACAAGCCGGTAAGGGAACAGACAGAGGCAGTAGGTCATGCAGTAAGGGCAGTGTATCTGTACAGCGGCATGGCAGACATGGCACGTATCACTGGCGACAAGGAAATCCTTAAATCATGCGAGGCACTTTGGGACAGCATCGTAAATGAAAAAATGTATATAACAGGCGGCATAGGGGCAACACATCTTGGTGAGGCATTTTCGTTCCCGTTTGATTTACCCAATGACACGGCGTATGCGGAGACCTGTGCTTCGATAGGCCTTGTTTTCTTTGCAAGGAGAATGCTTTGCCTGAAACCTTCGCGTAAATATTCTGACATAATGGAGATTGCGCTTTATAACGGTATACTGAGTGGCATTGCTTTGGACGGCAAGAGTTTCTTTTATGTCAATCCGCTGGAGGTACTTCCTGAGGCATGCAAGAAAGATGAACGCAAGGAGCACGTAAAGCCTGTAAGGCAGAAATGGTTCGGCTGTGCATGTTGTCCGCCAAATATCGCAAGGCTTGTTTCTTCGATTGGATCTTATGCATATACAGAAAACGATGACACCCTTTTTGTTCATCTGTACATGGGCTCAAAAATCAAGAAGCATGTTGGGGATAAGGAAATTGAAGTTTGCGTGCAGACAGAGTACCCGAACAACGGAAAGATAGAAATTGATGTAAGTGGTGCCGGTAAAACAGGATTCAAGCTTGCACTGCGTATTCCTGCCTGGACCGGAGACAGATATAGTCAGAGCATCGGGGGCCTGAATGCATCATTTAATGACGGATATCTTTATGTGGATGGATTTACAGAGGACAATCATCACCTTAGCATTGGACTTGAGATGAAGAGCCGTGCCGTATTCGCAGACCCAAGGGTTGTGGAGGATGAGCATAAGATTGCATTTATGAGGGGACCTGTAGTTTATTGTGCGGAAGAAAAGGACAACGGAAAGAATCTTAGAAGCTACATGATAAGGAAACCCTTTGTCATTAAAGAAGTGCCTAGCAGTGAATTCGGATTTAAGGCAATTGTTCTTGATGTTGATGCATGCAGGATTACTCCAACAGGATCTGAGTTCATGGAAAGCAGGCTCTATATGAATTATGAGGACAACAAGAAAGAGGATGCGACATTAAGATTCATTCCATATTCACTATGGGCCAACCGGGGTGAAGGAGAGATGAGCGTATACTTTGACTTGATGACCTGAGCTATAAATAAAAAAGGATGTAATAAATGTATCCAGGGAGACAGTATGAATGATAATGTAAAAAAGTTGGGGCACGGGAATCTGATGATTCCTTCCGTCTTGTTTTTTCTTGTGGTCATTTTTCCAGTTGTTTCCGTGACCTTGATGGCGTGCAATAAATCAACTTTGATAAAAACTGATTTCGATGAAAATTTTTATACACAGGTAAAGGATAGCGTGGATGTCAAAATCGGCGACAGAGTATTCAAGGAAGTATCTTTTGACGATGAGACTTTTTCAGGCTGGATGACTATCAGTTCAATCTGTATATACGATATCAATGGAAATATCACTGTCAAATCCAGCAACGGTGATGAACAGTGGTTTGAATATGATGACAAAGGAAACTTGATTCATTACAAGGATTTTCTGGGTGAGTTATGGTATGAATACGATGATAAAGGTAATAAGGTTTATTCAGAAAACAGTATTGGTCGTAAAGTGAGTAAAGAGACTTATGAATACGACATCAATGGAAAAGAGGTTTTTTATAAGGACAATCATGGTAAGAAAGAATGGAATAAATATGACGACAAAGGAAATTTGATTTATACCAAAACCAACCGCGGCCATCCAAAATGGTATGAAACGTGGTATGATTATGACAATAATGGAAATCTTATTCATTACAAATCCAACAACGGTGATGAACACTGGCATGAATATGATGGCAAAGGAAATTGTATTCATTACAAGGATACTCTGGGTTATGAGGTATGGTATGAATATGGAAGTAATGGAAATAAAAAGAGTCATTCACAAGATTACAAGTCGAAACATGAATGGTGGGAAGAATATGATAGCAGAGGAAATTTGATTTATGAAAAAAACAAATCTGGCTGGATGCATGCTGAAAAATACGATGTTGATGGAAATGTGATTTATGAACAAACAATAGATGGCGATGAATGTTGGTATGAATATGAAAACGACAATCTGATTCTTGAAAAAGGCAGCGATGGCCTTGTAAATTGGTATGAATATGAGTTCTGGGATAACGGGAATATAAAAAGCCGTATCTGTTATAAGGTAGAAGAAAGCTGATTCTTATTACTTTATAACCTCATACAGGTCGCGGCCGGTTAGTTTTTCAAAATATTCCTTTAGCTCAAAGTTCTTGTCCCACTTGGACTGGGGATAGTAGCCGTAACGTTCTTTTACATCGTTCATGCGCTGCTCAAGATTTTTTGTTCCGTCTGCACCGCATGTTGAATCCAGAAGCTGAATCATCCTGTCATAATCATCAAACTCTGTCTCTTCAAGAAGATTTTTCAGTTCCTTTAGTTGCTGGTCAGTGATGTCGATTTTCCCGATGTAGTCGTCTATTGTTTTTAAATTGAATGAATGGGTAAGGCATATTTTTGCTGCCGTGTTATATCCAAGGTTTTTGAGGTAATGGTAGCCGTCGTAAACATGTGCGATATAAGTGTGTCCTTCCTGGCGTCCTATGTCATGAAGAAGGCCCAGTGTATAGGCAAGATCCGGTTCAAGTTGTTTTGTGCCTGATTTTTTGTTTACTGCCTGAGCGAGTTTTTCTGCCGCCGTTGCAACCGCATAACTGTGCTCACGCCATGGACCCGGGTTCTTTGACACAGCATGCTCCAGAAGCGATTCAGCATAGGCTCTTGGCATTAGTTCCGGTAAGCCGCACATTCTTGTCATCACATTGTTCTCGCGTGCCACCATATCAAGATATTTTCTTTTTGAGGATTTGAAATTTACATTTGCCTCAACTGCTTCCTGAATGCTTACTATCCTGAGCTCAAAACCCTCTTCATCCTCGTAGGCATCAAGATTACGCTTTTTGATAACAGGCTTTCCTTCTGAGTCCGTCTTTGCCCTGCACAGATAATGGAATGAATCCTGAATAAAGATTGTCTCGGGGAACATTTCCGACTGCATGATGCGGTTAACAAGACCATATTCAGTTATGGATTCGTTTATCAATTCCAGCCCTGTCTCTTCCTGAACCTCGCGGATAAGTGCGGTTATGTTGTCTTCTTCTTTGTGTATGCCGCCGCCTGGGAATTTGTAATATCCAAGGTTCTTTGCATAAACGAGGGCAATTTTATCCTGTGGTTTAAGTATTATGTCGGAGATATTTCCAAGGCCTGATTCAAGATGAGTTCCTTGAATCAAAATGACGGCCCTTGCCGATGGACGACAAGAGCTTGGCCATTCTGGTTTGTAATCTTTGTAATCTGTTGTAAAGAGAGTCTTCATGTTTTATGATTCCCCTTTACACAGTGGATTTCCTAGACATGGAACTGGTTGATCTGTTCACCGATTCCGTCAATTGCAGCCTTCATCTGAGAAGAGATTGAGCTAAGTGCAGAACCTGTCTCGTGGATTTTTCTTGCACCGTTGCCCATCTCGTCCATGCTCTGGTTCATTGAATTGGATGAATCCTGAAGCTTTTGGACTGTAAGAAGAATCTGCTTGTTGCCGTCACGCATTTCCATTGAGGAAGCCTTTACCTCGCTTGTTGTGTCATTCATCTGGCGCAGTGACTGTATGATCTGTTTTGATCCGCTCTTCTGCTCTTCCATGGCGGCCTTGATCTGGCGGACGAGCTGATCTGTGTCCTTGATTTTTGCAGAGACAGAATTGAATGCATCACTTGACTCCAGGGATGCGGCTACAACTTCCTCGATAGATTCCTGGATGTTTACAAGCTGGTCTCCGATGGTTTTTGACTGCTGGCTTGAAGTCTCGCTCAACTTACGGATTTCGTCTGCAACAACACTGAAACCTTTTCCTGCTTCACCTGCATGTGCGGCCTCAATTGCGGCGTTCATGGCCAAAAGGTTTGTCTGCTCAGCAATTGAAGATATGGCGGCGTTTGCTTCCTGAAGTAGCTGTGACTGTGTCTCGATCTGTGAGATGCGGTCATTTACTGCCTGTTGTTTGACTGATCCGTTCTGTGCATCTTTCTGCAGCGAGTCGAATGAGTTTGCCATTTTTTCCACGCTGGAGTTTACCGACGTGATGTTTCCTATCATCTGCTCTACGGCGGCACTGGCTTCAGCTACTCCCTTTGACTGTCCATCAATCATCTTCTCAAGTGACTGAATGTTGGATGCAATCTCATTTACTGCACCGGCTGTCTCTTCAACTCCATTGCCCTGTGCGATAATCTGAGAGTTGACGTTGGATATATTGTCCAGAATATGACCGATGGCATTCTCTGTGTCCTGAGTGCTTGCTCCCAAATCTTTTCCTGCAACTGTCAGTGCATTCTGGGCGCTCTTGAGCTTGATCATGATGTCCTGTAGCTTTTCAGTAAACAGGTTGAAGCCCTTGGATATTTCACCAATCTCATCGTTCTGGTTGTATTTAATACGCTTAGAAAGATCTGCATTTCCACTTGAAATTTTTGTCATGGCTTTTACAATCTTCTTTAACGGCTGAGTAATCTTGAGTGCCACAAAAAGTGAAATCAATATGGCGACAACAAGTACTCCAATTGAAAGTATTACAAGAGTTGTGAGGTTGTGGTTCATCTCAGAATTCAACTCTTTCATCGGACCGAGTGTTACCAGAGTCCATCCGCAGAGGTTCGGCATCTTTCTTGCGGCAAAATATATATCCTTGTCGTCAAGGTTCAGGTATGGTGCATTGGCGGGAATCTTAGGCTCAAGCTTTGTAAGTTTATATTCTGTAAAGAAATTGTCCTTTGCAACTTTATCCGTGTCGGGGTTGGTTACATACACGCCGTTTGAGTCAATCATGAATGCCTTGCCGCTTTTTGTAAGCTGAACATCGTTTACAAGCGATACAACCTCATCCAAAAGCAGGTCTACGCCAACGACACCTGCAAATTCGCCTTTCTTGTTCTTGAATGATTTGGACAGCGTAATGACTATGCCCTTGGACTGTTCATCGACATAAGGATTTGAAAAAACGACCTGACCCTGATTTGCCTTTGCGTCAATGAACCAGCCGCGGCTTGACTCGTCAAAGTCAGCTGGTGCAACCCAGTGGATGTTTGTAAATGTGAATCCTCCGCGGCATGTCGGTGTGGCACTGGATGCATAAACCATTGAGTATTCCGCTATGCCCGAAGCCTGTGCCACAAGGAATTCCTCAACTGTTGCCCTGTTGTATTCCTCAAGGTTTTCCATGTAGGCCACGACAGTATCTATTGTCCTCTGCGGGTTTTCAAGGAAGTTCGCTATCTGGTCGTTTACATTTTCAACCTGTAGCTCAGAAACCTTGGTAATCTGCTTCTTAAGTGAATTCTTCTGTGAAAGAAAAATCGGAATGATAAGAACCAAAACGGCGAATAATGTCAAAGCCGTCTGGCTTAACATGAGCTGGCGTCTGATTTTCATTTTTTCTGCTCTCCTGACTTTGTATTAAGCGTATGTCCCAGAAATTAAAAAGCATCAAGCCTGATGACTGGATGCATTAAAAAAACTGGAGTTTTTAGAGAACTTTTATAGATTTAATAAGATTTTAACACAAAGAATTCAATAAATCAAGTTAAAATAATGTTTCTCTGGATAAAATTATTATAAAATTCCACATTTTGCTTCTATATTTTATGGGTTTTCTTGATTTTTCCAGTAATCTACAGCATTCTGGTCGCTTTTTTGTATTCCTCAAAACCCGGTTTTTGGGACTGCCGTTTTTCAGCCATGGGGATGCTTACAAAAAGGAACATGAGCGTATTCACGAGTGCTCCAGCAAGAAGCCACCACCTTTCAGGCATACCAAATATCGAGGCAAGTCCGATTCCCCACCACATGAGGATCTCGCATGCATAATTCGGATGACGTGATTTTTTCCACAGGCCTGTGCGTATGAATCCACCAGTGCCGAGCTTCCTGAACTTGTGCATCTGAATGTCCGCGATTCCCTGAAAGATTGCGGCCATAAAACTCAATGCGATAAAAATCAGGGCGAAGGGATTAAACGGAATCTGATCATGGATTGCTGAGACGGCCGGGATTATGCAGAGGAAAACCACAAGGGTCGGGAAAAGATGGATGCCCAGGAAATTAATCACAGGATAAAGCTTTTTGGATTTTTCCTTGAGCATGACATAGCGCCAGTCTTGATATTCAAAGCTCTTGAAATTATATGCCCAGTTTGCGGTAAGCCTGATTGCCCAGAAAAGGACAGCCGCAAAAAGACAGTATCCCAACTGCGTTCCGTCACATTTGAACAATGCAACCGCCAGAATCACCGGGGGCTGAACGCTCCAATACGGATCATAAACCGAGGCATTCCCGAAAATCAAACTGAAGATAAAAACAATCACCGTGGCCGCGACATCTGCAATGAGAAGTGAAATCAAATAAGAAAATCTTCCGAGCGACGAAAGGTAATTGTAGCAGAAAAGTCCCCCAAAAAACGCAAGGACATAAACGGCAATAATCACGGTAAAAGAAAAGAATCTGTTTTTAATCTTAGAACTCCCCTAAACATACTGAAAAGTCAAGAGTTGAGGTTGCCGTCATTATCGGGCTAGACCCGATAATCTTTTTAAAGATTGCCTGATCAAGTCAGGCAATGACAGGTTTTTATAAAAATCCTTAAGGATTATTGAAAAGAGTATAGACTATTTTCCTGGAAGTTTATAGGGGGGAAAGGAGAAAATTTTTCATTGAATTTAAATTCAACAAATACTTGACAAGTCCAAAAAGATGATTTATATTGAATATAGATTCAATGAATATCAATTCGACAATTTGATAAATGTGTCATTGAAGTGGGAATATAAACAGAGGATTATCGGGTCAGGCCCGATAATGACATTGTTATGCGGTTAATCAACTGTATGATAAAGGGAAAACAGGAGTGAAGTATGGGAAACACAGGAAAGCAGAAGATTGTTATTATTGGTGGTGGCATTGCTGGCTTATCTGCAGGCATTTACGCTTTGCGTTCAGGATTTGATGCGGTCATTTATGAGAAAAATGCCATTCCCGGCGGTGAGTGCATCGGGTGGAACAGAAAGGGCTATCACATTGACAACTGCATTCACTGGCTCACCGGAACAAAAAAGGGAACCGAGCTTTATGATGTGTGGAAAACTGTTGGCGCCCTGAGTGATGAAACTGAATATGCAAAAATCAATTCATTTTATACTTCAACATACAAGGGAAAAAGCGTAACACTGTGGAATGACCTTAAAAGGACAGAGGAGGAGCTTATCAAGGCATCTCCAGAAGATGAGGCTGAGATAAAAAAATTCATTCAGCATGTTGAATACTCAAAGCAGTGTTTTTTCCCTATCGCAAAGCCGATGGAGATGTGGGGCATCAAGGATTATATTTCAATAGGAAAGAACATGATGGATATGCCCAAGGTCATGAAGGAGTTTGGAAAAATCTCGCTTGAGGAATACAGCAAAAGATACAAATCACCCTTGCTTCAAAAAATGATCTGCGATTATCTTCCAAAGGAATACACTGCCTATTCGTTCCTGGTTTCCTATGCAACAGTCGTGATTGGAAACGGAAATGTTCCGATGGGGGCCTCGCTTCAAATGTCATTGCGCATGGAGAAAAAAGTCAAGGACTTGGGAGGAGAGATTTTCTATAATACCGGAGTTGAAAAAATTGTCCTTGAGAAAAAGAGGGCGAGCGGAATTCAACTTGAAGGCGGAGAATTTGTTCCTGCCGATTATGTTATTCCTGCAATTGATTCATATCCACTGTTCAACAAGCTTCTTTCTCAACAGTACATGCCAAAGGAACTTCGTGCGGCTTACAGTTCACCAAGAAAATATCCTGTGACAAGTGGCTTCCAGATTGCATTTGCAGTTGACAAATCCTTTGTGGCCAATGAAACTGTTTTTGTTGACATTGATGAGCTTAAAATCGGAACTCATACTTTTGACCGCATGTACATAAAATATTATGGATACGACCCCTTGTTTGTCCATGATGGGAAACAAGTGATCCAAACTTGCATCACTCAGACGGACAGCGATTTTGAATATTGGAAAAGTTTGTCCAAGGATGAATACAAAAAAGTAAAGGAAGAACTGACTCTGGAGATTCAAAAACGCATAATCTCACGTTTTCCGGAATTGGAAAAGTCAATTGAAGTTTTGGATTGTTGGACTCCGCTTACATACGAAAGATACTGTAACGCCTATCATGGAAGTTACATGAGTTTCATCACCACACCAGGGGCAAAGCAGCTCAGGCTCAAGGGAAGGGTCAAGGGCATAGACAATCTATATCTTGCAGGCCAGTGGACAATGTCTCCGGGGGGACTTCCTGTAGCGGTGGCAAGCGGTAAATTTGCAATGCAGAGACTTTTAAAAAGCCAGAAGAGGGACATCAATATATGACAAGAAAAGAACAGAAAGAAGAAAAGCGAAAGGCAATCCTGATGACGGCCCTGAATTTATTTGTGGACTGCGGGTATTACGAGACAAAGATCACGGACATAGCGGAAGCCGTACCGATGAGCACAGGCCTTTTGTTCCATTATTTTGAATCAAAGGAAGAGCTTTTGAATGAGCTTGTCAAACTGGGGCTGCAAGGACCTAAATCAGCGGAAAACACAATGAACCTGCCTCCAGATGTTTTTCTTACGGAATTTTTACGGCAGATGTTTTTGTATGCCGACAAGGAGCCTTGGATATTCAAGATGTTCGTGCTGATGGGACAAGTGCGAAGGGTTGGCATGCCTGAGGAAGTAAGAAAAATAGCGGATTCAGTAAAGACGATGGAGTCCACGGCAAAACTCATAAGGGCAGGCCAAAGAAGCGGAATATTCCACAAGGGAGACGCACTTTTAATGTCAAAGTGTTTCTGGTCATCTGTTCAGGGAATCATGGA
>JAGCYQ010000154.1 GCA_017960765.1 Treponema sp.
CGTGGAGTTATTTTATGAAGGCAATTGAACTAGAAAAATCTTATAATCCAAAAGACTTTGAGGATAGAATTTATGAGAACTGGGTAAAGAGCGGTTGTTTTAAACCTGCATCAGATCCATCCTCTCCCATGCACCAGACTTATCTTGACAAGAAATCAAAGAACATAAAAGTTGCAAAATATACTGTCGTAATTCCACCGCCAAACGTCACCGGTGTTCTGCACATGGGACACGGCCTCAACAATACTTTACAGGATATAGTTGTACGCTATCACAGGATGAAGGGTGATGATACCTTATGGATCCCAGGAACAGACCATGCGGGAATTGCAACCCAGAATGTTGTTGAAAGGGCATTGAAGAAAGAAGGCAAGACCAGAAACGATCTGGGCCGCGAGAAATTCCTTGAGAGGACATGGCAGGTAAAGGAAGAGCATCATAAAATAATCGTTCAGCAGCAGAAGAAACTCGGAAACTCAACTGACTGGGACAGAGAGCGCTTTACATACGATGAAGGTCTTAGTGCCGCAGTACGTGATGTTTTTGTTACGCTTTATGAGCGTGGCCTGATGTACCGTGGAAAGCGTCTTGTAAACTGGTGTCCGCGTTGTGGCACTGCCCTTGCTGATGATGAGGTTGACCACGAGGATACCCAGGGTGCAATGTATCACCTTTATTATGAGTATGCAGACGGTAGCGGAAGGATTGAAGTTGCAACAACACGTCCGGAGACTTTCTTTGGTGATACCGCAGTTGCCGTAAACCCGACAGATGAGCGCTATGCTGCACTTGTAGGAAAAAAACTCAAGCTTCCTCTTACTGGAAAAGAGATTCCGATTATAGCAGATGAATATGTAGACAAGGAATTCGGAACCGGTATGGTTAAGATCACACCGGCCCATGACCCGAACGACTGGGAAGTGGGATTGCGCCACAATCTTGAGGTAGTAAATCTCTTGACCCCGGATGGACGCCTTAACGAGAATGTTCCTGAGAAATACCGCGGACTTAAACCAGAGCAGGCACGTGCTCTTGTAATAGAGGATCTTGAGGCATGCGGTCTTTACAAGGGTGAGGAAAAAATGGTTCACTCTGTAGGACACTGCTACCGCTGTAAGACTGTTGTTGAGCCATATCTGAGCGACCAGTGGTTCGTAAAGATGAAGCCGATGGCAGACAAGGCCCTTGCCGCATGGAAAGCAGGAGACCTTAAATTCTTCCCGCAGAAATGGGAGAACACATATTCACACTGGCTGGATAATATCCGCGACTGGTGTGTTAGCCGTCAGATCTGGTGGGGACATAGAATCCCTGCATGGTACTGTCAGAAGTGCGGTGAGATTATCGTAAGCCGTACAGATCCTGAGAAATGCACGAAATGCGGTTGTGGAGCAGAGGACCTTAGGCAGGACGAGGATGTTCTTGACACATGGTTCAGCTCATGGCTGTGGCCGTTCAGTACTTTGGGATGGCCTCAGAAGACATCTGACCTTGATGAATTCTATCCGACGACTGCACTTGTAACTGCATACGACATTATTTTCTTCTGGGTATCACGCATGATCATGGCAGGCCTGGAGTTTACCGGCAAGGCACCTTTCCACGACATATATATTCATGGTCTTGTACGCGACAAGCAGGGACGCAAGATGTCGAAGTCTCTTGGTAACGGAATGGACCCGCTTGAGATAATCGACATGTACGGAGCCGACGCACTCAAGTTTACCCTTTCATATATGTGCGCTCAGGGACAGGATGTTCTTGTTGACAAAGACAGCTTTAAAATGGGAAGCCGTTTCTGCAACAAGGTATGGAATGCAAGCCGTTATATTCTTGGTAATCTTGAAGGCCGCAATCTAGTTCCTGTAAAGGATTCTGACTTGACCGAGCTTGACAGATGGATTTATGCATGCCTTAACCGTGCTGTTGAGAATGCAAAAGCTTCTTTTGAGACATACCGATATAACGATGCCGCATCAGCACTTTATGAATATTTCTGGAATGATTTCTGCGACTGGTATGTTGAGGCAACAAAGCTAAGCTTCCGTAACGGTGATGACAAGGAAAAGGACAGGGCCGCATCAGTCCTGCTCAACGTAATGGAAGAAAGCCTAAGGCTCCTGCATCCTTGCATTCCTTTTGTAACGGAGGAAATCTACGGTAAGCTTCCGTTGTCTGAGATTGCAGATAACCGCAAGAAAGCCGGTGAGCAGAAGATAATGTCAAATTCAACTTATGCAGGCCTTCTGGTCGACGCTCCATATCCTGAGGTTCAGGAAGAAAGAAACAACGAGGAGATTACAAAGCGTTTTGAAGTTCTCAAGGAGCTTATCCGCAATATCCGCGGACTTAGGGTAGAATGCGGACTTGATCCTGCTTCCAAGCTTCATGTTGCTGTTAAGGTTATTTCAGGATCTGCTGCCGAGGTTATAAAAGAAAAGACCGATATGGTTGAGCTTCTGGCCGGTGTGCGTCAGATTGACTTTGTAGACAATGCACCTGCAAAATCAATCGGAACTGTTGGAACCGGATTTGAGGCATTCCTCCTGGTGGACGAGGGAATCAACACAGAGCAGCTTAAGGCACGTTTTGAAAAGGAAATCGCAGAGGAACAGGCTGTCGTTAAAAAGAGCGAGGCAAAACTCAACGGCAACTTTGCACAGCATGCACCTGCGGAGGTTGTTCAGGCAGAACGTGATAAGATGGCGGAAAGTCAGAGAAGAATAGAAAAGCTTTCCGGTTATCTGAAGAGTCTTTGATTTTTGCATCAGGCGTAGAGGTTCGCAAGGAGACTATATGGGCAGAACATTTAACATGGCAACAGAAAAGCCTTCCCAAATGGACAGGGAGCACATGCTTCAGCTCAAAGGTATTACTCTTGCTCCTTATATGCAGCTTTCCACTGCACTCATCGGTAAGGCACGTTTCGCGGGCGGCAACATGTTCCGTCATCAGATTGACACGATGGGTATCCTGATTGACTACGGTTATATCGATTCAGTTCTGCTTAAGGCGGCTTGTGTTCATGATGTAGTTGAGGATATCCCGGATTACGATGTTGAGCTTATCAGAAATGCAGACGAGGAAGGCGAGGAAGTCCTGAAACTTGTACTTGAAGTCACCAAACGCAAGGGCCAGCTTAAACCTGATTACCTTAGGGGAATAATAGAGAACGGAAGCCACAAGGCAAAGCTTCTGAAATGCGCGGACAGGATAAGCAACATGATTTCCCTGGGCTTTGTTACAAGCGAGGCCTTTATTGAGCGTTACTGTGATGAGACAGAGTATTTTATTTTCCCGATCGCACTTGAAGTTGACTACAACATGTATCAGGAGCTTATTGACCTGGTAATGTCACGCCGTCAGTATCTTGAGGATTCTGGTTATTACGACAAACAGCAGGAAGAATAGATTCAGGAGAATTTTATGAAGGCTAAACGTATGAACTCTGGTTCCCACGCCTGGCATTTTGTTCAGACTGGTGGCTTGATGCAGGTGGATTTTAAATCAATCGATGATGTCCTTAATCTTGACAAGCTGGATCAAAAACTGTGGGTGGCACTTGCATGTCCTGTAAGCGGTCTGGAATTCAGCGATGAGACACTGCAGATTCTTGACATGGACAAAGACGGAAGGGTACGTGTCCCGGAAATTCTTGCCGCAACAGATTACATAAAGAAATATTTCAAGAGGCCAGAGGTAATCATGGAGGAAGGAGACACTATTCCTCTTGATGCTCTTGGAGATGAGCCGTTTGAGTGTGGACATTCTCCTTCTGAATCAGCTTCCTCAATCCTTCACATACTTGAAAAAGACAACGCCACAGAAATCGGTTTTGATGACATAAGCGTAAATGACAAACTTTTTTCCCCGACAGTATTTAACGGTGACAAAATACTTCCCGCAGAAGTGATACACGATGAGACCGCATGCAATGTCGTAAAGGAAATAATCGATGCAACAGGCGGATGTGACGACATCTCCGGCGTAAAGGGAATTAACCGCGAGCAGTTTGAGGCATTCTTCAATGACGTTCAGGCCATACACGATTGGCGTGAGATGGCACAAAAGGATGCACCAGGAATCTTCTTCCTGAATTTCGGAACAGATGCCGCATTCAGCGCTTACAGTGAAGTAAAAGATAAAATCGATGAATTCTTCATGCGATGCTCTGTAGACTCATATTCAGATGACCTGTCCAGAAAACTTGGTGAGCGTGACCTTGAGTCAATGCAGGACGGCCTTGATAAGGAAAATCTTTCCCTGTTGCCGGTTGCATCAATCAACAAAGAAAAGAATCTTCCGCTTAAAAAAGGAATAAACCCGATGTGGGCGGACAAGATAAAGACGTTTGCAGAGCAGGTTGTTTCCCAGCTTTTTGATTCAGACAAGGAAAGTCTGACCGAGATAGAATGGAAAAAGATCAAGGATGACTTTGAGCCGTATTCAGCATGGTTCAGTGCAAAACCTGATAACAGTGCATCTTCCCTTAGCTTTGAGAGGGTTGATGAGATACTTTCATCAGATGCAAGGCAGATTATCGAGCACAATCTTGCCGAGGAAGAAAAACATCCGCCGGTTGCCCTTGCCACAGTTGACCTAAAGAAAATGCTTCTTCTCAGGCGTGATTTCCTTAAGCTCCTTAAGAATTATGTTTCATTCAAGGAATTCTATGACCCGGATCAGCTTGCAATTTTCCAGTGCGGTGTACTCTATATCGACGGTCATTCATGTGATTTATGCTTTAAGGTAAGCGATGCCGCAAAGCATGCCTCCATGTCTCCCTTGTCTCAGTGCTATCTCCTTTACTGTGACTGTACCCAGAAGGCAACAGGAAAGACAATGCAGATTGCCGCGATGGTGTCTGCAGGAAGGACAGAGAACCTCATGCCCGGAAGAAACGGCCTTTTCTATGACAGGGAAGGAAAGGACTGGGATGCAGTGATTACAAAGATTGTGGAGAACCCGACAAGCATAAAGGAAGCATTCTGGAGCCCGTATAAAAAGCTTGCACGTTTTGTTCAGGAAAAAGTTACAAAGATGGCAAGTGACGCAGAGAACAAGGTTTCAGATAAAATGTCAGCAACCGTGGATCATCCAGCCGAGGCCGCAACAAATGCCGCCGCCGCAACATCAAAGAAAATCGATATCGGAACAATTGCCGCCATATCCGTCGCATTTACAGGAATTGCAACAGTGGTCGGTGGACTTATGCAGGCATTCCTGGGGCTTGGTGCGTGGATTCCGCTGGTCATCCTTGGAATAATACTCCTGATTTCACTTCCGTCAATGTTCATCGCATGGAACAAGCTAAGGCAGAGAAACATTGCTCCAATTCTTGATGCATCAGGCTGGGCAATAAACGGCAACGTCAAAATCAGCATTAAGCTGGGCAACACCATGACGCATACCGCATCCCGCCCGAAAGGCTCAACATTGAACCCATACGACCCGTTTGAGCAAAAGGGCTTCCCGATAAAGCGCGTGATTTTTGCAGTGATTATCCTGGTCATTGTCGTGCTTGCCCTGGTACTTATAATAAAGAACCCCAACGGTATTGTCGGGGTCTGGGAGAACATCAAGGATTTCTTCGGTAAATTTGCTGTAAAGGCCTCAGAAGCGGTAGAAACTGCTGTTCCTGCGGCATCCTAGTCCTGCTTTATGCAAGCGGTGAGTGCCTCGTAAAAGCCGGGGTACTCGCTCTGCAGCCTTATGGGACGACCCTCTGTGTTCAGGAAACAGTGCTCTGAGGTTCCAGTAAATACAACTGCATCATCGCCTTCTTTTTTCATCACGTACTCAATTACCAGCTTTACACCTGAAAAGGATTTTACGCTAACTGCAATTTCTACAATGTCGTCAAAAACAGTGCTGCGCTTATAATTACAGTTTATGCTGATTACAGGAGATATAATGCCTGTCTCCTCCAGCTTGTGGAAATTCCATCCGATCTGGTCAAGGAAGTCAACGCGTGCCTCCTCCATCCATCTGACGTAATTTGAATGGTGTGTCACCGCCATCTTGTCTGTCTCGTAATATGCAACCCTATGCTTGTATGTCTTCATTTTGTATTCCTCCA
>JAGCYQ010000155.1 GCA_017960765.1 Treponema sp.
CACTCAAGGCCGTCCTTTATTAATTTTGTACGCAGGGCTTCATCGCTTACAATCCTTTCGATTGCGATTGCCATATCCTGAATGTCACAGCTGTCGAAATACAGGGCATTTTTACCCGCCACTTCCGGCAATGCCCCCGCTGACGCACATGCCACAGGAATGCCTGATGCCATCGCCTCCAATACAGGAAGCCCCGCACCCTCGTTTACAGACGGGAACAGACAGGCCTCTGCATTTCTGTACAGTTCCGGAAAACTTTCGTGGGGGAAATAGCCTGTGATAAAAATGTCACTTGCTGCAGATGACTCAAAAACTGCCTTATGAACAAGATCCCCATATTTCTGGCCTGGATTTCCTGCAATTACAAGACGATGCGGCAAACCTGTCTTTTCCTTAAAGATGGAAAATGCCTTTATGAGCTCCAGATGTTTTTTTCCTGGATTGTTTATGCTGCTGGGATAAAGGAAATAAGGCTTTTTTATTGCAAAAGGCTTTATGTCCACAAGGTTGCTTTCAACTTCCTCTGCAGTCCTTGGATAGAACAATGTATTGTCAACACCGTTATGAATGACTTCTATGCGCTTGCAGTGAATTTTCAAGCGTTCCAGATCTTTTTTTACATACTGGCTTGATACGATTATACAGTCAGCATGGGAAAGCCCCGCACGAATCTGATGCCTCTGTGCAAAACCGTCAGTCTGGGATAAAACGGAGCTTACAATGTCATTTACAACGGCAACACCCTTTATCTTGAAACGGTCCGGTATCATTCTTGAACCTGCAGTATAGAGGATCACATCATACTGCTGCTTTTTACCGAAATAATTTGCCTTGAGCTTATGCCAGCGCAGCTCACTTTTATATGTGTCCAGTGTAGCTACAGAAACAAAAGGAAAATCACGGTCTCCGTTAAAAGTAAAGCGATCCAGCTCGGGACCAAAGAGCTCATAGGATATATTTTCCGACTCGGGAAGATTTCTGACAAGGGAAATCAAATATGAGCCCAGTCCGGATCTTCCGTGTTCGGTGCCAAAGGTATCAATTCCAACTTTCATAGGCTTACAGTATATCACAAAATCCAAAAAATATGCTATAGTATTTTATATGAGTACAACATTTATCAATTTAGGCATTTCAAAGAAAATCGTCGACCGTTTGGCAGAAAATGGAATAATGGAGCCTTCTCCGGTGCAGGAAAAGGTCATTCCGCTGATACAGCATAACAAAAACATCATGTTCCAGAGCGAGACAGGCAGCGGCAAAACACTGGCATACCTTCTGCCCCTTATTGAACGTCTTGAGAACGATGAGAAGGACGGAGACATTTCCCTTTTGATTGTTTCCCCCACATACGAGCTTGCCTCACAGATCAAGATGCAGATCCAGGCAATAAGCGACATTTCCTGTACACTCTGCATAGGAGGAAGCCCCATATCAAAGCAGATAGACAAGCTACGAGAGCACCCTAGGATTGTTATTGGTGGTTCTGCAAGGATCCTTGAGCTCATTCACCTTAAGAAACTCAAGGCCGATCATGTCAGGCACCTTGTACTTGATGAAGCAGACCGCCTTTTAAGCCCTGAACAGAGGGATGAAACTCAGGCACTTCTTGACCGCCTGAACAAGAACGTTCAGATAATCGGTAATTCCGCGACTGTCAGCAAATTCACAAGGGACACGATGGAAAAAGTCAGGGCTTCGGTTGAGCCGGACAATCCCAATGCCATGGAATTTGTAAGCGTTGACTCACATGATGTACTCAGGACCAAAATCGAGCACTGGGCCATTTTTGCTCAGAGGCAGCAGAAAATCGACACACTCAGAAGCTTCATTCATGCCGTAAAGCCGGAGAAACTGATAGTCTTTACAAACCGTACAGACCAGGTGGAGAACATAGTGTCAAAACTCAAGTACAAGAAGATAGAATGTGAGGGATTCAGCTCCAAGACCGACAAAAAGCAGCGTAAGATCTTCCTTGACAGGTTCAGAAGCGGGAAACTCCCCATATTGGTCACGACCGACCTTGCCTCACGTGGACTTGACATACCCAAAATCACCCACGTAATCCAGATGGATATTAGCGACAAGAGTGATTTCTTCATCCACAGGGCAGGAAGAACCGCCAGGGCAGGCCTTTCCGGAGTCAATTGCGTAATCGGGGATGAAAAGGAAATGTTCCTCTACTCAAAGATGGAAAAAAAGCTCGGCATAATCGTCTATCCAAAGGAACTGTACAACGGACGCCTGATATCACCATCTGATTTTCCTGAATACTCCACCGGGGAAGATGATGTTTCTTGATTTCGTGAGATCCCATGCGACATTATGTGCCGCCATCATTTTCTTGATTTTTTCAATTCCCATATGCATCTGTGACATCCGCAGCCTCAAGATTCCTGATTTCCTTAATCTTCTTCTGGGGCTTATCCTGCTTGCATACAGGGGGCTATTTTCGTGGAATGACTATTTCATCTACATTGCATGTGCATTGCTTGCATTCCTGCTGTTCTGGGTAGTACGCCGGATTTCCAAACTGGGTCTGGGCTGTGGAGACATCAAATACAGTCCCTCTTGTGCCCTTGTTTGCGGCCAGCTGTGTTTTCCCGGATTTTTGGTGAGCTCCATTTTCTGTGCACTATATTTTCTTATAGTAAATTTATTCAAGCATTCGGATAAGGCTGAAAAAGCCCCTTTTGCACCATTTATGGCACTTGGAACGATAAGCTTAAGTTCAATACCTATTGTTCAAGAGCTTTTAAACTGATATAATGGTTTGCGATTAAAAGGGGAATAGACGTGTTTTTAAAAAGTCTTGAGATATTTGGATTTAAATCATTTGCCGATCGTACTCGAATTAATTTTGCAGACGGCATCACAGCCTTGCTTGGACCAAACGGTTGTGGAAAGAGCAATGTAGTTGATGCCATAAAGTGGGTACTGGCAGAAAACCGCTCAAAAAACCTCAGGGCTGCAACTATGGAAGACGTGATTTTCAACGGAACGGAATCACGCCCTGCCCTATCACTTGCGGAAGTAACCTTAACCATAGCAAACGAGAACAGGCTTCTTGAGATTGACGACGAGGAGATTGCAATCAAGAGACGCCTCTACCGCTCAGGTGAAAACGAATACTTCATAAATGACCGCCAGGTAACTGCAACGGAAATACTCAGGCTCTTCATGGACACAGGTGTTGGAAAAGCCGCCTACTCCGTTATGGAACAGGGAAAGATCGACCAGATCCTTTCATCAAAGCCAGAGGACAGACGCTATCTTTTTGAGGAAGCCGCGGGAATCACCAGCAGCAAGGCAAAGGTTGCAGAGGCAGAAAGGGACATCGAGCGTACAAGAATAAACCTGTCTCAGATAGAGATAACGCTTGCAGAGACAAAACGCAATTACGAGTCACTCAAGGTTCAGGCGGACAAGACCTCCAAATACCGCAAGTACAACGAGGATAAATTCAACTATGAGCTTGACATTCAGCTTCTAAAGCTCAAGGATTTCATACAGAACAAGGCACGACAGGAAAAAAAGGTTGAGGAAATCAAAGCCAAGCGTGACGCCTATGCAAAGGAAATTGAAGAAATATACAACACCCTCAACGAGAACACCGACAAGATCAAGACTCTTTCCGAGCAGATAAGCCTTAAGCAGCAGGAACTGGCAAAACTGGGAGCCGAGCAGGAAGGCAAAAAGGAAATGGCAAAGAACCTTCGCTTCCAGCAGAGTTCTGTTAAGGAAAAAATCGGTCAGATAGAAAACAGAATCAAAAACATACACGAGAGAATTGACGAATACAACGAGGACATAGACAGCCGTAATGCGGAACTCCACGAAAAGGAAAAGGAGCTTGACGGCATCAGGCAGAACATCGAGAACTTTACCTCCAGCATAGAGCTTTCCTCCGGGCAGATTAACGAAAACCAGAAGCAGATAGGAACCAATGCGGGCAAAATCCACAACCTGGACACAGAGCGTTCAAACCTCCAGCAGCAGCTCGCGGCAATCACAGAGGACATCGTTAAGGAACTGGATGCAAAGCTAAAGGAGGCGGGATATTCCTCCGTCAAGAACAAAAAGGCAAAGGAAGACATAAATACCCTGCTGGAAAAAATAAAAATATTTACCGGCGGAAGGACAAACATATTCAAGGACTATTCCAGCCTTTCCACACATACAGAGAAGGATGCCTCAAAATTCGGTGAGGACGCAGTACAGGCATTTACACAGATTGGAACTATGCTTGACGAACTTTCTGTTTCAATCGACACATTCATAAAGACATCTCCTCTGTTCATCGATGATTTTCTTTCACCTGAAGGTATCATCACCAAAAAGCGTTCAATTGACGATGCCATTTCAGGCAACATCGACCAGGTTGCTTCAATAGCAAAAGAGAACGAGGGCTTGGCACAACAGAACGAAGAGCTGACCAAGAAGATCAACGAGTACAAGGAAACCCTCACAAAGCTACAGACAAACCGTGCGGTAATGATTCAGCAGATGAACTCATTCGAGCAGCAGATCTCAACCTTGAGGAAAACGCTGGCCTCCGAGGAAACCGCATTAAAGGAACAGGAGGACGAGCTTTTCCAGGAAAACAAACAGCAGGAGAACATAGCAGAGCAGCTTGAGGAGATAGACGAGCAGATTGCGGAGCTTCAGGTAAAGGGAGAAAAACTCTTTGCAGATCTTGATAACCTTAACAAGCAGGTTGAGGAATGCAACTCAAAAGTCAGCGGTAAGGAAAGCGTGCTTAAGAAAAAGCAGGACGAAAAGAACCGTTGTCAGGAGCAGCTTGAGAACTTCAACGTCAACATCGCAAGAAACGAGACTGACATCCGCAACATCAAGCAGAATTTCCAGGACAATTATTCCCGCGACCTTATGGAATTTGAAGAGAGGATGTACACACTCTCCGAGCCTCCGGAATCTCTTCGCAAAAAACTTGCAGATACAAAGCAGAAGATCCAGGAACTCGGTCAGGTCAACTTCATGGCCGTGGAGCAGTTTGCAGAGGAAAAGGAACGCTACGAGCGCCAGCAGGAAAGTTTTGCAGACACAAAGAAATCTCTGGACAACCTTGTACGCGTAAATGAGGAAATCAGGAGCAAGTCTGCAGAGCTGTTCCTGAACACATACAACAAGATCAGGCGTAATTTCCACAACATGTTCCGCCGCATGTTCTCCGACAATGAGGGCCATGGTGGTGGAAGGGCCGACTTAAGGCTTGTGGACCCGACAAACGTTCTTACTACCGGTGTTGAGATCTATGCACAGCCGCCGGGAAAAAAGCTCCAGAGCATATCACTGCTCTCAGGTGGAGAAAAGACAATGACTGCAATGGCACTTCTGTTTGCAACCTATCAGGTTCACGCAAGTCCATTCTGTCTTCTTGATGAGATTGATGCCGCACTTGACAACAAGAACGTCATAAGCCTGGTAAACGTTCTCCGTTCTTTTGCAAACGTAAGCCAGTATATCGTCATCACGCACAATACAAAGACCGCTATGGGCGCCTACACGATGATCGGTGTCACCATGGAGGAAAGCGGTGTAACAAAAGTCGTTCAGATGAAAAAGGATGAGGACACCCTTAACGGAAACATTCCTTATGAGGCAGACAATGATTTTGTTGATGAGGATGTAGAGCCTGAGGAAGGAATCGTTCTGCCGCCGAGGCCGCCACGACGTGAGCATAACCCTGACGGATCACTCAAGATACCTCAGGAGTCCCCTGCCGTTCAAGCTGAAGAACAGACAACAAAGGAAGTTTCCCCAGACGCAGAGGTGCAACCTGAAGAAGAGGCTCAATCTGATGCTGACGTCCAGACAGACACTGATGTTCAGACTGACACTGATATTCATGCTGACGAGGAAGCTAAGGCTGATGATTCGCAGGAGGAAAATTCAGAGGTTCAGGAAAACCCTGAAAATCATGAAATTTCAAGTGAAAAACAGGCTTCAGACATTGACGAAAGCCCCGATTCCGTGGAAAATATAAGTTAAGGGGATAAATGGGAGCAATGGGAGCTTTAAATAATTCTATTGAAAAAATCAGTGATTTCTTAAACGAGCATAAAAAACTTGCACTGGGCATAATTATCGGTCTTGCCCTACTCCTTTTGATTCTGATTATAGGGATGGTTGCATCCGGAAAAAAGGAAACCGTTCCAAGTAAAATCTCTCACAATCAGGAAGACCCCTTCATGCTACCCCAGAACACAACCGTGACGGAAGACTATTATTTCTCCAGAACCACGGGTGAGAAATGGGATCAGGAGCAGGTAGATCAATGGTTTACAATTCCAGGTACAGCCACCGTAGAAGAGCTGGGACGGGACAATGACACTCTCGTCCAAGAAATATTAGGAGCAGCACCATGAAAAAAATTATCAGAACACTCTGCATGACTTGTATTGCATTGTCAATTCCATTTTCAGCATTATATGCACAGGACATCAGCAGACAGGCGGACAACATTCCGGAATACATTGAGATAGATGACAACGAGCCATTTTACACACCTGTTGATGAGCAGGGAGATCAGCTTCCTGTATCAGGTGCAACGCTTGCATGGAGGGATATCCGCCCTGAGACAGACCCGACTGTAACACCATCACGCTCTGTTACTATCGGGCTCAACCAGTACCTTGAAGTGGAATATCCAGGAAACGAGTGGATATATCTTGGAGAGGCTGAGGAGACAAATCACGTACGCTATTACGGAAGAAAACTCGGCCGTGAGAATACGGTTTTCACATTGTGCTCAAAGGAAGCGGGAACTGTATTGCTTCATTTCTACTGCATAGATCCTCTTAACGGTACATCAATAAGCGATTATCTTGAGGTAGTTGTAGAGGACAGGACAACAGGAACCTCAAAGAAAGCAGTAGCACCTTCCTATGCAAAGGCAATCCCCGCCAATCAGCATTCAAATGAATTTGACTATGTAACACCGACTGTAAAAGATGTCCACAAGGAACCAGACACTCCATATACTCTTGAGGTACCGAATCCACCAAAAGAAAATACAGTTGCAGTTCCAAAGACATCATCAACAGGAAAGAGCACAAGCTCTACATCAAGCTCAAATACAAGCAAGAGCACAGGCTCAACAACACAGGCAGCTACAACAAAGCCTGCAACCACTAGCACCGGTGCCAGCACAACAAAGAGCACCAGTTCTTCAACACAGGCCACAACAACAAAGCCTGCAACATCAAGCACAAGCTCAACAAAGAGCACATCATCATCTGCAACTTCTACTGCACCGGCAACATCAAGCTCAAGCACAGCACGCAGCACTACTTCTTCTGCATCAAGCTCAACATCAACAGCAACACCGAGCTCCAGCACAGGAACAACACGCAGCGCAAGTTCCTCAGCAACAAGTACAACTACAACAACAAGCTCTAATCCTCCTGCATCAGCATCAATTGCAACAGGCAACCCTACTACACGCTCAATCTCAAGAAGTGCCAGTTCTCCTGTTGTAGAGGACAATGACACATCAGATTATGATTACGAAGATACATCAAGCTCATACACAGATGAAAGTGCCTATCCATCTTACGGTTCATCATCAAGCTCTCTTTCTGGCTCAGGCATAACATCAGGTCCAAGCATTGCGTCAAACACAGGATCTGACTACAGTTCTCTCTCAGGAAGCGAACTCTTGGAGAAGGCAAAGGAAGCATACAAGAATGCTCAATATGCAGAATGCATCTCTTATCTTGATGAATTCTTCAACTCATCTGCAACAGCCACTGATGAGGCACTGTATCTTCTTGGTCAGGCACTTGAGGCACCAGGAAGCAGCAGGAACATAAAGGGTGCCCTTGATGCATACGAGACTCTTGTAAAGAACTATCCGTACAGCAAGTACTGGGAACCTGCAAACGAGAGAGTTATTTACATCAAGCGCTTTTACATCAACATCAGATAAATTATAAAATATTAATTGAATAATTATAGAGGAATATATGCTAGACTACAGATTCATTAAAGAAAACCTTGCGGCAGTAAAGGAAAACATCAAGAACCGCAATATGAACGCAGACGCAGACAAGGTTGTTGAACTTTATGACAAGCGTACCGCAACCGTAACAGAGCTTCAGGGCTATCAGCAGAAAAGAAACGAGAACGCTGCCCTGATGAAGCAGAAACTCGACAACGAGCAGAGACAGAAATACATTGAGGAAGGAAAACAGATAAAGGAAAAAGTCGCAGAGGCAGAAAAGCGTCTTGCAGAGATTGAACAGCAGATGGAGGAAGCCGCACGACAGATTCCAAACATGGCACATCCGGATGTTCCCATCGGAAAACTTGACACCGAGAACCTTGAGGTAAAGAAAGTCGGAACACCACGTAAATTTGAATTCAAGCCGAAGGACCATGTTGCCCTTGGTGAATCACTTGATTTGATTGACTTTGACCGGGGAACAAAAGTCTCAGGACAGAAATTTTATTATCTTAAGAACGAAGCTGTATTCCTGGAGCAGGCACTCATCATGTATGCCCTGAACATCCTCCGCAAGTACAACTTCACTACATTCATTACACCTGATGTTGCAAGGGAAGAAATCCTTAAAGGCATCGGCTTTAATCCACGTGGAAACGAAAGCAATGTCTATGCCATAGAGGAAGAGGGAACATGTCTTGTAGCCACTGCAGAAATCACTCTCGGCGGTTTCCATTCAGGAGAGATACTTGACAAGACAAAACTGCCGCTTTATTACTGTGGACTCTCACATTGTTTCCGCAGGGAAGCAGGTGCAGCCGGACACTTCAGCAAGGGACTTTATCGTGTTCATCAGTTTGACAAGGTGGAGATGTTCGTTTACTGTCTTCCAGAGCAGAGCGATGAAATCCATGAGAAGCTCAGATTGATTGAGGAAGAGATATTCACCGGACTTGGACTTCCATTCCGTGTTGTTGATACATGTACAGGAGATCTTGGTGCCCCAGCCTACCGCAAATGGGACCTGGAAGCATGGATGCCTGGACGCGCAGACGAGAATCACCCGGATGGAGACTACGGTGAGGTAACATCAACATCAAACTGCACTGACTATCAGGCACGCCGTCTGAATGTAAAATATCATGATGATGACGGAAAGAACAAATACGTTCACATGCTCAACGGAACCGCCATTGCAGTTGGAAGGGCCATGCTTGCGATATTCGAGAACTATCAGAATGCAGACGGCTCAATTACAGTACCAGAGGTTCTTGTTCCATACTGTGGCTTTGACAAAATCGGTCCTAAGTCAGATGACAATTCTCCGGTTTATTCATCAAACAAAGCAAAAAAATAGGCGTAAGTATGGAAGACAGATATACAAAAAACCCGACACTCTACATGATGCTCTTCATCACTTTTGTCATTTTGGTGTCTGTGCTTAAAATCACTGCCTCTTTCTGTCTTCCAATAATACTTTCAATTCTTCTTTCCTTTGTATTCTACCCTCTTTGCAAGAGGTTGAACAGACTGCACATTCCTTGGATACTCTGCATTTTGATTGTCTTTTTAATCTCTGCCTCCTTGATTTTTGGAATTGGAAACATTCTCTTCAATACCTTTAAAACCATTGCAACCGTTTATCCGCGATATGAGAAGCGCTTTTCTGATTTATACCAGCTTTTCTGCGATACATTCAAAATCCACTATGATCAGGAAGCGGACCTTTTTACCAACCTATGGAATTCACTGAATGTCCGGACAGCCGTTCAAAACATCGCCATCTCATTAAGTTCAAACCTCGTTTCATTTGTCAAGGTCTTCGGTTTAATCTTGTTTTTAATGCTATTTCTGCTGATAGAAGTTAAAAGCATCAAGCCAAAGGTAAACCAAGCCTTTTCTGACAGGGTCGAACTTCAGGGAAAAATTAAAAACATTGCCAGTACGACAGCAAAGGAAGTCACGCACTATATTTCCATAAAATTTTTAATTTCGCTTTTAACTGGCATACTGGTCTTTTTGGTAACTCTAATCTCTGGCTTGGATTTTCCGTTGGTCTGGGGAGCAACAGCCTTTATACTGAACTTCATCCCCACCTTTGGTTCAATTATATCTTGGGCCGCAACCACTATTTTTGCACTCCTGCAGTTTTATCCATCCTGGGGAATAGTCATCTTTATTTCTGTATCGGTACTGGCCATCAACTTTATTTTGGGCAATATAGTTGAACCTCGATGGGAGGGCTCTGACCTTGGACTTTCACCTTTTGTCATACTGGTAAGCCTTTCTTTCTGGGGATGGATGTGGGGCTTCATCGGAATGATTTTAGCCGTTCCAATGACCGTTATCTTAAAGATTATATTTGAAAACACCACCGTCCTAAAACCAATTGCAATACTTCTAGGACACTCCGGGAAGAAGAATTCAGAATACAACCGGACAGATGATAATCCTTCTGACCAGACTTCTCCAAAGCAAGAGAAAAAAGACTAGATTCAGCACGCTTTACAAAACTTTCATTCTCTCAGAGATAAAACGCTCATCCTCAGCCTTAATTTTTGTAATCCTGCACAAATAGCATACAGGATCAGAAGAAGTGCTGTATATGTCGCTTACAGTGCATTCAAGTTGAATTGAGCGTGTTAAAAATGCAGAGAGAATAATATCAAGTGCAAGTGTATAATCAGACTCCAGCTCAAGTTCCGGTGCATATTTTCTTTTTCCAAGGATAACTTTCTCACCATCTATGTAAAGCAAATCCAGAGGCTGCTGAGTGCCTTGAACAGAACCAAGAGACTTTTTTGCATCAGGATCACATAGAAAACCAACGACGGATATGAGGTGCATTCCGTTGCCTATTGAGGCATTTTCATCCTGTTTCCTTTCGTTCACAAGCCTTGTCATAAGCATCCTGCATTCATCCTGAAACTGGGCAGGAACATCATCCCATGCAGGTCTTGTCAACAGTGAGCATGTCTCTGGAACCGAGCACGGTATTGTAACAGTCTTGTTATTCTCATCCAGATAAAAAAGTCTTGCAATGTATGACTGTGGTTTAGAAAGAGTCCTGGATTTTACACGGTTGATTTTCTGAGGGACAACAATCGCAAGCCCCATTGAGCTGTCCTGAAGGATTGAGTCAAAGCAATAGCCAACATGGTTTACATAAAACTGAACTACAATTTGATTTCCGACAGTCTGACTCAAGGAACCGAATGATTTTGAGACAAGGAGAATTCCCTGTGGATTGAAGGAAAGATATTTTGCAGGAACATCTATATTCATTCCCCATATCTTGTCCTTTACAACAATGTCCAGGCTTCCCGATGCAAGTGACTTGAGCACATTTTCCTGTTCCAGTCCGCTAAGCATCATATTTCTCCTTTGAGCGCAATATTATGGATCTTATAAAAACCGGGTGAATCTTCCTTAAGGTAAATCAATACATCGAGAATTACATCATCGCCTTTTATGAAACGTACAGGACATTGCAGGATTTCCGGGCTTACAAATGGTTCTCCCAAAATATATGAGTCAAAAGTTGTATAACCAAGATTCTTAAGGTCGTACTTGAACAAAACAAGGGAATACATACATCCAGATGCCATGTAGGATTCTGTATTTCTGGCAGAAGCTGTTGAATTGCAGAAATCATCAAGGATCCTTTTAGCCCCTTCAGGACAATTGCTCATGTCAAGTGAGGCAAACCCCTCTATCTGAGGATAAATCGGCTCATAATCTGCTTCTGCACCCGAGGCAAAAACAAACTGAGGGTTTCCTGCAAGGGATTTGACAAAGCCGTCTGCCCCGCTGATTTTCTTCAGGAGTATAGAGGACTCAATATCCTGTTCCCATTTTATTTCTGAGCTTAGTTGATCTGATTCTTTTCTGAGTGTATTCATGTCAAAGTCAGATTCAGATGAATTATGGCTGCACGAGGCCAAAATGCACACCAGAGAGAATATTGAAAGATGTTTTATACAAAATGACAGCTTTTTCAAAACCAGCATAGTTTACCATAAAATCGGCTAATAATATAGTCCCCTTCAGCATAAAAAGAGGTTATCAAGATAATTAAAATATGATAAAATATCAGGGAAAGAACTGAATTTTCAAAAAAGATTCAGGCAATAAAAATACAGGAGATATTCAAATGGCTCAAAGTCAAGAGATTCTAGGACCACACGACAGACCGCCTATTGGACGCTGGATACCGCTTAGTGTTCAGCATGTATTTGCAATGTTTGGAGCAACTATTCTGGTTCCGCTCTTAACAGGACTCAGCACTTCAACAGCTCTGTTTACGGCCGGAACAGGAACACTGATCTACATCGTACTGACTGGTGCAAAGGTTCCAGCATTCTTAGGCTCATCATTCGCTTTTATACCTGCATTGCAGTCAATTTCTGCTGCTTACGGTGTCCCCTATGCAATGGGCGGCGCCATCTGTGCAGGTCTATTTTATGCGCTGGTAGCTGGAATCATCAAGATATCCGGAAAAGGCTGGATTGACAAAGCATTGCCACCTGTGGTAATCGGTTCTGTAATTATCGTAATCGGTTTGGGTCTTGCACCTACAGCCATTGACGAGGCATTTTACTGGAACGGTGAATACTCCCTGGTTTGTGCAAGCATTGCGGCCGTGACACTCATCATAGCGATTCTTGCAACAATTTTCCTCAAGGGATTCTTCAATACCATTTCAATCCTGATAGGACTTATCGGCGGATATCTCTTTGTTCTGATAATGGGATTCTTCTTTGACAGCTACCATCTTATTGATTTCTCAGGCGTAAAAGAAGCATCATGGCTTGGCCTTCCATTCTTACAGAAAGACGGGGGCTCATATTTCTGGATGGTTCCAAAATTCAACCTTGTGGCAATCCTTACATTTGTAATCGTATCAATCTCTACAATCTGCGAGCACTTGGGAGACACCCTTACAACATCCACTGTTGTAGGAAAAGACTTTACAAAGGATCCAGGACTTCACCGCACTCTCTTGGGTGATGGTGTTGCAACAGCATGGGCTGCATTGTGGGGAGGACCGCCAAACACAACTTATGGTGAGAACATCGGTGTAATGGCAATTACCAAGGTATATTCCGTCTGGGTTATCGGTGGTGCCGCAGTCATCTCTGTACTTCTTTCTTTCTGTCCTAAATTCGGAGCATTGATCTCTACAATTCCTACTCCTGTTCTGGGTGGAATCTGTACTCTTCTTTATGGTTTGATTGCATCATCCGGTCTGCGTACGATTGTTGAAAGCGGCGTAAACTACAAGGACAAGAGGAACCTGACGATTTCCTCAGTAATTCTTGTAATCGGTATCGGTGGCGGTCTCCTGCAATTCAAGATTGGAAGCGACTATACATTCAGCCTGGGCGGTGTAGCCCTTGCAACTGTAATCGGTATAATCCTTAATCTTGTAATTCCACGCGACAAGGCTTCTGCATAAACAAAAAAAAGCCCTTCAAAACGTTTGATTTTGAAGGGCTATACTTGACGCATGGCAGACTCGAACTGCCGACCCTCTGCTTAGAAGGCAGATGACACTTCAATCCTCAACTTTATTGAGTTTTCACTACTGACAAAGATAAATCAGAGAGAATTATGTCTTTGAAATTATCTTGGACGGGAGTGTTGAATCTTAACAGCAATAAAACTAAAAAAAGACTCTCCAAACGTAAATTTTCACTGGATTATGATGTTGTAATCCAGCTGAAATATGCGTCGTCTGATGAATCCTCATTGTCAGGCGACGCTTTTTTTTGCATTTGGACTGTCTTTGAAGCAAAAAAACGGACAGCCGGTTCGATTCCGGGATGCAAAAGCAGAAGCCGTTCAGGACGCTAATCCTATACACTACGGCTTCACCTGCCCGTTGGAAATCCGCTCTGACGGACAGGGTTTCGGCAGGGTGTGGAAATATGGTTTCCTGCCAGGATACTTCCCCTGGTGATAAAGGTTCGAGTCCTTTCCCTGC
>JAGCYQ010000156.1 GCA_017960765.1 Treponema sp.
AGTTTTAAAACCCTTCAGATAGTCATTCCTTATCCAGTTTATGGCGGTCTGATTTACTACTCCACAGATATTTGCTACTTCAAGTGCGCTGTAAACTACTGGTTTTTTCGACTTGGTCTTAGACATATTTACCCCTTTGGAGATATTATAGCAGAACTTTTGAAATTATGCTAGAGTTTTTTGATGATTTTGAGATTTTCAGAGGCGTTTCACAGGACCTTTTTGATTGTGGAAGGGGAGAAACCCATGCGGTTCAAGGACATGAACATTTTTTCCTGACTCGCACCAGGATGAGTCCGTGTATATTTTGCCGCTGCCTTTGAGCATAACTCTTCCTCGTCGTATTCCTGAAAAAACTCTTCCAATGCCTCTTTTGCGGCCTGTTTATCCACACCCCTGGAGGCAAGCTCTGCCTGAAGCCTGATCCGGCCCTCGTAATGGTTAATGGCCCGTGTCCTGAGCCATGCGATGGCAAAGCGCCTGTCACTCAGGAAATTGCAGGATTCAAGGTAGTCCAATGCTTTTTTAATTGAATGCACATCCATCTGTTTTGCAGTAAGTTTCTGCTCAAGGGAACGCCTGCAGTGCTCACAACGTGCCAGATAGCTCATTGCGGCCTTTTCCGTTGCAAATGTCAGTGCCGCCTGCTGGATGTCAACGGCTTCTTCATCCGGTATCTGATTTTGGGTTTGGGCATATTCAAAAAGCTTTTGGGCTTCCAACTCCTCAAGATATTCCGGACGCAAAAAAAATGCAGGTCCTGCATCGCTTGTGATTTCTAAAGCTCCATGCAAAACCTGCTTTATTCCACGAATGACCATAAGTCCTCGGGTATTGGTAAACTTAGCGCTTACTGAACTGGAATCTTCTGCGTGCACCGCGCTGACCGTACTTCTTGCGTTCGACCATGCGGGAGTCACGGGTAAGATATCCGTTTGCCCTAAGTGCCTGATGTGCGTTTGGATCTACCTGAGTCAAGGCTCTGGAAAGTCCGTGAAGGCAAGCTGCTGCCTGTCCGTTAAGACCACCACCGCAAACGTTGATCAAGATGTCGTACTTGTTTGCATTTGAAGTAACCAAAAGCGGCTGGTTAACCAAACGGATCTGCTCGGCTGTATCAAAGTAATCTTTAAGATCCTTGCCGTTTACAACAATTTTGCCGGAACCTTCGCGTAAAAATACACGGGCTACAGCTGTCTTTCTTCTTCCTGTACCAATTGCTATATTATCCACGATTGACTCCTAATTACACTTCCAGTGGCTGTGGGTTCTGTGCGGCATGAGGGTGCTCGCTGCCTGCATAAATCTTGAGGTTGCCGATTATCTTGCGTCCCAGACGGTTGTGGGGAAGCATACCTGCGATTGTCCTTCTGAGAGGATCTGTTGGGTGTCTGTCAAGAAGTGTTTCAAAAGAGTATTCCTTGAGTCCACCGACGAATCCTGTGTAATGGCGATACTTCATGTCTGAAGACTTGTTGCCTGAAACCTGAACTTTGTCGGCATTGATGATTACCACGTAGTCTCCACAAAGAACGTTCGGTTCATAAGAAGGCTTGTGCTTGCCACGAAGAACACTGGCAGCCTTAGCAGCTACACGACCCAGGTTCTTGCCTGAGGCGTCGATGATGTACCAGTCATGCTTTACATCATTTGGTTTTGAAAAAATCGTTTTCATTGTATATACCTACTGATAGAATTACATCTGTCGTTTTGCATCATACGACCGATGCTTTGCGCACAATGAGCAGTTGCACGCAATATATACGGGGTAAGAAAATATATCATTTTTTGGGGGATTTAGTCAAGTTAGATACAGCGATTTTTGAGGAATGTTGACTTGAATGACAAGTGAAAGGGGCTTATCAGCTGCGAGTCAGGTCCTGTAGAAATGAAAGCATGTGTTCAGACTGAGGGGGTGTAAGGCGATGGAATAAATCAAGAAGAACTTTATCTGCGAGGACTGTATTGTTGACATCCTGGTTAAAAAAGTATCCTGGAGAAACATTCAGGTATTCGCAGATTTTCAGGAAACCGGAAATTGTTGTTGAGCATTTTCCAGTTTCGATTTTGTTTATGTATGTTTCATTCTGACCAAGAGCAAGACTCATTTCTCTTGCGGAAACTTTTCGTTCGTTCCTTAAAAAGCGGAGGCGGTCCCTGAAAAAATCTTCTGTTAAAATGCTATACTCATTCATTTTTATAGCATTATAAGCTATGTTAAACTTGAATTATTACATAAAAAACTTTATTATGTGGATAATAGAGTGTATAAAGCAATAAAATGTAGCTTTTATGACTCAATAAGTTATAAAGACTTGTAACATTATGGAGGTTAAAATGAAAAAAAATTCAATACTTGCAGCATTGTTCTTTCCTTTGCTTTTGGTTTCATGCGGTAATACAAACATATCTGAACCAGAACCTCAAGAAGTTGATGCAGATGTACAGACTTTGGAGTCTGCAAAATCAATTCTTACAGTAAAAACGATTATTGCAAAAAATGAGTCATCCATAAGCTTGCCGTCATCTGTTGCTGGATATGAGGGCATTACGGTCTCTTGGGTGTCTGGAAACGAATCAATCATTTCAATAAATGGTACTGTTAATCATCAGTCTGGTACCGGCTCTGATGCCGTAAATCTTACGGCGACCCTCTCTTTGAATGGCAAAACAGCAATAAAGGAATTTACAATTAAAGTATATCAGAACAACTCAGAACTCAGCACTGAAGATGTGCTTGAAGTTGCTACAACAAATCTTGAAGCCAATGCATCAGAACTCTATGCCCAATACTGCAATGCAGGTATTTTAACTCCATATACAATTAACCTGGATGATTCAGTTACAATTGATGGAAAAAATGTAAGTGTCAGCTGGTCTAGTGAATCAGATGATGACCATTTTTCACTTTCAGGAAATAACCTTACCATTGAGCGTGACATTGTGGACATACCGGTTTCATTAAAGGGAACTCTGAATTATGATGGAGAAACAGTTGAAAAGACAATTACATTTACAATCCCACGTATTTCTGAGTTTGTTTCTACACGTTCTAATTCTTATGGAGATAATTTAACTACAAATATAGAAACATATTCATTTGATAGCAACGTACTTGTAATTACAGCCAATTACACTAGCATTGAAAACGGAGAAACAGTTGTAGAAGATGAATCTGGGGAAATGTATTCCTATACAGCGAATCCTTTAAACAAGACCATAACTCTTACCAAAGTTAAAGTACTTCAAGAAGGGACTAATGGGACTTGGTATACAAAATCCGAATACAGGGATTTCCTTTATCAGTATGTGCTTGCTCATGGAAATACCATAAAAAAAGTAGATGAAAATCCTACGCTTGCCAATTTTGCAGAATATATGGGGGGATGCCCTGAAAATTATGCACTAGAGCATCTTGAACATGAAGGATATTATAGCGGAGAAGGTTCCGTAGAGGATGCCATCAGCGCTTATATATGTGAAGAAATTGAAGAAATGCGCAGTGATTTGAATTTATCAAATACAGCCACTCATTCACAGATAATTGATGCCTTTGTTTCCCACGAAACAGAAGAAGAGCTTGAGGAGAATTTTCCCGGCACTATAGTCTATGATTATCAGATAGATTTTAATGATCATGGAGATTCAAATAAATCGTGGGAAAGCAATATTTCATTTTCAGCAAAAGCAGCATTTTTAGCCGGAAAGCATTGGAATGAGCAGAATGGTGAGTGGCAAATATCAGACGGTGCTATACATGCAGATCTTTGGTGTTATTATCTATCAAAGGAAAACAGAGGAGGATTCTATTTTGGTAATATTTCTGGAAAGGCAAAATTCAGTGAGGACTTTACATCGTTTACTTTGACACCAAACTTGAGGGGCACTATAGAAGAAGATGATAGACACTGGTCAATAACGGAAGATTTACCAAACATGAAAATTACAGTCTCAAATGGTCATGGAAAGACTTGTGATCTGTACTTTGATCCATTGAAACTGCACTAGTTAGTTGGGATTATGCCGTCTGTTAAATACATATCAGTTGAAATAACAGGCGGCTCAACTTGCATAAAATCCCATATTACTAAATTCCTGTTATTTTGGTCTTTTTTCTTTGACAATAAGTGCCATAAGCGGTATATTTATAGTATGAAAATGAATTCTAAACTTACTACTATTATTAGTTCAATAATCACTGGCGTTGTGGCTGCAGTTGCTGCGGTTGTTATATGCGTTTTTGTTGTCCCTGGGCGGCAGAATAAAACAGCGGTAATAGAAGCCGATGGGGAGCCGATTGTGCTGGATGATACAGGCCTTTCTTCTGAATTGTCCCTCCAGACAAACACCCCTGTGCTGACCGTTGCCACACCATCCAATACCTATACACAGGACGAAGCCCAGAACATTGCCGTGTACGAAAAATGCAATGAGGCTGTCGTAAACATCACCACGCAGGTCATGGGATACAACTGGTTCCTTGAGCCTGTGGTTGCATCCAGCGGTTCCGGTTCAGGTTCCATAATCGATGCCAGGGGTTATGTCGTAACTAACGTTCATGTAATCGAGAATGCAAGCACAATCACTATATCCCTTGCCGACGGTTCAAGCTACGAGGGAACTGTTGTGGGAAAGGATATTGAAAGTGACATCGCCGTGTTGAAATTCACTCCACCAAAGAATGTTGAGCTTAAGACCATTGCTTTCGGGGACAGCGACAATCTGAAAGTCGGACAGAAGGTAATCGCCATAGGAAATCCGTTTGCCTTGGAGCGTACTATGACCACTGGTATTGTCTCAGGTCTTGGCCGTCCTATACAGGAAAGCGAGAACGTAATCATCCGCAATATGATTCAGACTGATGCCGCAATCAATCCGGGTAATTCAGGAGGACCTCTTCTTGACAGCCAGGGCAGGATGATAGGTATCAATACGATGATTTATTCATCAAGCGGTTCTTCCAGTGGAGTAGGCTTTGCAGTTCCAGTCAGCACAGCACGCCGTGTCGTGAGCGATCTCATAAGCTATGGCAAAGTGAACCGTGGTGTCATGATGCTGTCTCTTGTGCAGAATACAAGCAGGATTGCAAACTATGCAGGCTATGGTGTAAAGACAGGCATGATTGTAAGCCGTGTGCGCTCAGGAAGTCTTGCAGAGGCTGCAGGAATCAAGGGCGGTGACAGGGCCGTTCAGTATGGAACATTCAGTACAAAGACCATTTACCTTGGCGGAGACATCATCACAAAGATAGACGGGCTCAAGGTTGATACGCTTGCCGATTATTATGCGGCTCTGGAGGACAAGGTTCCTGGAGATACTGTTACCGTAACCGTTTACCGTAATAAAAAATACGTGGACCTTAAGGTTAAGCTTGAGGCAGAATCACAAACATCCATTTGATGGTGGATCAAAAAGATTGTGGCTTCTGTCCTGGGACTGGAGCCTGAAAGGAACCTGATGAGTCGGGTTCCTTTATTTTTTCTCTCCCCCCTCCATATATTGAAAATTCTCTTCAATTATGATATTCTTCCATAATAAAATGACAGGACTTGAAACATATACCGCGGGCTGGAACTGGTGCTGGCCATCTGGTTGTTCCTGCGGCCTCAGATTTTCAAAGTCAAATCTATATTTTTATAGGAGCAAAACATGACTTACACTGCAGAAGTGGAGCATATGTGTCCTTTGGCTAAGGGTGCATATCATGGACCGGCCCCGATTCCTGAAGAAGGAGAATGGGTCAAGGTAAAGAAAATGGAAGAC
>JAGCYQ010000015.1 GCA_017960765.1 Treponema sp.
GAAGTTTTGCCGTTTTTCCCCAACGGGAAAAATGCGAGCCTTCGCGAGCAAGGCAAAACTTTAAGAGCAAGTGACAACTTGCGACGAGCCCTCGCGAGCAAGGCAAAACTTTAAAAATCAACAAACTTGCCCGCAAGTTTGTTGATTATTGGACCGTATGACGTGCGGTGGATTCACCCATGACGTACAGTGTGATTACGCTGTTCTTCTTTACGTTGTATGGAATCGTGAACTCTTTTCCTGGGTGCATGAAGTCAGCGAGCTTGGTGATGTTGCCCTCGTTGTCGCTTGCTTCAACACGAACCGGAACAGGGTATGGATATTCATTCAAAGTATATGAGAATATGCCGTAGACGCTGGTGTCCTCTTCTGTGGGGGCCGGGAATGCCATGTCAATCTGAACATGTGTGAATTCATCAACCTCACCCTCTGTGATGCTCTGTGATGATACGACTCCCGGAATCTCTCCTTCTGCAGCGGTATGTGCTGTAAAGTCAAATACAATCGGTGATTTTTCAAGCTGGGTCAGAACCTGCGGGAGGCTCTTTCCTGTCATGTCCGGTACTGCAGTGCGTGCCTGTGTGTCTCCGCTTGAGACGACAAAATGCACTGTAACCGGGTCATCCAGAGATGTATTTGCCTTTGGTGACTGTGTAAGGATAGTTCCAGCCGGCTTGTCGCTTTTCTGGTATACGATAGGTGCAACGGTCACGACTGATGAGCCTGCAAACTCTGTGTTCAGCTTAACCTGTGCCTCATCTGCATCTTTTCCTACATAATCAGGCATCTTTTCTGTCTGAACGCCACGGCTTACTGTAAGTGTAACGCGGTGATATGCCTTTGTTATGGAGCCAGGACCCGGATCCATGTCTATGATCATGCCTTCTGTTCCAGGAATGTCGGAGTACTTAAGAAGAAGCTTCGGATAGAGTTCCTTTGCCTGCAATTCAAGCTGTGCCGCAACAAGGGATTTTCCCAGGACATCTGGTACCTTGACTTTTTCTTCGCCCTGCACGGATGTAAAGAATACTGCCAGACATGCCGCCACCATGATGAAAAGTGACAGGAACATTGTGAAAAACAAAAGCCATCCGCCTTTACCCATTTGGGCAATCTGTTCCTTAAAAGCAGTTCCCAGACGGAATTTCTTCTTGGGCTTTTTTTCTTTTGGCACTTTTGCAACTTCCTTGGAAGTCTTCTTTGCTTCAATTATTTCATTCTTCATAATAAAAATCCTACCATATTAAAGGTTTTCATTCAAGAACACTGCCAATAAAATTTCTGGCGCCGTTCATGAAAGATTTATAGTCCATGGCTTTCTTTGCCTGCCATTGAAGTTCTGTCGCTATTAAGACTCCGTCCCCTGTCTGAATCAATATACCCCTCTGCTTGTTGTAGGAAAGCACTGTTCCCGGTACTGCCGCCGTATTCTTGGGGATTGAGTTGTCCTGAAGTGCTATTTTTGCCGCATCACGTGCCTTGATTATCTTTAGCATCTGACCGTTGCAGCTGGTAAAGCATCCGGGCCACGGTGTGTATGCCCTGATCTGTGCGTCGATTTTTTCCGCGCTGTCATTCCAGTTGATCTTTCCGTCCTCTTTCTTGATTATTGAGCAGTAGGATGCCTCCCCTCTCTGCGGTGTTGAATGGGGAAGCTCGTGGTGTTTTGCTATGTAGCGTAAAATCGTAGTGATTGATATTGCCCCGTGGAGCGCAACTTCCTTTAAGAGTGATTCTGCGGTCTCTGTTCCCGTGAGTGTCCAGCGCTGCATGCTCAGGATGTCGCCCTCGTCAATTCCAAGTGCCATCTTCTGTATGCTGATTCCGGTCTCACTGTCGCCGTTGAGTATTGCCTGGTTTACAGGTGTTGCCCCGCGGTATTTGGGTAAGAGAGAAGGGTGAAGGTTTATTCCGCCATATTTGAAGAGTGAGAAGAACTTCGGTCCAAGAATGTGGCCGTAAGCAAAGCAGATGAAAATATCCGGGTGAAGGGCTGCAATCTGCTCCCTTGCCTCCTGCTTAAGGTGCTCCGGGCTGAGGATGACGATACCCTCATCTCGTGCCTCGTTCCATATCTGTGCGTAATGTGCGACTTCTGTTGGAATAAGGTCCCTGTGCCTTCCCTGTGTTGAAGGAGGATTTGTGAGTACACCGACAATCTTGTAGTGTTCCTCTGGGATTGAAGCGGACATATAGCTGTCTTTGAGTATCAACTCAAGTGCACGGGAAGATGCGGCTGGACTTCCGGCATATAAAACCCTCAGCATTTCTATTTACGTTCCTTTTTGGCCTGCTTGGCTGCGAGTTTGGCGGCAATTGAAGCCTGTTTTCTTTCCTTTTCCAGTGCTTTTTTTGCGGCACGTTCAGCTCGTTTCTTGAACTGCTCTTCTGTTGAGGCCTTGAATGAAGGGTCTCCACGGTCAATGTAGAGGATACCGTCCAGATGGTCGTTCTCATGCTGGATTACGCGTGCAAGAAGGCCTTCTGCATCTTCAATCACAAACTGCTTTCCCTGCTCGTTGAGTGCAGTTACCGAGACCTTTGACGGACGCTTGATGTTCTCGTAAAAGCCCGGAATTGAAAGACAACCTTCCTCGTAGTCAACAAGGTCATTGGAGGTCTTTGTGATTACAGGATTGATGAATACCCGCCGTATGTCATCGTCTGCCACAACCACGAAGAACCTTTTTGCAATTCCAACCTGAGGAGCCGCAAGCCCCACACCGTTGGCCGCCTCCATCGTCTCGAACATCTCGTTCAGGGTTGCCCTGAATTCATCGTTTATCTCTTCCGGCTTTACATCCACGCATTTCTCGCGCAGAACTTCCTCGCCAAGCTTATATATCTTCATCTTATCAAACTCCCTGTCCAAGACGTAAGCGTGCTGCCCTGGCATGTCCTGCAAGACCTTCTGCATCACCAAGGAAACCTGCGGCAACAGCAGAATCCTTTACTCCCTTTTCGCCTTCATTTACGCGGAGGGTTGTAACAGTCTTAAGGAACATCCTGACCGAAAGGCCGCCTGTGAATCTTGCACTTCCTGATGTAGGCAATGTGTGGTTGAGTCCTGCCGCATAGTCACCGAATACCTCTGCCGCACCGTGACCGACGAACAGGGAACCGAAATCCCTTGCCATGTTCTGGATCTTATCTCTTTGTGCACCGGCTTCCATTGCAAGCTCAAGGTGTTCCGGGGCACGTCTGTTTGCTATCTCAACTGCATCTTCCAGGTCATCTGTGATGATGATGAGGCCGTAAGTGTCTATGCTCTTTCTGGCTGTCTCTTTTGTGCTGAGTGTCTCAATCTGCCTCTCAATTTCCTTGGAGACTTTTTCTGCCAGCTCCCTGTCGTCTGTTGCAAGGATCGGCTGGGCAACAATATCGTGCTCTGCCTGTGCCAAAAGGTCTGCCGCTACCCAAACCGGGTCTGCACTTGAGTCTGCGATGATGAAAACCTCGGTGGGACCTGCAATCATGTCTATGCCGACATTTCCGTAGACAAGTTTCTTTGCCTCTGCGACATATTTGTTTCCGGGGCCTGCAACAACGTCAACCTTTGGAATTGATTCAGTTCCGAATGCCATAGCCGCAATTGCCTGACTTCCACCGCATGCAAACACACGGTTAACGCCACAGAGATATGCCGCCGCCATGATGTTCTCGTCCGCATAGGGAAGGCCTCCCTTTAATGCATTGCCGAATTTGCCGAGGCCTTCTTTTTCTGCACGTGCCCTGTCATTCGGGTGGACTCTTGGTGGAGTACATAGGATTATCTCGTCAACACCAGCCGCTACAGCCGGGGTTATTGTCATCACAACTGAGCTTACAAGCGGAAAACGTCCTGCCGGAACATAAACGCCTGCTTTTTCAACCGGAATGTTCTTTTGTCCTGTAAAAAGTCCGGGCCTGAGCTCTGTCTCAAAGTCATTGAATGATTCCCTCTGCTTTTTTGCAAAATCCAATGCCAGATCGCGGGAAAGACACAAGGAATTGTATAAATCCGGGCTTTCCTTCTGCATCTTGTCTGCTGCTGCCTTTAAGGTTTCAACCGGAATCTCAAAAACTTCAGGATCAGATACATCAAACTCAGCGGCATAGTGGTGTAATGCTTGATCCTTGCGTGTCTTAACGTCTACAAGAACCTGACGTACGGTATCAATCGTTGTCCCAAAATCTCTTCCCTGGAAGAAAGCCTCTTCAACTTGATTTGCGTTTAAAATACGTATCATTTTTACACCTCTTTTCTACAAGCCACTGTTTATTTGCAGAGTAGAAAGATTATATCACAAACGTGAACTTTCTTCAATAAATAGCGGGACAAAGAGAATTCCTGCTGAATTTGAGGCTGGCCTGCGATTTTTTATTTTATTTTTAAGGTTATGGGTGTATAATGTCTGCAAGAGGTAAATGCAAGATGAAGGCTTCCAATAAACTGAGGGTTTTGTTTATCATTGTTTTTGTTGTAATCGGTCTGGCGGCGGTTTCCTTTTTTACCGTCGTTCTGTTCAGGAAAAACACCAGGGAAAATCTGGGACATATAAAATATACCAAGATACTTGAGATGGAAAGTGGACTTGTACCGGAGAAAAAGCTTGCGATGCAGCTGGGTCAGTCTCCTCTTGTCATCGATTACATGGAGAATCCCTCGGATCCGCTTGTAATGGGCTCTGCCATACGTGAATTCAAGACTTTCCAGGACTCTTTCAGCTCGCACAGGACATTCTGGATTTCCGACAACGACCTTAGGTATTACTCCAACATGAATTTCGTGTATCTTCTTGATAAATCTGATCCCGGCAACGCGTGGTACCAGGCGACAATAGATGCCAATCTTCCCTTCCAGTTTTATGTTGATTATGACATCGGCCTGAAAAAGACCTTCATGTGGATCAACGTCCTTGTGTACAACGAGGCAAAAAAGGTTGTGGGTATTACAGGAACCGGTGTTGAGTTGAATGACTTTGTTGACTCCATGTACAGGACCCTTGATGAAGGTGTTACGATGTACATGTACAACTCAAATGGCGAGATATCAGCATCCTTGAATCTGGATGATCTTGAGAATAAAGTTCCCGTTACCAAGGCCATGCCGGACCTGAATGAGGCAAAGAGCCTTTTCCCCAGCAAGGACACATATCTTTCCAGCGTTCATGGTGAGTATCTGATTGCTCCTGTTGAGTCATTGGGATGGGAGATGGTTCTTTTTGTTCCGTTTACTGTAAAGGCCTTCCTGAAGAATTCCGTGGTTCCTTTCTCGGTATTCATTCTTCTTGGTGCGATCCTCCTTATTGCATATTCCGTGATCTCGCTCTTAAAGCCGCTTGATGAGGTTAAGAATACGGTAGAGAATGTTGTTTCCGGTGAGGCAGACCTTACACGCCGCCTGAGCACAAATATCAATACTCCGTTCAAATCCATCCACATAATTGTTGCCTATCTGAACGAATTCATGCAGAGGCTTCAGGACATGCTGGGAACAATCAAGAAATCCAGTGCGAACCTTGATGTCGTCTCCAATAACATGAAGGAGAGTGTTGCATCCGTTTCCGATTCAATGACAAGCATCAGGTTGAGCATAGGCAACGTTCAGACCCAGATTCAGAATCAGACAGAGGGCTTTGACGAGGCCGCATCTGCCGTAAAGGGGGTTGCATCCAGCATTTCAACTGTAAACGATATGATCGACTCCCAGACAGAGAGCATACGTGAATCCGTGACCAGCGTAGAGCAGCTCATACACAGCATCGAGCAGATAAGCGGATCAATGGAATCAATGGCATCGGCATTCGGTCTTCTGGACAGTGAGGCACAGAACGGAATATCCAAGCAGCTCAAGGTGAACGAGCGTATTCTTCAGATTGAAAACCAGTCCAAGATGCTCCAGGAAGCAAACATGGCAATCGCTTCAATAGCAGGACAGACAAACCTTCTTGCAATGAACGCCGCCATCGAGGCAGCACACGCAGGTGAGGCAGGTAAAGGTTTTGCAGTTGTTGCGGACGAAATCCGTAAGCTTTCCGAGACATCATCAGGACAGTCCAAGACAATCGGAAATCAGCTTAAGAACATCAAGAACAGCATTGGTGAGATCGTTGCCGCATCACAGGAATCAAGCAGCGCATTCTCTGGTGTATCAAACAGGATCAGGGAGACTGATGCCCTTGTTCAGTCAATCAGGACATCACTTGAGGCCCAGAACGAGAATTCAAGGACGGTCATAGCATCCCTTTCCGGCATGGACAAGAATACTGAGAACGTACGTACAGCTTCAATGCAGATGGAGTCAGGCAGCAGCAGGGTTCTTGAGGAGATGGGTAAACTTCAGTCTTCACTTGATGCAGTAAGGCAGAGCATGGAGGCAATGTCAGAGAGTGCCCAGAGTGTCGTAAAGAGCGGAATGAGGCTTGACGGAAGCGTAGAGGAGCTTGACAAGAACGTCACTCAGCTTGGATCCGATGTCAACCGTTTCAAAACTGAGTGATTGTTTCATGAACGGTTAGCGCTGTCTCTTGAACACAGGAATGCATTCCAGGGGGGCATCAACAGTTACTGTCTGTCCTCCGTCGTAAATCTTGCCGTCGTTGATGTTCTCCCATTTTCCTGCAGGAAGGTAAACGTCGCGTTTAAAGACCTGTGGGTTAAGTACAGGTGCAACAAGATATTCTGAGCCGAACATGTACTGGTCACGTAAATCCCAGCACTTCATGTCATCGGGGAATTCATAGAACATCGTGCGCATTGCGGGGCTTCCGTTCTCGCTTGCCTCTTTCATGATTTTTGTGACATAAGGCTTGATCTTCTCACGCAGCTTGATCTGTGCCTCCATGATTTTCTGAGGGCCTTCACCATAAGACCATATCTCATTGTCACGTCCGGTAAACAGATGACCGCCACCGTATCCTCTCTGTGGATCCTTGTCGAGTAACGGAATGTCATGCGGATCACGGTCACCATGCAGGCGAAGTATAGGCGTAAACACAGCCCACTCAAACCAGCGTATCAAAAGCTCCTTGAATTCCTCCGTGCGGACATCACCGTACATGAATCCACCGATGTCAGTTGTCCACCATGGAATTCCGGCAATACCCATGTTCAGGCCTTCGCATACAGAAGTCCTGAAGCATTCCCAGGTAGACTGAACGTCTCCATTCCAGATAACCTGATTATATTTCTGGCTTCCTACCCAGGCACAGCGCTCAAGGTTCACGAAATTAGTCCTTCCGATTGACTTCATGCCGTCGTAGAAACAGCGGCTGTACATCTGCGGGTAAATATTTGCAACCTGTAAGCCGTTTCCAATCTGGTAGCGGTAGTTTCCGAAATCATAAATGTTTAGGTCAGGCTCAGAGTTGTCCAGCCAGAACATGTCAATTCCGTAATCAGCATAATTCTTCTTGCAGATATTCCAGAGATACTCACGGGCCTCAGGATTTGTGGCATCGATAGCAAGACAGTCTCCCTGCCAGTCAAAGCTCTGGTTGCTTCCGCGATCTGAACGAATCAGATAACCCTTTTCCTGCATTTCCGCAAAGTGAGTTGATTTTTTGTCAACATTAGGCCACACGGATACCATGACCTTTGTTCCCATTGCATGAAGCTCATCACACATTGCCTTGGGGTCCGGCCAGTATTCCTTGTCGAAAAACCAGTCACCCTGACGAGGCCAGTGGAAAAAGTCTATTACGATGACATCAAGATGAATACCCATTTCCTTGTAGCGGCGGGCAACTGTAAGAATTTCTTCCTGTGTCCGGTAGCGTAGCTTGCACTGCCAGAAGCCAAGATAATCTTCCGTAAGGGCAGGGGCACGACCAACTGCGGCGGTATAGTTCTCTACGATTTTTGCAGGAGTATCACCGGCTGTAATCCAGTAGTCCATTTCCTTTGTACTCTCTGCATGCCATTCTGTAATGTTTTTACCGAATGTTACACGTCCGACGGCTGGATTATTCCAAAGGAAACCATAGCCAAGATTAGACAATGCAAAAGGAATGGAAACCTGACTGTTTCGCTGTGCAAGCTCAAGTGTGCATCCTTTCATGTCAAGATAAGGTGTCGGGTACTGTCCCATGCCAAAAAGCTTTTCATCATCATTCGGGTTAAAGCGTACCGTGAGCGAATAGTCTCCACCGATTATTCCCTGGAACTGACGGCTGATGATTTTTGTACAGCAGCTTTCTTTTGTCGCGGTAGGATCATACTGACGGTAATATTCGCCTAAAATCAACTTCCCGTTTTTATAGAAAGAGATGACTCCGTTGTTGTTCAGTCTTGCCTCCAGCATTCCGTTTGTAATTGAGGCGCCTTTTTCTGTGACGCTTATGCTTGCGTTTCCATGCTTGATTTTTTCTGTAAGGGCAACATCACGGTCAATGAATGCAGGTTCAAGAGTTGAACGGACACGAAAAGAATCGTTTCCCCATGGCTCAATCATCAGGGTTTCGTTTCCCTTTTTGAATACAAGGGCATTTTTTGCTTCAAAAAACATAAAGACCTTCCCGGTAAAAGATTTCAGGCCACGTTTACAATGAGCCTGTTTTCTAAGTATATCACTGTTTTAAAAAATGTCACTTAAAAAATAGAAAAAATGTGGAAAATCTGATATAATATTGTTATGAATCAAAAAGAACAGTCAAAAGCTGCTAAGAAATTTTTAGATAATTGGCAGGGGCATGGTTACGAAAAGGGAGAATCTCAGAAATTCTGGATAGATCTTCTTGCAAATGTGTATGGCGTTGAGAATATATCTCAGTTCATATACTTTGAAGAACAGGTCAGAGAAAAAATCCTTAATAAGACTGTCACAAATTTTATTGATGCATATATTCCTTCTACCCGTGTCATGATTGAGCAGAAATCAAGTGGCAAGAATTTACTCGAACCTATCAGACAGTCAGACGGTTCTTTGCTCACCCCATTTCAACAGGCAAAAAAATATGTGGCTGATTTACCCCTAAGCCAGCATCCAAAATGGATTGTCACGTGCAATTTTGATGAATTCCTCGTTTACGACATGGAGAATCCGAATGATGAGCCTGAGCAAATTTTCTTGAAAGACTTGGAAAAAGATTTTTACCGCTTACAATTTCTTGTGGATCAAAAATCAGAGAACATCAGTCGTGAAGAAGAGATCAGCTTGAAAGCAGGAGAGCTTGTCGGAAAACTTTATGATGCCCTCATCAAGGGATATATTGATCCCGATGAAAAAAGCTTTCGTTCCCTGAACATTCTTTGTGTCAGAATCGTGTTCTGCCTGTATGCGGAGGATGCCGGACTTTTTGAAACCAAGACCTGCTTTGAGAATTACATAAAATCTTTTGCTGTCGAGAATCTTCGTGACGGCATAATAAAGCTTTTCAAGGCACTGGATACAAAACTTGACGAGAGGGACAAATACGACAGAAAAGTCATGCCGTTTCCCTACGTGAACGGGGGCCTTTTCAAGGATGAGCAGATTGAAATTCCGAATTTTACAGATGAGATAGTTGATGTAATCATAAATCACTGTGCTCCTTTTAACTGGTCGGAAATCAGTCCAACGATTTTTGGTGCAGTATTTGAATCTACCTTGAATCCGGAGACTAGGCGTAAGGGTGGAATGCACTATACTTCAATCACCAACATCCACAAGGTGATAGACCCTCTCTTTATGGAAGAGTTAAATGCGGAATTCGAAGAAATTATCGGAAAACTTTCTACAAAAGAACGTACACGAGCCCTCCTGTCATTTCAAGAAAAACTAGGCTCACTGAAATTTCTTGATCCTGCATGTGGAAGCGGAAACTTCCTTACAGAGACTTATCTGAGTCTTCGTCGCCTTGAGAATAAAGTTATTTCAATCTTGAATAAAGGGGAGAAGGTTCTCGGATTCGATGACTTCATAAAGATACACATAAACCAGTTTTATGGAATAGAGATAAATGATTTTGCCGTGACAGTTGCCAAGACTGCCCTGTGGATTGCAGAGTGTCAGATGATTTCGGAGACCGAAAACATCTTGAGTCAGAATATCGATTTTCTTCCGCTTGCAAATCACGCAAATATTGTGGAAGGCAATGCTCTTCGACTGGACTGGTCAACTCTTTCTGAATATCCAGAAAACAGATATCTTTTAATTGATAAAATGAATCTTTTTGACGAAGAGGACTTGGATAATGTTGTTGAGACTTATGAAGATATTGATGGAGAAGACCTTTACGGAAAAAGAATAAAAGAACTTAATGCAGTTGTAAGGAGAATAGAGAAGAAAAAGTCTGAGCATCGAAATTCAGAATCAGTTGTGTATGATTACATAATTGGAAACCCACCGTTTGTAGGTTACACATTCCAGAGTGACAGGCAAAAGGATGATTTGAATATTGTAGCGAATGAAATGGGTAGAAACATTGATTATGTTGTCGGATGGTATGTGAAAGCTGCAAGGCTTGCTCAAGGTTCTGAAACAAAATGTGCTTTTGTTTCGACAAATTCAATCTGCCAGGGCGAGCAGGTGTCGATTGTATGGAAGCCGCTTTTTGAGAAAAACAATATTCAGTTTGATTTTGCTTACAGGACCTTCGTATGGGACAGCGAAAGCACGGAAAAAGCTCATGTTCACTGTGTCATCTTAGGATTCAGCGACAAAAACAGCGTTCAGAAAGAAAAAATTATCTTTGACGAAACAGGAAAAAGACAGGTTGCAAAAAATATCAGTCCGTACCTTCTGGATGCACCGACTGTGTTCATCGAAAAACGAAAAGAGCCTCTATGCCAGGTTTCTAAAATCAACAAGGGAAGCCAGCCGACAGATGGCGGAAATCTTATTATTACGGCAGAGGAATATGAGGAGTTTATAAAGAAAGAACCGAATGCCAAGAAGTTTATTCGAGAATTTTTAGGTGCGGAAGAATTCATCAATGGGAAGAAACGCTACTGCCTGTGGTTTGTGAATGCAAGCCCTGCTGAACTTCGTAAAATGCCACTTGTAATGAAGCGTATTGAAGCTGTCAGGCAAATGCGGCTTTCAAGTTCAAAGGAATCAACGCGAAATTGGGCGGCGTACCCATACCTTTTCACAGAGAACCGTCAGCCAGAAAGCGGAAATTATCTTTTGATTCCACGTGTATCGTCTGAACATCGTCAATACATACCGATTGGCTATGTTTCGTCAGATGTAATTGCCAGCGATGCCGTACAACTTGTACCAAATGCGACTTTATATGAATTTGGTGTTCTAACGAGTATTGTTCATAACGCATGGATGCGCGTGGTGTGCGGTCGTCTTGAAAGTCGTTACCGCTATTCAAACGATATTGTCTACAACAACTTTCCGTGGTGTACCCCGACAGAAGAGCAGAAAGCCAAAATCGAACAGACCGCACAGGCAATCCTTGACGCACGTGCTAAGTACCCTGATTCTTCGCTTGCAGATCTATATGACGAAAATATTATGCCTCCAGAACTTCGCAAAGCCCATCGTGAAAACGATGCCGCCGTTATGAAAGGATACGGTTTCGACACAAAAATTACCGAAAGCGAGTGTGTGATAGAACTGTTCAAGATTTACGATGTACTGTCGCGAAAAGTGTGAATGTATTACTCACAGAATCCGTTTATTCTTTCTTTACGTATCCGGCTTTCTTTTCCATCTCATCAAGCTCGTCACGCAGGTCATCGTGGTTCTCTGCTCTCAGGGAAAGTGCGGCGGACATCTCTTCCTCGGCCTGGTCAAAAAGACCTTTCCTTCCGTAACAGATTGCCAGGTCAGCATGGATGATTCCGATATATGGATTCATCCTGAGACACTCCTGAAAATACGGGATGGCTTCGTCAATGCGGTCCTGTGAAAGATACATAGCACCAAGGCTTCCGTAAGTATTCGCGTCCTGTGGAGCAATCTCTATGGCTTTCTTGTACATCTCCTCGGCTGTGGCATCGTCTTCCTTAAGCCTGTAAAGCATGCCAAGGTTGATGTAGTTGTCCGGATCAATCCTTACGTCCAGGGCCTTTTTTCTCCATTCAATAGCACCGTCGTAATCACCTTTTTGTACGCGGCAGGTGGAAATCAATATGTAGATATAATCCTTTCCGTATGCACATTCCTCGTCCAGAGCCTTCATAAAAGCTTCTTCTGCGGGGTCATACTGTCCTTTCTGCAGATAGTTCGATCCCTGCTGAATGTACATGTCTCCCTGGTTAATGCATGATGTTAAGAACAAGGTGAATGAGATAAAAAGAGAAAATACAAGTCTTGAAATTGATGCTGAGTTTTTCATGCCCCAAATGATAGAAGAAAACAGGAAAAAAGTCTATTGGAAAATGAAGCTAAAGCTCCACATATCCGCTTTGCTCAACCAGATTCTGTCCGGCGGGAGAGAGGATAAAGTCGATTATCTTTTTTACAGACGGATTATCCTTGTCCTCTGAGCGTGTGATTGCGTAGAAATTGCTTACCACAGGATAGCTTCCGTTCCTGATGTTTTCCTTGCTCGGGTAAACGCCATCCAGTTTAAGGAGCTTGATTCCACGGTTACCCACAATTCCCTGAACATAAAAGCGGAATGAATAACCGATTGTCCTTCCGCTGTAGGCATCGTTTTTGGGTGCGATTTTCTCATCTCCCATGAACGAAAGCATTGCAGTCTGGCTTCCACTTCCCTCAGGACGGATCAACGCAGAAATGCAGGATTTGTCTCCACCAACTTCCGACCAGCGCGAGATCTTTCCGGAGAAAATGTCCTTAACTTCCTGAACCGAAAGACTGTCCACCGGATTTTTCTCGTTTACCAGAAAGACAAAGGCTTCATATCCGATGGGTGTCATGGAAAGTTCAATTCCGCTTGCCCTGGCTTCCTCAAGCTGTTTCTCCGACGGTGTGGCACAGAAGATGATGTCCGCATCCCCTGAGTTCAATGCCTTGAAAGCACCCGATGTATTTCTCTTTTGCAACAGACTTGCAGGATCAAATTCCATTCCGTCAAACTTGCATGTCTCTTCCGGATAAAGAGAATTGAACACTGCGGAATAGACAGGAAAGAGGGCGGTGGCACCATCGAGTACGGGAAGAAAATCTCCGTCATGAAATTTCTGTTCCTCGGTGGCCTGCACCCTTACGATTTTTGAGTCGGGATCAAAGGGTTGGTATTCGCTCAAGTTGATTGAAGATGAAATCATCTCTTTTCCAAAATGGTTTTCCAACCTGCGTGTGTATCGGAAATAAATAAATGAATCTATTGCGACAAAAAGAAGAGCGGAAAAAATAATTATGCCCGGCCTAAGGATGTCCCGTTCCTTCATTTTATTCTCCTGCAATAAAGGCTGTGAGTGACGAGTTCTCCTGAAGCCTTACGGTATAAATCATAAGCGCGGCAGTAGACAAAATACCTGCAATCATTACAACAGTCAAAATCTTAACGAAAGTTTTATTCTTCATATTACATTCCATTCATGAGCGCAAGGGCAAGCCAACCTAAAAAAATCTCAACAATTGTGAACAACACCACAAATAAAATGCATACTATCAGAAGAACCTTGTATACAAATATATTTGATTTATTATCGGAGCTGTCTTTTGTAAGTACACGCAGCCTGCTTATGGCAATAGCCAGTCCAACAATAGCTGCTCCCAGAATCAGAAAAAGTATCATTCTTTATCTCCGTATCGCCTTACATTCCATGAACTGCTATATTGTAGCCGATCCAGAATATTAAACCTCCAGCCGCAATAAGCAGAACAAAAAAGATAATGCATATTACCATCGTGACAATGTAGGGTACCCTCTTGTTGCGGTTTTCAATAGTGTCTTTGGGAATCTTGTGCAATTTGACTGCACATAAAATCACTCCTACAATGAGTGCCAGAAGAATAAGAACAAATAAAATGCTCCCCATTTTTTTACCTCCAGTTATAATAAATTATCAAGTAATAAGTGATAATTGTCAATTAAAAGTTGGTGGAGAATGCTTTTTCCCCTTGTATATTTTGGATAATTGTTGTATATTGAAATAAAGGCATTCGCAATCTAGCGTCTTGCCTCTATTGTGGGAAAAACCCGCCTATAGTGGTGCGAACACTTGGCGGGCTATTTTTTTTTCTTACGTTTCTTTCTCTTTTTGGAAAGGCGCGTAATAATGTCAATGAAAAGTTGAATCGCTGTAAACAGCAAATCCAATAATTCATATTCATTCATATAGCAGCCTCCTAGTCTTACGTAATCCATACTGATTTCTCAGAACAGTCGAATCCTGGAGGCAAGACCGCCATCGATTGC
>JAGCYQ010000157.1 GCA_017960765.1 Treponema sp.
AGGCTTGATATATGATGAGTGGAATGGGCCGGGATCGGGTTGGCTTTAATCATGCACAAAATGTCATAGGAATACTTTCTGCTTTTCGCCCATTCTATATAGTCAGCTACAAGCGTCTTGTTGCAGAAGAAATAGCCGTAGAACCTCTTCATCTTTGGTTTTATCAGGTCAAGAAAGACAGACGGAATGAATTTGACTGAATCCAAGGTTTCCAGTTCCTTAAGCATGGCAACTTCCCGTTTTCTTCCGTACCTCTCCTTGTTCTTTACGGAGAACATTCCGCCGCCGCGCACCTGTCCATCGAAGTTGTAAGGCGGGTCGGTGACTACCAAGTCTATGGAGCCGCCAGACATCGGGGGAATTATATCGTAGCAGTCCCCGCTATAGAGGACTATCTTTCCCTCAGCCATATTCACGCATTCAGTCATTATCGTTTTCCTTCAGGAACCTTTCAGCCCTTTTCCTGCTTATGTCGTCTTTGTACTCGGCCAAATCTTTAAGCAGAGCCTTGCAGTAGTCAAGGTCGGCCCTGAGCCTTTCCTCGGCGGCAGTCTCCTTGTGCCTGTCAACTGGAGACAGGTACAGCTTCACGTCGCAGCTGGGGCCGTTAAGCTGGTCGTGTTTGTCACTCCTGCTCATTGTCATTATCTGGTATTTGGCACCCATGCTTATGACGGTGAGGGCCCTTGTATTGTCCAGGTCAAGGACAACACCTTCGTCTTTTTCTTTCTGCTCCTTCCTTAAAAGTTTTTCTTTCAGCTGTTTTGCCCCAAGGCTGCCCTGGGACTCCAAATCCCTCAAGGCTGCCATAACATTGTCAAATTCAACGTTTGTAAGCGTTATGCAAGGCTCCATTTTTTCAGTTATTTCCATCCTAACCTCCTCCATCATGTCCTGTATTAAAGCTGTTGCTTTTTCAAACAGCATGTATTCTTTTAGCTCTGCCTCTTTTGTTATGCGGTATGAAACATCCTCTTTATGCCTGAAGATGATGCTTTGGAGGATATAACTTAGCAAATCTTTTCGTTTTTCAGATATTTCCATTCTTAACCTCCTCCATTATTTCAAATCATCCTCACCTCCTTTGAACACCAAATAATCCTTGACGTCAATCAGGGCAGGAACGGCTTTTGCCAAGGCTTGTGCAGCGGTGAAATATTTCTGCCTCAGCTCAAACGGAAGGTCATTGCCAGCCCCTGTCAAGTCGGAATAATCCCAAAGAGTCTTTCCCAGACAATTAAGCTCACTGATTAACTCGCCTACTGAATCACTGTCAAACAAATAGTCCGTCACGTTTTCTCCTCGCTGCTGATTTTGACAACTTCATCTTTTATCCTTTTCCTTTCTGACGGGGTAAAGAAAAACACCCGCTTCAGCTTGTCCTTGCCTTTTGCCTTCAAAGCCCAATATCCGCAGTAAGAGTTCTTCAACTTGCGTTTCTTCTTTTCACTCGCCATTCAGTAAATATCCTCCGGTATGTTCCCCTCTTCTGCAGCCATCTCCGCAAGGCTCCTTGTGTCCACAATCGAGTGCTTCTCAACTTTTACGTCGTGCTCCTCGCTGTCGGAGTATGAAAGGGCCTTGATGACCTCTTCCTGGCTGTAGCCGTCACGAATCATCTCGCGGCCCTTGTTGAAGAGCCTCCTAGCCCTCTCTACCCTCGGCTTGAGCCAGGGGGCTCCCTGCCACGGGACTTCCATTCCGTTGACGTTTACGATTATCCTCTGGCAACCGTCGAACACCGCGTCCCAGCTTATGCCGTGCTGGATGTCCAGGTGTATCTGGTGGAGTGCCCTGTACAGGTTCCATGACTGGTTGACGAGCCATTCAAATCCCCTTCCCTCGCCCCTTGATACTATGTGGCACACGTCACCACCGAGGGCTCCTGTGCACATGCAGAACTTGTTCTTTTCCGCCCACTCCTCAAGTGAGAGCGGTGTCCCGTCTTCATGGTAGTCAGAGGGGTCTTTGTACAGTGAGTTCTTTTCGCCCTGAAGCCACGTGAATATGTCGCTCACTGAGCCTCCGACCGCTTCGGGTATGTTGTTGGATTCCATTATGAGCGTCACCATCTTTGAGATGACCTCTATCCCTTCCTGCTTCGTGAGCTCGGACCATCCCTTCGGGGTGAACTCGCCTTCACGGACTGAGTTCTGCCTTACCGGGAATAGCTCCGGCTTGAGAAGGTCTTTATACCACCACTTAAGCTGCTTGGAGGTTGGTGCGCAGCCTCCGTTGAAGGTCTTGTAATGGAGTGCGGCGAGGGCCCAGAAGGTTTTTGTCTGGTCATAGGTCTTGGGCTGTGCCCTGTTCATAACCCTGACGCGCACTATCCGCCCCTTCTTCTCGTCCACAAACGCATTGAGGAGTGACCTGTCCGTACCTGTCCTTGGCATTAATATGAACTTTCCACCTTCAGTTGGCTGCACGAAGCAGCTTGCCTCTACAATATCCATGTAATACTCCTTATGATTCCCTGAAGATATAGTTCGGGTACTGCCACTGCACGAGGGCTTTCTTTAAGCTATACACCGGATTTTTTCGCGTGATAAAGGATTTGACATCCTCGATAATGGCCTTTCCGCCTTCTTCATAAACGAAGTCTGCAATGTAGAACCTTTCCCTCTTGTTCCCACCTGCCTTTGGACAGATAGAAAATTTTACCTGAAGCTTCAGCCCGGATATAAGCCCGCCCTTTTCCATCATTTTAAGTTCAAGATACCTTGCAGCTTCCTTCTTGCTGTCAAAGGTTATCCCATCCACTACGGTCTTCTTGTTGTGATACTTACTGCCTGTATGTTTGTACGGAAACATGTATCTTTTCAACTCCAGTAAGGGGGTTCCCGGACTTAGCACCGGGCAAAAGGGTTAAAAGCCCTTCCTGCACTATGCGCCCCCATCCGTTACGTCGGCGCGTCTGTTTGCCCACAGATGGGTCAGAGTATGCTAGGCAGGACGGCAAGACTGAGCCCGTCCTGTTCTGAGCTGCCGCAGGAGTCGGACCTGCAGGCGTGTTAGAGGTGCTTAGACCACGCCGGATTCCCTCCGCAGCAAAAATGTAAGGGGAAGGTTTCTTGTGTAGCAGTACACCCACAAACTGCATCCAGTGAACCCGCTGGTAGGTTCGGCAATTACAAGCAAGCTACGCTCCATTCAGAGTTTCACTTGCTATGCCTTATGAGCGGCTGATTATGGCCAGCCGTTCAGCCATTATTTCTTTTTAAGGTAAATGATGGCTATGACAGTGCACATAATTACTGGTATCACAATCCCTATTACCGGATGCGCAATCATAAAACTCGACCACGTTTTTCAGCGTAATGGAGAACTCCCCGGTTTGCTCGGAAGTCATGCTGGCAATCCTTACGCCACAGACAAGCTCATCCTTGAAGTAGACTTCCCATTTTCCGTTTACCTGAATCGAACGGGCCCCGTCCATCCATTCAGTAAGCGGAAGATTGTTTTTCGCCCTGTATTCGTCACACTTCCTTTCGAGGTAGGCATTTATTTCCTTTCCAATTTCGTCTGCCAGCCGCTTTCGCCTTTCCCAGTAAACTTGAAGAGTGGTTAAGCTTTGGAAAGCCTGACTCAATTGAGTCTCATCCATCTTCCAGTCATCGGGGGTGAGCTTCTTAACGCCATGAAAATCAACATGAAAATCAAATGGCTCGCTCATTTTCCGTCTGCCTCAACCTTGAAGTTTCCCGCACCGTCAAGGCTTATGTACTCTATCCCGTCAGTGTTCAGCATTTTATACATGAACGGATGGGTCTTAATGTGCATGATGGTTTTATTCAGGTCTGCAACGTCGAGGGCAGTCAGGTACCTGACGTTCTTGGTTTGCTCCCTTACAAAGCTGATTTTATTGGCAAGGGAAATGGATTGCAGTCCGAAAAACAGCACAAAGCATATTCCTAATCCGAAAATAAAAGGGCCTGCTTCGTTGTCTTTATGCAAAAGAATTATTCCCAACAAGGCTGCGGTTGCTGATATAATAAGCATAGGTATCATCCCAAAATCTCCTCAATCAGTTCTTTCAATTCGTCCAATTTATCAGCGTTGCAAAGTCTGATAATTTCCGCTTTCAGTTCGTCCGTGTACTTGATGCAACAATGCCTTGCAAATTCCATGTATTCCAAATCCTCTCCATGATTTTTCTCCATGAAAAGCCCATAGTAGTCCGTTTTCTGAAAGTCCCTGTCATTGTGATGCTTCCAGTGGTGATGCTGGCACTGTGCATGGCAATTAGGCGGGTAAAACCTTAACGCTGGACTGCCCCCTGCGGAAAAGAAGTGGCTTGCTTCCAGTTGCCCGCAGCACGGCTCATAATCCCGTATCAGACATCTTTTGTCCCGTCTTTTTATTGCGGAATTAAAGGCTTCTTGAACTTTGTCCAGACTGATTTTACTCCGCCTCATGCTGTGTCTCCGCAACAAGCCTTTCTATGTTATGAAGCTTCCAGTGTTTTTTACAATAAAAGTTTTTATAGAGATTATTGTTATGACAACCTTTCTCTATACAAGTTTTAGGTATTATTACATCTTTTATAATATTTCCTGCCTCATTCGAATAACGCCAGATAAAACCGTATGCGGTTTTAGTTTTTTTACGACAACATGTTGTTATGCCAGAAGTATTGCCAGATGACCCTCTCATCGCTAGTTCTGCTTCCTTGATAGAAGGGAATTCTTTTATGAACATACCTCTCAAAGCATTAAATTGATGAACAGGCTAAAAAGGAGGATGCCAATTTTTACGATTCGTCAAACCGTGCTTCTCTGCATGTATATGATTTTCCATATTAGTACACCATTCGAGATTAACAACATTGTTGTTACGCTTATTCCCATCAATATGATTTATTTGCTCTTTATTATCAGGATTTGGAATAAAAGCCATTGCAATCAATCTATGAACTAACTGAGAGGGGAGCCTATCGCTCGTTATTCTTAAATATCCACGCTTATCATATCGCTGTTTCAAGATTACTCCAGGTAATATACAATTATCACCAATTCTCTTGCGCTCTACTGAACGAATTCTCCCAAAATTAGATGCCTGATAATCTCCATTTGTGTTAGGAATATCTTTCCAAATTTCGTTATGAATATAAAGTTCCTTATTATTAAAAAATTCTTTATTCTCCTTTTTGTCGCGGCAAGCGTATGATTTGCCTTTCAATATTATCTCCTTTCCAGAATCCCAAAAAAAAGTCCTGTCACCTGCATGTACCCGTCTCCGGGTCGCGTACACACACAGGCAATAGGACTAAGGAAATCAAATCACAACAGGAATGAACCTGAAAAGATTTGTGTAAGCACGCGAATTGCATAAATCTTCTCTATGTCTTAATAATATACGCACGTGCTTTAATTGTCAATACTGAAACAGAACATCTGCGCCATTTCAGCATTTTTTTTTCAGCCGAAGTTCAGGGCCAGCTGCATTTCGGAGCACGGCTTGAGCCTTGAGAGCCTGAGCTTCGTCATGTTCTCCTTGTGGGAAACCCACTCAAGGTTTGATATGGAGTTGTTCTTCGTGTTGCCGTCTATGTGGTTCACTTCAAGGTTCCTGACGCTCATGTCCGGGCCTGTCTTGAAGTTCAGTGCGACGAGCCTGTGGACTTTGATGGCCACCCTCACCCCTTCCGTGTCGTACATCTTGAAGCGGAGGTAGCCGAGCCCCCGGTTGTCGGAGTAGTACGGCATGGGCTTCTGGTCGGAAACGCGGCGGACGTTCCCCCATGATGAGACTTCCCATTCCCCTGAGAAGCTGTGGCCCTGGTATTCCGTGATTCTCTTCCAAAGTTCCTGTGACATGCCGCTATCCCTCCGTTTATTTTATGTGTTCCTTTTCCCATTCTGACAGAGTGAGGCAGGAGCCGTCGGGCTTCATAATGGGTGTTATGCCCATTCTATACCCAGTTGAATAAGAAAAGTACAAAACGTCTGTCTTTTTATCCCAATATATTTTATAAGTGTCATCCCAACAAATTTCCTTCATATCGCAAAAATCGCTGACAAAGTATCTTATGCGTCCATTATGCTCCCTGTTCACAACATAAGGTTCTTCAAGACAGGCCGTGAACATGACTGCCATAGCAAGGCACAGTACAAAACGCTTCATTGACTTCATACAATTTCTCCATATTTTCCCAATAAACGACTAAGGTAATCAAACAAAACTTCATTGTCCGTTCCGCACATGTCAGCTTTCATGTCCTCACACATTTCTTTGTATTTTACATTTTTTTCCTTCGCATTGGCTTCTCCAATCTTCATGCCTAATGATAAAGCTTCTAAAAACGCTTTTTGGATTAAGTCCATGTGGAAATTGATAATATTTTCAGTATTCACAATTTTTTTCATGGATTCATTCATTGCGTTACGAATTTCTTCTGCTGTCATTGTTATTCCTCCCTGATGTAAGCCCATCTTTTAACTTTGCCCATGTCGCAGTAGTAGTCGTCACATTCCTCATCATCCCAACACTTATACGTTACGTTCCAGAAGCGGACTCCATAGCCGTTGTGCTTGAATTGTACTAAGCATGGTATTTGAGGGAAGTCTTCTTTTGCATACTTCCCCGAAGGAACTGGTTCCTCTTCCGGCGTATGCCATTTGCTGTCCTCTGCATTGTCTATGGCCTGTTCTATGCACAAGGCAACGTCAAAGGGTGTGGTATCCTTGTGTCCGTGAGCCGCATAATCTTTTATGGCCTTCAGAAGTTTTTCATCTTCATCTTCGTTTAATTTCTCCCATGCAGCTTTTGCGTCTTCCCGGTATAATTCAATTTTATCTCCCGAAGTAAGCTTCAAGGTCAGGTGTTGCAAGACCTCACCATACCCGTTGGGATATTCTGAATCAAACCCGGCACTCGCTATTTCTGCTTTGTTGATAACCAAGTCGGTATATCTCCTTGAATCCAAATAGAGGTAAGCACCTGTTATTTCGTGCTTACGGATTTTTATAAAGTTACTCATATCTTTCGGCCTCCTTCAAAAAAGCTTCTGCCTCATCCAAGTCTTTCACGGGATTATAACTCCTGTTCCTTATGTCCCATGAAAGTTTCTTGATAATAAGTTTTGCCTTGTCAAGCTCCTCAACAACTCTGTATGTTGCCTCTATCTGCTTGTCCAACAGTTCCTGTACCTTGTCATTGTCTTTTTTGAGTTCATCAATCTGCGCGTTTAGACGCTGCCGCTCAAATGCTTTTTCTTCCGGCAATTCCATATCTTAATCCTTGAATTTTGCAATGTCTTCCGGTGTCACACCTAAACTTATAAGCAAAAGTATAAGATAACCTATAAGGTCTACCGTATCGTTTATACGTGGTTTTTCTTCCGTGTTACTTATAATGCGACCTAATTTATCATCAAGGCGGATAAGGATTGAGTTCGTTGAATCACCTTTGTAAAAAATCTTTTTAGGCTTGAGTGCAGAGTCTCCGTACATCTTGTTCTTGTACAGGAGAAGGTCTTTCATTGCGTCGAACGTGTCAGAAATTTTCTTCTGTGTGTCAGTTGTTGGTTCATTCTTTGTCATTGTTTTGCTCCTCTTTGTCATGCTTTTACTCCTCGAAGGCTTCTTAAAAAGCTTATTCCAAAGCTCTTCTATTTTCATCTGTTCCCTAAGCTCTTCTTCCGTCATTTCTTCTATCTGCTTTTTGGATGGCAGAAGGCACATTGAGCTTACCTTGTATTCATCCCTAATCTGCCAGTATCTCTCTTCTGTCATTTAGTCCCTGTCCTTGTCTCTGATATATCTTATTGCGTCATACGTAATGTAACAGGTGAACAGGGTTACGAACGTCTGTGCTGTGTTTCCTGACATTGATACCAGAGCTGCACTTATAAGCTGCAGTGTAAGCAGAACAGTTAATAATACAAACTTCATTTATCTTCTCCAAAAAATTTGTTGTAGGCGTCATACCTTTGCTGAATGTCCAGAAGTATGTAATGTTTTGAATTGCACCAATGTAAGAACTTTTCAAAATACCCGCAGGCCTTGAACTCTGGGCAGCCGTCACGGTAGATGCAGTTGGGTACAAGAACGCCAGCTATCTCCGGGCATGTCTTCCCAAGTTCCCTCTTGAAGTCTTCCGCAAGTTCCCTTGCTTCCTTTGTTGCGCAATGGCAGAGCCTTTTTCTCCAAGCGTCAATAAGGTTCTGGGCGTTGGCATATCCGTCAAAGTTTACAGGATTGTCCTGTCTTGCCTCGTTCCTGTCGTAGTTGTTCTGCCTGTCGTTCCTAGAGCTGGAAATGAATGTTTCGTTCTTATGCCTTGCCCATTCCATAGCAACCCAATACTTAATTTTTTTCCAGTGCCAATAAAATTCCAATAATCTTATTGGTGTATGTTCACTGATAAGTAATTTCTTTTTAAATTCAGCATTAGGTTCGTTTTCCGTAAATTGCTTCCCAACAGTTGTCCTGCACGCATTTTTTACTAACTTCCAATTATTTGTCATAAATTCAAATTCTGTTTTCATAATCAAACTCCTTGTTATAGTTATAAGTATCAAACAATTCCTTTTCAGCTTTTTTTCTGGTATTTATAGCATCGTCGATATTATCGTATGCGCCCAAATTCTTTTGCCTGTAATCTAATTCTATTTGAGCAACATATTTTCCATATTTGTTAAGATGAACACCTTTTACTCCTAGTTTGTTCTTTGGGTTCAACCTTCTATTCATAGCATTCTGACTAGGTGTTACTTTTCTTAAGTTTTTCTTTCGGTTGTCAAATGTGTTATGATTTATGTGGTCAATCCATACATTTGTTTTAGATTCATTCATTATCAGCCTGTGTAATAAGATTTTATTTTTGCAATTATATATGTACTTTCCGGTCAAACTCAATGTGTA
>JAGCYQ010000158.1 GCA_017960765.1 Treponema sp.
CCGACACCCGCAAATGTACCCTTTGCCTATAGCAGAAGTTGTGAGCTCCTGAAGCCACTGACAAATACAAACAAGGCAATGTTCCGACTGATAGTTTCTGGAGAAGGACTTCCTTCCGCACCGACTTTCAGCAATTTGAAGCTTACCTTTACTGTGGAATAATTCAAGATACGGGGCTACATCAGTTTTAATGTAGCTCCGTTTCTCCACATGCAATGAACATTCCGTATTCCTTTGGCACGGACAGAATGCCGTTTACCATATGGCTCTGCAAAACAGCGTGTATTTTATCTTTTGGCACATCACCCAATGTCGTCATTCCCGAAAGCGAGTAAATGTAATCCACAAGGTCTCCAACATCTGTTACCGCAAGAGAATCTTCGTAATCCTTTCTTTCTACATCAGCAAAAACTCTTTGTAGAATTTCCCCTCCGTTCTGCAGGGTAAAGTTTTTGTTCACGTCGTCTTCCACTCCATATTCACAAAGCAGGCTGGATAGATATTCGATTATGCCGTGCTCACCAAAAGTCGCACAGTAAAATTTACCGTCCTCTTTTAACACACGCCTGACTTCAGCAAGAGCCTTTTCAAGATCCGGTACATGATAAAGCATCATGTTTGCAATCACAACATCAAAAGTGTCATCCTCATAGTGAATGTCCTGGATGTCTATTGCCTTGAACTCAACATTGGCATGCCCGCCGACATTATTTCTTGTCGTTTCAACCATTGCATCGGAATAATCAGAAAGCACCAGATGTCCGCATTTTTGAATCATGTCCTTGTGCTCCTTCCACATGCTGCCTGTTCCGCAACCAAGCTCCAGTACCCATGCATCTTCGGGAATCTCATAATATGAATATATCCAGTTTGCAAAGCCCTGTTTGTTCGTTGAATACTTGTCATGAATCGAAATGCGTGTATTCAGGTTATTTGAACTGGAATATTGTTTTTCCACTGTCCTGCTGTCATTTATTTCGTTCATTTATTTGATTTCCTCCAATCTGAAAATAAAACCATGCTTTCATTATACCATATAAATCGCTTGAAGAAATGAATAATTGGCTATATAATTGCATAAAGCTTATGTTAACCGAGTATTTGAACATTTTTAAAGACAACCTTATGAACATCCTTATTTTTTTGGGTGGAATGTGTGTGATACTGGCTGTCATGGTTCTCGTCACATCAAATATTTCCCGCTCCAGAAAAGTTGCGGTTTTTATGCTGGAAGTAAGTTCCTTTCTACTTATTTTGGCAATTTATGTTTCCCATGCTTATGAGGGGGTACCGGGTCAGTTTGCCTACTGGATGGCAAAGATATCCAAATTCTGCGACAGTGTCTTCTGCCTCTGCGCCATTTCCTCATTCAACCTTTACATAAAAGCTTTGATCAGGCACCATGACGGCACGATAAACCCAATTCCCGTCATCTTCCGCGTAGTTGATGCCTTTATCCTGATGGGCTTTGCCATTCTTATAGCGGCGGAATGGACAGGCGTATATTATCCTCTGGATAACACCAACCATTACATCAGAACCTGGGAAAGATATCTTAACTATGCCTCACCCCTTCTTGCAATTTTAACGATTATGATAGGTCTTATTGCACATCATAAAAAGCTTCCCAGATTTAATTTTCTTCTGATGGTGTTTGTGCTCATCTCCGTTTTGGCAGCTTCCGCCGTACAGCTTAAAACCCCTGGTCTTCCGCTTGGTTCACTTACAACTGTTGACATGGCGATTCTGCTCTACCTCTTTGAGATTTACGATTTGAACAAGACAGTTGAACGTGCCCACAAGCTTGAAATCGAGATGATGGAAAAATACCAGAAGGAACTTGAGATAACCGTAGACGAAAGGACACATGAGCTCAGGATTGCCAACGAAAAAGCGGAGCGTCTTCTCTTGAACATCCTGCCGGAACCTGTGGCAAAGGAACTTACAGAACATCCCGGTAAGACAATTTCCCAAAAGTATCCCAACGCAACAGTACTCTTTACGGACATTGTTGGCTTTACGAAAATGAGCGGAGGCATGACGGCGGAGGAAACAGTCACAATGCTGAACGGTATGACATCGCTTTTTGATGAACGTGCCGCAAGGGAAGGAATCGAGAAAATCAAGACCATAGGCGACGCATATATGGCAGTATCCGGCCTTTCGGAAAAACCAGATAATGACGGTGCAGTTAAGATGATCCGTTTTGCCATGGGACTTCTTGATGACGTGCGGAAATTCAATTCAACTTCTCCACATAAAGTCCAGATCAGGATTGGCCTGAATTCAGGAAACATTGTTGCGGGTGTTATCGGCAAGACAAAATTCATTTACGATGTCTGGGGTGATACCGTCAATGTTGCAAGCCGCATGGAAAGCTCAGGTGAATCTATGAGGATACATGTCTCTGAGTCAATCTATGAGCAGGCAAAAGACGTGTTTAAGTTCCAGGGACCAATTCCAGTTGAGCTGAAGGGCAAAGGCATAAAGAACGGATATTTCCTCTTGAATGAATAAAAAATTGTCGTAAGTCATAAAAAATTCCTCCATCTACTTGTTTTTTTGCATTTATTGCATTATAGTTTAAGAGGATATGAGTTTACTAGATTTTTACGGCAGCATGAAAAACCTTCAAACAATGAGATTTTATTATGAGCTTCCTAATGGTACTACACAGATGATACGTGGGGGGGGTATAGCGGTTCCCCCGAATCACTGGCACTAAATCCAAGAGACACAGTTTATATCCTCAAAAAAGATAGCTTTCGCATAAATCGATGAAAACCTGTTTTTCCGGCAAGCGGTAGTGTTTGCTGAAAAATGGGTTTTTATTTCATTTTAAAGGAGTTTATCATGAATAAGAAGAATTCTATTCATCAGTTTATGGTATTTTTTAAGGCAGCCCTTCTGCTTTCTGTCACCCTTGCATTCATGGCATGCCCCAACGCTGTCCTGGAACCCCCGGAAAGGGAGACGCCTTCCTACACGGTTTCCTTTAATGCCAACGGTGGTTCCGGAAACATGAACTCAATTACCGTACAGGAAGGAACAATCATCACTTTGAATGACTGTCCCTTTAACAAAAGCGGCATGATGTTCGTTGCATGGAACACAAACGGAGACGGCCACGGAACGGGATATCCAAACGAAACCTCCCTCATCGTTACAAGGGACATGACACTGTACGCTCAGTGGGCGGTTCCACACACGGTAACATTCAATGCCAACGGAGGCACGGGAACGAACTACACCCAGACGGTCCCGGAAAACATAGCGACAATACTCAAAGAAAACAGCTTTACAAAATCAGGGAAAGTACTTGCATACTGGAACACAAACTCAAGCGGAACAGGAACTTCTTATCCGGACGAAGGTTCCGCAATTTTTTCACAGGACACAACCCTCTATGCCATCTGGAAAAATCCATGCACTGTAAGTTTTTCAACAAACGGTGGAACAGCTGTTGCAAACCAGATTGTGGCGGAAGGAAACAAGGCAAAGGAACCCGCTGCCCCAAAGAAAGACGGATACCGTTTTATGGGCTGGTATAGTGATTCGGCTCTTACATCCCAGTTCAGCTTTAACACGGCAATCACAGGCAACACGACGCTTTACGCTTCATGGAAGAAGGTATTTACAATCACATTCAATGCCAACGGCGGCTCAGGTGAAATAGCCCCTCAGACACTCCTTGAAGGCGATGAAATAACTCTAAGGGGCAACACCTTTACCCGCACGGATTACGGTTTTGCATGCTGGAACACATCTAGCGACGGAAGCGGCGACCGTTACGACGACAGGGAAACAATAACGCCAACGGACAGCATGACGCTCTATGCCCAGTGGGGAATGAACTGCACGGTATCATTCAACAAGAACAACGATGACGCCGAAGGTTCTATGGAAGAAATCTCTGCTCCTGCGGGAAGCTCAGTATCTCTTCCTGCAAGCCTCTTTACTCTCACGGGATACTATGTCTCGGGCTGGAACACATCTGCAGACGGAAGCGGTACAGCATACACAAACGGCCAGACAATCGTCCTCAATGAATCCCAGATACTCTACGCCCAGTGGAGGGAAGGAAGCGGCTCTTTCTATCCGGTAAACATTCCTTCTGTTGAACACGGCACAGTGACTTCAAATGTAGAAAGCGCCATGGCGGGAAGCATCATCACGCTCACCGTAACGCCGGACGAAGACTATAAATTAGGCTCCATCACAATAACCAGCGGAGGCCAAGAAGTACCATACACCGAAATTGAAGAAAACAGGACATATCAGTTTGCAATGCCGGATGGAGACATTGCCCTTTCAATAGAATTTGCCCTAAGGGGATATGCTGTTGTAGCCGACGAAAACCTTGAAAACGGTTCTTTCACTACAGATGCAGATTACTACCAGGCGAATGAAGAAGTAACTTTGAGAGTCATTCCTGATGACACATACTCATATGTTTCTGATTCTATAATTGTAAAAGACATAAACGGAGATGAAATAGCGCTGACGGAAGAGAGCGATGCAGACGGAACCTTCTATACATTTACAATGCCGGAAGGAAACGTAACTCTGTATGCTGAGTTTGAAAAGCTTTTATGTAAGTTGACGTTTGCTTCTTCAATTACGGGATGCGACGACATGCCTGCGGAAATGAACGTTGGCATGGGCTCCGATACAGTTTTACCTTCATGCACATATTTCTATTCAGATAACGGTTACACATTCAAGAACTGGAATACCAAAGCAGATGGATCAGGAGAAAGTTACGAGGCAGGAGAGAACTTTAGGACGAACGATGATGTCACTTTGTATGCGCAGTGTGACCCAGGCTATATAACGACAGCCGCGTATTTTTCGACCCTGCTTTCAAAAATAAAGTCACATAACCTGTCAAAGGCGACAATTATAATTACAGATGCCTCTAATTCCGATTTGACGGGAACAGGAACTTCAACTACCCAAGTCAGTTCCATTGCAAAAAGCCTGAACGCAAATTCAACGGTAAGGGTAGACCTCACCCTAAAAGCCAATGCAAACCTAACAGCGATTGGAAATTATGCATTCTGTGGCAATAGTAATCTTACTTCAATAATTTACCCGGACAACATTGCAAGCATAGGAGATTACGCATTCCATAGTACTTCACTTACAAGCGTAACTATTCCGAACTCGGTTACTTCAATCGGTAATTCAGCTTTCAGAAATAGTACATCCATTCAGTCAATTACGATCCCACAAAATGTTGCTTCAATGGGTTCCTATGCCTTTTACGGATGTTCAAGATTGTCGACTGTAAGTTTTGCAAGTGGATGTAAACTTAAAAAAATTGATGATTATGCATTCTACGGCTGCTCAAGCCTTAAGACTTTTTCAACTTCAGGCATGTTGATAGAAACGCTTGGCAATTATGCGCTTTCATCTTGCAGCTCTCTTACAAGCCTTACGATAGGCTGGCGTGTAAAGACATTGGGAAACAATTTGTGTACCGACTGTTCAAAACTAAACAGCGTTACTTTTGAGGGTGGCTCCAGCTGTATTTCCATAGGAAACAATGCTTTTTCTGGCCTTACAAAAATAACCAGTATAGATCTTCCATATAGCGTGCAGACAATAGGTGACTCTGCGTTTGAAGGAACAAAACTCACTTCAATTTATCTTCCAGGCAGCTTGACTCAAATAGGCAGCAGAGCATTTTATGGGCTTACTACACTTCAAGGTGAAGTTGTTATTCCGGGAGATGTTTCGTGGATAGGAAGTTATGCATTCTCAGGTTGCAAATACATTTGGTTCAAGTTTGCCCCCTCTTCCAACACAAGCACGATGACAATCAATGAGTACGCCTTCTCTAATACGATGTTCAAATATAATAGTACGGGAATGGAGATTTATCACGATATTACACTCCCGGCAAGAGTTTCCGAGATAAAAGCGAATGCCTTCAGTGGCTGTACGCATATCAAGAGCATCAATTTTGAGGCGAATTCTAAGCTTAAGACCTTGGGAACCTGTGTTTTTGCAGGCTGCTCTAAGCTTGAAGAAGTTAATCTGCCCCCAAGCGTTACAAGCATTGCAGAAGGTGCCTTTGACAAAATGTCCTATATACGTTTACTTACTATACCCTTTATTGGGGGGGCTCCAAATACTACGTCTGCACAGGCAAACACTTTGTTCGGCTATATATTTGGAAAGACGAAGGACACTTATGACAATGAAGCCTCACAGTCTTACGGAGGAACAAACCCTGTAAAATACTATATTCCTAACAGTCTCGGCAGTGTAACTGTTTTGGGAGGAAGGATATTGTACGGGGCTTTCCATAACTGTAAAGTTGGCAGCATAATCATTAACTCTACATCCTCTACCATAATCCCCGAAATTGCATTCTTCAATACAGAAGCTTCCATAGACATCCCTTCCAATGTTACAGAGATACAGAGGAGTGCATTTGCTAATGCCAAACCTGGAACAATTCCTGCAAGTGTAAAGACAATAGGTTCTAGGGCTTTTGCGGGGGCAACTTTCCGGGAAGAACCCGTTTTTGCTTCTGGCTCAAAATTGGAAACAATTGGAGAATATGCATTCGCAGAAACAAAATACAATAGCGCTGTAAGCACGGTTGTACTTCCTTCTTCTATTAAGACAATAGGAACCTTCTTGTTCCTTGAAAGTTCTATACGAAAGGTTTCATTTGCAAACTGCACTTCCCTGACGACAATACCAACCTCCACATTCAGCAAGTGTCAAAACCTTACAAGTGTTACGCTTCATTCTGGCATAAGCTCAATAGAGTCGTATGCATTCGATAATTGCAAGTCTCTTACAGGAATAACTTTGTCTTCGAATTTGCTCACAATAGGAAATGACGCCTTCCAAAATTGCTCAAACCTTGCAAGCATTACAATTCCTTCTAAAGTAACTTCAATAGGAAATTACGCCTTCGAGAATTGCTCAAAACTTGCAAGCGTAAGCATGCCGGCAAGCCTTACAACTCTGGGACGCTATGCCTTCCAAAACTGTACAAGCCTCTACAGCATGTCATTTGCCTCTTCCCCAAAACTTAAGACCATTCAGGATTCCACTTTCTATGGCTGTACGGCAATTAGTGACACAACAGGTTTCATTCCTGGCAGCGTAACGACAATAGAAGCAAATGCATTCAAAAACTGCACCGGAATCACCAAGCTTTACATTCCGAATAGTCTGACAAGCATCGCTCAGGGTTCATTTAACGGATGTTCTGGCATTACAGAAGCAGACCTACCGTATACAGGGAAAGGACCCAGCAGCACGGGAAAAGAAGGTTGCTTTGGATGGATATTCGGAACTAGTAATTACACGGGAAGTTACTATGTTAAACAGACATTTGACGGTAGCGCAAATAAGCTGGAGGCATATATTCCGTCTTCCCTTCAAAATGTTACAATCAGGGGTGATAGAGCACCTTATGGAGCATTTTCCTACTGTACGAGCATTAAAACAATCATCTACAGTGTCTCTTATGTAAGTCGAATGACTTTCGGTGAATATCTGTGCAAGGGATGTACAAGCCTTACTAGTTTTACTTTCCCATCTGGTTCTAACAACATTGTCGACTGGGAGGTTTTTGAAGACTGCACTGCGCTTACCACAATTACAATTCCAGACGGTTATGTCAAGATTGGCGGATATGCCTTTGCAGGCTGCACAAGTCTTACAACTGTAACAATTGGAAAAGATGTTACACAAATCGGACCTAATTGCTTATATGGGAACTCTGCCTTGGCTTATGTTTACTTCTATGCAGCAAAAAAGTATTGGTATTATACCGATAACTCCGATTATACCGGGGGAAAAAAATCAACGACTCTCAGCGGTGAAAAATATGTAAACGATTGGGCAAACTTTGCAAAGACTTTCAGATCTGATAAAGACTGGAAGGACAAGTATCTATACTGGAAGGCACCGTGATAAATTCATCGGGGGCGTTGCGGGGGCGGAAGCCCCTGCTGGAAGGGGTAGAACGCAACGAAGTGCGGGCGTAGGGGGAGACTTCCCCCTTTACAAAAATAGAAAACAATAAACATAGGAGAAGATATGACAAAACCAAATTTAAGGGTTCTGGCACTTGCGGCTGGAATATTGACGATGGGAGGGGCCTTTGCACAGACTCCTGCATCTAACACAAATACGGTAACGCGCGGTCTAATCGAAGATGAGATTGTCGACCAGCTTGATACTGGGGTTGAAGGGAAAGACTTTCTCTTCTTTGGCGGCTATGGCTTGAATACCAAACAGATTCAACTTGGCGCGGGAAAATTCTTCGGCAAGGACATGTGGTTCTCTCTGTATGACGGATACTTCACCGATGCAAACACGACGGAAGAAGAAAGTGTCAAAAAAGATGCGGTCGCTACCGACGGAGTTAACATCGACTACACGGACAACACTGCCACAGCAAATACAAGCGGTTCTTCAAGAGTCAAAAATGACCTTGCATTCAGCATGTATCTTTTTAACAAGATGGGGGGAACTGCCTACTGGAACATGGACTCCACCTCTTACAAGGGATATGCGGCTACAGATCCGACGGGTGCGCTTGAAGACAAAAACGGCTCTACAACAACCAACGATGACACAGAAAATCATGCGGATGGAACTGCCAGCGACAAGACTTACACGGCGCTTGAAAACAAAAAGTCAACGAACACATTCGGAATCAACTTTAACGGAATCAGGACACCGGATTTGTTCGGGGACCTTAAGTTCTACGTAAGCCTGAGTTCAGTTCAGCTGACGATGGAAAAGAGATACATCAATCTTGCCTACAGCACAAATACAAGCCTCAACGGAAGCCCTGTGGACGGAGACGATAAAAAGCATCCTGAATATTCGGGTACATACAACTACAATACATTTACTCCATCCCTTTCCGGCGAACTTGGAATGACTCTTCCGAAAATGTGGGACTGCGTGACACCTGAATTTACACTTGGCGAAACTTTTGCAATGGCATTCAAGAGCAATTCCAACACCTACAATTATGCAGAAAACACTGCAAATAATTCCGTAAGCCTGGTCAGGAAGAATACAGACTACAACATGAATCAGGGAAAGTACTTGGGCTGGAAAAATACTATGACACCGAAGTTTGTCTTTGATTTTGACTTTACGGAGCGACTTGAATTAAAGGCAAGCGTTTCAACTCCATTCTCTCTTGAGGGCGTTTCAACTGGAGCGGATTCATACACGACAAAGGAAACCATAAGGACAACCACTGTCGCAACTGGAGAAGTTACCACGACGGAAACCGTTACAACTGGAGGAACTGCTAGAAACACGGATACCTTTACGACGACACTTACTCCTTCATTTGCGATGGGTTTTGTATACAAGGTGGTTCCGGAAAAGTTCAACATCAGCATGGGTGTTACCGCTTCTACAGGCAGCCTTACATGGAAAAAGACAACTACAACCAACAGCCATATTCCTGAAGTCAAGACAACCACTTTCATAGATGCTTACGGACACACAACCACGACAAGCGTAGTCAACACACCTACAAACGGAGATGGTGTTGCGGCAGGAGATGCAACGGCAGAAAACCAGCAGCACAACTTTACGGCGGCTACCCCAAGCGCAACAGCAAGAATCGGCTTTACATGGTTCTTTGGCGACAAGGCACAGGTCGACGCATTCCTGATTTCCGGTTCGTCAGCAGGTTCAACAAACCCATTGTGGGCAATGAATTTAACATTTGGATTAAGGTTCTAAGGAGAGATTATGAAAAACAATAGACTGTTAAAAGCAACTCTTTCTTCAGCGGCAGTTTGTCTGACACTTGTCTTTACAGGCTGCGGCAACGTATGGACGGGAGGAAAACTTACTCCTACTGAATATTCTTTTGAAGGTGCGAAAAACACTGCAACGGCGGCTGTCGGAACGTCCGATTCCATGCACGATGTAGCCCGCTATGCGAAATTGTACATAGAGGACAATGAGTTTTATACAGGTGAAGCCAATACACGTCTTACAAGCATTCCAAAGGCTGGGGTGGATACAAGCGTAATCATCACAATAAAAAGCTTCTCAAAACTTGATCAGCAGTCGGTTGCCAATGCATTCAAGTTCTACACCCTCACGGCCAACACCTATGGTGCCCCAAGAAGAAGCGAGGCAGCCCTTAGCTCAAGCCTTATCGATTTTACATCCGTAACGGGAAGCGGTAACGCCGAGGCATGCAATGTAACAAGCGTTGCGGAATTCAAAGTCAACACAAGTTCCGTAACAACCAACGCCATCGCAGTTTTAGCTGATGCAACGATACTCAAGGACATGAACGGAAGACCCGTACTCAATGCCAACCAGAACGAAGTTTGCGGAGAGGCCTCAGACAGTCTTGTCCGCTATATTGGAGTCACCAACAAAAGCGATGGAAGTGCAGCTACAGCACTGACCTTAGCCCACGGAGAGGATTTTTCTCCGAAACTTGTGTATGATGCTGCCTTAAATGTAAGCGTTTTCTCTAACGGAAACGGAACCTATACCGTAAAGTCAGGATCCGCTTCATATATGGATTATCAGTCTTCTCCTACGCTAAAATACAAGACGGACCTTGCCTCAAACCTTTCAAGCCTCTGGAAGATTCAGACCCGCGAGGATGGAGCAGGTCCATGGCTTACAAGCGACCTTACCTTTACTTATAACAGTTCCACTTCAACCTATGAATCCCAGGACATCACTCTTGCACCGGGAACAAAGTATCGCCTTGTAAAAAATGTTCCTGCATCAGAAAACGGCCTTGCAGAAAGCACACAGAGCGTTTTGCTTTACGGACACGAGGCAAGACAGAGCTACACAAGGGCATACACTGAATATGAAGACAGCGAGGATGCCACATACTTCACTGCTGAGCCTTCCTACATAATAACAACCTCAGCCTTTGCCCAGGGACTATATTCCGCAGCGGCCATAGAAACTGCCCAGAAGTCACTCCTTACTGTAACTCCAATCGGAAACAAAAAGTTTGATGTCCAGCTCGGTACTTTGTCAACTACACAGCTTGAGTATGACGCTTATTCAGATTTTATCTTGACCGATGGAAACTTGAACAAGATTCCCTGCACTGTAAGGCTCAAGGACAGCAAGACCCTTTCTGTAGAGGCGGAAAACTGTTTCTACACAGGAGCGATAAGCCTCTGGGTTGGAAGGGGAACTTCCATAAAGACCAACCCTGTTACTGGCAACAACCAGACAAAGTTTGGTACATTCAAGGATTCAGACAAGGGTGTTGCATCAGGTTATGTAAAGCTTTACGAGCCAGAACCGTAATAAGGTTCCATAATTTCAAGAACCGCCGGTTAATGTGTTAAGCGTTAATCGACGGTTTTTTTATTTTTTGAGGTAAAATTGAAAATGCCCTAAAAGGTGTACAGCTTTACTTTTTCGGTACGTCCACGGATTTCAGCTTCGTCCACAAAGGATAGTTTTTCTGTAATTGTGGCGGCTGTGCTCTCTGAAATAAGCAGATCCTTCTTGTATGTCTTGCAAAGTCCTTCAATTCTGCTTGCAGTGTTTACGGCGTCACCGATAACCGTGTATTCCATTCGGCTTGCGGCACCTATGTTTCCTGCCAATACATTTCCGGTGTGGAGACCAATTCCAAATCTTATTTCCGGGAAACCCTTTGCAACAAAATCCCTGTTCATTTTTACGAGACTCTCCCTCATGTCAAGGCTGGCCTTAAATGCCTCCTGCGCGTGGTCCTTAATTGGAAGCGGGGCACCGAACAAAGCCATGATTGCATCACCGATATACTTGTTGATTACACCGCCGTGTGCAGAAATACATTTTTCAAGACCGGTAAAATATTCATTCAAAAGAGAAACGATTTTTTCCGGCTCCATGTTTTCAGAAAGGGTTGTAAATCCACGGATATCACAGAACATGACCGTAACGGAAACAGTCTCACCTCCCAATGCAACATTGCCTTTAAGAAGATAATCCCTGACCTGTGGCGTTACTATTTTTCCGAATGTATCACGTATGAATTCCTTTTCCTTAAGGGATTTTGCCATCGCATTGAAGCTGTCACCCAGAAGACCAAGCTCGTCATTGGAACTGACTTTTGCCCTCAAGTCAAAGTCACCTTCGGAGATATGGTTGGCGGCAACAGTAAGTTTTGTAAGAGGCTTGGAGAAAAAGCCAGAGAGAATGAATGTTAGTACAAGACCCAGAACAAGAAGCAGAGTTGCTACCAGAATGTCTGAATAAGAGCTCAGGACATTGTAGCGTATGTTCATGAACAGGCGGATTCCCAGATATGCGGAGGGGAAAAAAGCCGCAGAAAAGAAATAATACAAGAAGAGATTCCTGATAGAAGAAACAGACATCCGTTTTATGGAAGAAAGGCCCCCATCAGGATAAAATCGCGGAAGAATTACATTGCGGTTCAAAGTCTCCAGCGTAAAGAATATCGTCGTGAACGAAACCATGGAGATGAACATCATGGAGGAAGCGGAGGAAATCACGATGAAGATTATGTCAAAACCATTTGTGACGTTCAGGTAGATTAGAATGACCAGTTCAATAATAAAATTGATGATCCATCCCAGGATACCTGCAAGGGCATAAACGGCTGGAATATGAACGGCAATCCGCTTGTATTTTTCATCTACAGGCCTGAGTTTCACAATGGGAAGAGTGTAAAGGACACAGACCAGAACCGGAACAATATAGCAAAGAATTGTAATTATATTGATGAGCGTATTGTGTGTCTGTAAAAAATCAAACCATTGGTCCATGGTAACGTCTTTCGGCATGGAAAAATCCGTCAGATTTGCCAAAATTACTGAGAAAATGTTCGCCACCACACAAAATAAGCCAAAGAAGATTGAGTAACGTTTAAAGAAAAAATCCTTTACTTTCATTCTTAAAATTATACTATACAATTATTGAAAAATCTAGTTTTTCCTTAATACTTGATAAATACATTTTAGATATGATATACTATATAGAAAACTTTTTTCTAAGGACGTTTTTTTATGAGTAGCTTTGCAATTGTTACCGACTCCTTCTGTGAGTTGAACGAGAAAATCCGCAAGGAATTTGACATAGATTTTGTTCCGGGCCATTTTACTCTGGCAGATGGAACCGAAAAGAACCTGAATCTTGAATGGGACATAATCGGCAGGGAAGAATTCTATTCCCAGATAAAGAAGAATCCCGATATTTTCAAGACATGTCCGGCAAATGTTGCAGAGATTACCGAAAAATTCGAGTCTTATGCAAAGGAAGGAAGGGACATACTCAGCATTTCTATTTCAACTGCAATCAGCGGCTCATACAATTTTACGCTTCAGGCAAAAAAAGCAGTCAACGAAAAATATCCCGACGTAAAAATCCTCTGTATCGATTCCCTGCGTTACGGTCCGGCATTTGGTCCGATGCTCATGAAGGCATCCCGTTTACGTGCAGAAGGAAAGAACGTTCAGGAAGTAGCCGACTACCTCAATGCAAACAAATCCACATTCCACCAGGCAGGCTGGCTGGATGACCTTTCGTTTGTTGCAAAAAAGGGACGCATCAGCAACTCCAAGGCATTTTTCGGTCAGCTGATAGGAATCAAACCTATTGCAGAAATCGGAGAAAGCGGACTTCCAACAATAATCGGAAACATCAAGGGCGAAAAAACCGCAATGCAGGTTGAGCTGGACTATATCGAGGCAACAATCGTTGACCCCCAGAATCAGGACATCCTTATCTGCAACTCAATGCGTGACAAGCAGGCTGCAACATACAAGCAGTTGATTCAGGAGCGTTTCTCTCCACGTGCCATCTATGAGACAGATTTGTTCTGTGGCTGCGGTTTGAACATGGGTCCGGGCGTCATGTGCGCATACTACATCGGAAAACCTCTTTCCCAGAACCTGGAAGAAGAACGTAAGCTTCTTCAGGAATTAATCGAAAAGAACAAGTAGAATACGATTTTTTATTATGGCTGTCTCCAAGATTAATGGAAATGATTTTGAACGGATGTTAAAAGCGGCCCTGATAAGGCTCAAGAAATACGAACTGAAGATCAACGACATGAACGTGTTTCCCGTGCCTGATGGTGACACCGGAACGAACATGCGTTTGACTCTGCAGAACGGAATTCTCACAGCGGCATCTTCCCCTAAAATCGGTGAATATCTAAAGGGTATTAAAAAGGGAAGTTTGCTGGGCGCAAGGGGAAATTCCGGCGTAATACTCTCACAGTTTTTTTCAGGCCTAAGCAATTCTATGGCAGAAATCGATGAGGCCACATCCAAGGATTTTTTTGAGGCTTTGGTCTGTGCCTATCAGACAGCATATAAATCAGTAATCAATCCAGTTGAAGGAACCATGCTCACTGTGGCCCGTCTTGGTGTTGAAAACCTAAGGCCTAAGCTTGAGTCATTCAATGGTGCCGTTGATTCACTTCTTTCTGAATACATACGTGAAATGGATGCAGTCCTTAAGGATACACCGGAGATGCTTCCTATACTAAAGGAATCCGGGGTGCTTGATTCAGGTGGCTGCGGTTACGTTTACATGGTCCAGGGAATGCTCAACGGCCTTCTGAACACTGACCAGGATTTTGAATTTGACCTTTCACCGCTTAATGACAGGACACACGGTACCCTGCCCTCCTCAGTTGAATCAGACAGCTTTAACCGTACAAGCATTTTTCAGGAAGGCTATTGCACGGAATTCATACTTCAGCTGATGGACGGATCTTCCTACAGTCAGGATTTTGAAATCGAGGCATTCAAGGAAAAGCTCAAGGAATTCGGCTCCTCAATAGTTGCATTTCAGGAAGACAGCAGGGTAAAGGTTCACATCCACACATTGAAACCGCATCTTGTCATAGAGCTTGCACAGCGCTACGGAGAATTCGTGACGTTCAAGATGGACAACATGCAGATACAGAAGAACGAGCATGAAGCCCACATCAACAGCAAGAAGACAGAAAAAAAGCACAAGCCCATCGCAATAATTGCAGTCGCCAATGGCGAGGGAATGAAGGATCTTTTCCAGAGTTTTAACTGCGACGTGATTTTGGACGGTGGCAGCACGATGAACACTTCCGCACAGGAATTCGTGGATGCCTACAAATCCTTGGATGCAGACCACATTGTCGTTTTGCCCAACAGCAGGAATGTCATGTTCGCCGCAAAACAGGCCATGGATATTTCAAAGATTACCAACGTCAGCATACTTGAATGCGAAACCATGCTTGAAGGCTACTATGCCCTTGCCCTCGGTCAGATTGGAACAGAAGATTTTGATGAACGTCTGGCACAGATGAAAGAGGGAGCGGAAAGCGTTGACGTGATTTCTCTTGCCCCTGCATCCAAGCCTTACAACCAGAATGGAATCTCATGCGAAAAAGGCGATTGCATTGCACTGTACAAGGGTGATTTGATTTCTGTCGGAAAGGACATTAAATCTACAATAAGTCAGGCCATAAAAAAAGTTCCAGGAATAGATTCAAAGGACTCCTGCATCATTGCAAGCGGAAAAAATGCCACAGACGAAATGACCGAAGAGCTTGAAAACACGATTCAGGAAATCTTACCCGATGTTGAAATAAGTGTGGTTCCAGGCGGTCAGGATGTTCACACTTTTATGGTAGGTTTTTGATTATGTTAAAAACACTTTTGATTGCTCTAGGAATTTTTCTTTTTATAAACTTGATTATCGGTTTGATTTTGCCTCCGTTTATCGTTTACCGTGTGCTTCTTGTCAGGACCAAAAAGGAAAAATGGGGCCGCAAGTGTTCGGAGACAAAAGACGCAGAGCAGGTTGCCATGTTTGAGGAAGGCGAAAAATGGGGAGAACAGTACTCTTCATATCGCCAGGAAGTTTCTATCCAGAGTGACGGATTCAAGCTTGCGGGATGGTATTTTGATTTTGGCTACAGCAAGTCTGTGATTATACTTGCAGGCCGAAGCGAGAGCTGTCTGTACAGCTGCTACTTTGCAGAACCTTACCGCCAGATGGGATACAATCTCCTTTTGGTGGACAACCGATGCCATGGACTTTCAGAAGGCAAATACAATAATGTGGGATACACGGAATGGGTTGACGTCCTTGCATGGGGAAAGTTCCTGCACGACGAAAAGAAAAACCGTTCAATAATCTGCCATGGAATCTGCATTGGCTCCGCAACAGCCCTCTATGCCATGGCAGACAAGAGCTGCCCTGACTATTTCCAGGGTTTGGTTGCCGACGGAATGTTCACAACCTTCAGGGATTCATTCCACAATCATCTGGTCGAAGGGAAATATCCAAAGTTCCCCACTACGCTTATCGTAATGTCACTGATAAAGAAACACTCTCATGCAGATGCATTTCACGACGGACCAATAAACAGAATTACCACGTATAAGAAACCGATTCTCTTTTTGTACAGCAAGGAAGACAGGTTTTCGCTGCCGGAAGAAGCACAGAGAGTTTACGATGCATGTACCGCACCAAAGAAAATCGTATGGTTTGACAAGGGAAGACATTCCCACATCCGCATAAACAACAAGGAAAAATACGACGAATCAATCTGCAGTTTCCTCAAGGAATTTTGCTCATGAGCGATTTGAATCAAAACGTAATACCGATTTTAATTCCAGCCTACGAACCTGATGAACGACTTCCTATATTGATTGAGAATCTTGTACAGAAAAACCTGAACCCGATAATCGTGATTGATGACGGAAGCGGAGAAGATTTTCAACCTGTATTTGATTCTGTCAAAAACTTGGGTGTCACAGTCCTTCAGCACAAATCGAACATGGGAAAGGGAGCCGCAATCAAGACAGCCTTTAGATTCTGCCTTGAAAACTATCCAAATCTTATCGGTTGTATCACAGCAGATTCCGACGGACAGCATTCCCCAGAGTGCATGGAGAAATGCATTAAGGCATTGAGTTCAAATCCACAAAGCCTTGTCATGGGAAGCCGCGACTTTACCCTGCCCGGTATTCCAAAAGCAAGCATTATCGGCAACATGAACACCAACAAAATCATCCGCCATATTTATGGAAAGAACATGATGGATACGCAGACAGGCCTCCGTGGAATCTCAAAGCAGCTTATGTCTGAATGCCTTAACATTAAATTCGACCGCTTTGAATTTGAAATAAAAATGCTGACACTTGCCCTGGATTCTTCCATTGAAATAGTTGAAGTTCCGATTCAAACGATTTATGATTCAGAAAAAAATCATGCCACACATTTCAGGCCGCTAAAGGATACGATAAAGATTTATCGTGCCATAGGTTTCTGGCGCTCACTCTTCATTCTGCTATTCAAGAAATAAAAATCCTACTTCCCGCTTTTTCCATAACACCATGAACAGATGAATGCGGTTGCCAGACCGATTGAAATAGAAAGACCAATGAGGTGCACCGGTTTAAACGAGGACAATGCAAGTGCTCCAAAAGAAATCAATGTGGTTGCAAAAGACAGCGCAATGGTAAAGGGTTCCAGTTTTGCAGTCCGGCTGCCCTGTTTTTTTTCGTTCTCGATAATGTAAATCACATAATCCAAACCAAGACCAAACACAAGAATCATTCCCGTGACAGAAAAGAATTCCAGTTTTGTTTTTAAAAGAGCAAATACGGCGGATGTTGCAAGGATGATCAAAAGCGGAACCGAAATGATTTTTAGCGCACGTTTCCATGAATAGACTATTGTCAGGATTATAAAGATAAGGACATATGTTCCTGCAAAGAAATACAAAACCATCTTTGTGAGCCTGTCCAATGAAGAGCTGATGTCGGACCTCTTGCTGATGAACGAGACATTTTCATCTTCATCTGCAATGCTGGATAAAAGCTTCTCGTCCAAAGTCATGCTCGGTACAAGTACGCTATAGCACCTTCCGTTTATCTCTCCCAGATATACCGATGAAATAGAATCAGACAGCATTCCCGGAACCGTTCCATTCTCAAAAGAAATGTAGTCATTGCCTGAACTGTAAAAATCTTTCCTCAGGCTTTCTGCTTCCTCAACTTCAATTCCAAGGAACTCATACTGAAACTCTGCCCTTTGTAAAAGTTTCTCACATGCCGCCCGTGATTTTTTCTGATGCTCTACAGATGGAATAAAAAGAGTCGTGCTAAGATATTTTCCTGCAATATCATCTTTTGTTTTGAGTATCTTCCGGAATTCCTCTTCATTTCTCAGCACCTGATTTTCGTCATCACCTGAAATCACAAACCAGCCAGTCGGACTGTACTGAAGGATTTGAGCGGCCTTTACTTCATCCTGCAGAAGCCTGCCTTCCATCGTGTAATACTTTGAGATGTCATTTTCCACGCCAACATATTTCTGATTGAACAGGACAGCACAGACAGAAAAAACTGCAATCCCGGCTATGACACAAACAGGCAGGAACTTTCTTTTGTGTGTCTTATCCGGATTCTCATACAGAGATTTTATCGGCAAAGTCCTTTCACGTTTTGGAAGAGGAATGACAGGATATATGCAGATTGTTGTAAGAAATGAACTTGTAAGACCTACCAGAGAAAAGACAGAGATCTGCTTTAACAGTTCAAACGGTGCAAAAATCAGAATGGCATAGCAGAGGCCGCTGGAGACAATCGCCATGGTCAAACCTCTAAAAAGATGATGCCTGATTTTTCCTCCGCTTGAAAGATCCGGGTTACCCGCCCAGTGAACAAAATAATGCAGGCTATAGTCTATGCCAGAGCCGATGAGTGAAGTTCCAAAGACAAGAGTTAAGATCATCAGCTTGTCAAAAACAGCAAGAGTAAAGATAAAGGCAGTACCGACAGAAACCGCGATTGATGAAAGTGAAAACAAAATAGGCACAGGTGTCCTGAAGATAAAAACCAGCATGAGCAAGACCGCAAGAAAAGAAACAATCGAAATCAGAGTTATTTCTTTTGATGCTTTTGTTGAACTGTCATTTGAGTGGTAGGGTGTTCCGGAAAAAATAAATTGTGTTCCGTCGTTTTCCAAAAGACTGCAAACAGAATAAATCTCGTTTATGCCGTTGTTCCTGCTTGCCATTGCACCACCCTTTTTGCTCAACAGGCAGCGTATCAAAACATACCAGATACCGTCCTGCTCAGAAACAAGCATTCCGTCTTTTATGTTCATTGCAGTTCCGGAATTCTGAAGTGCCATAAGATAGTTTTCCAATGCACTTTCTGTGAGCATAAAGGGATCCTCCGGGAGATTGTCCAGAGAAGTCAATGTAAAAACTCCGAAGACTTTTGCCAGTGCCTCATCAGAAAACCGTTCAGGCCCATTCTCGCTGTTTATCAGGTCTATGGATTTATCGTCCAGAAGGTTCCATCGGTATTTAAAAAGGAAATCGCTTATTTCTGAATATGAGCCTGTATCATTATGGAGTGAGATTGAAATGAAGTTGTCGCTGCCATCCAGTTTTTCACATACGGTTTCCGCCGTGGCCTTTGCCTTTTCAAAGTCCGGGTTTGCCACGATAATAAACGCATTGTTTCCTGTTGCCTCAGTCAGTTTTTCATCTGCTTTTTTCAGCGGCTCAGAGTCGATTGATCTTGGCGTGATGTTGAACAAATCCGCATCCAGAGATATTTGACCTTGATTTACAAAGAGGCGGCACAAAAACAATATGAGCATCAGCACATGAAATGCAAGCCACAAGATGACGTAACGTGAATTATTGCTTTTGTGGAAAGAATTCAATTCCTTCATTTAATTCTCCGTGGAAACATTTTGTGAATCACAGTTCAATTTGCTGTAGAACTTTTTTCCGAGTGTAAAGAGCAAAAGCAAATCCACAATGTATTGTTCCGGATCATTTTTTTCTACTGATGACGGCTGTTTTTGCAGGATGAGTTTCTTCCCCTCCGCTTGAATTACAGAATCGATTTGGTCTTCAATTGAAGAAAGTGAAATTTCACTCAAGCTTCCGTTATGTGGAACTTCGATGATTGATTTTTCCCTGTCTATTTCCGGAATTGGCTGGCTGTGTTTTGTAATCTTTACAGTATCTGAATCAGCCTGCACATGAGAAGGTAAGGCATTTGTATTTTCAAAATCGATGACCGGCCTTTTCTTGCACTGGATGGCGGCACATAAAGTTGTAAGCAAGTTCCATTCATTTTCTGCAGAGAGAACAATTTTTTCATCAGGCTTTTCATTCATTCTGTTTCTGTAGAATTCAGTTTCGGATAGAAAATCGCCCCAAGTCTTTTTGTCCCTGCCATTGCAACCCACACAGAGAACATGACTTTCCTTGCGTGAATATATTGTCATTTTGGAAACTGGTACCGCCTTGATTAAATGACTGTCATAAATCTTCCTGATGCAGAACTCAATCGCAAACAAGAGGCCCATGAGCACGTACGAAACTGCACCGTTGTATATAGTCCAGACTTTATCGGCCTGTTCTTCAGTGATGTGGAAAATGTTCTGTGAGAATGCAGTGACAGTCGAAATTGTTCCGTTCAATATGAAAAAACAGCACCACACGATTGTGACAGTCCTGCAATATTTACGAACCTGATTTTCGCATGAGGATCCGATGATGGATTTATCTGCTAAAGTTGCAAAACGGAAAATCATAGTAGGCTCAAAGAAAAGCGTGCTGCCAAACAGAATCAAGAAAATGGCACTGATGGAAACGGAGTAAAGTTTAAGGAAGAAAATCTTGTTGGTCACCAAGCAAAGGAGGCCGGCAGTAAGCAGCAGAACCGACGTTATGACTTGTTTTATATCTATCGATTTTTTGTCGCCATCTTTTTTCCTGGATGTCACGGAAAGAAAAACACCCGCCGCAACTATGATTATGAATAAGGATAGTACACGGACGGGAGTTTTCAGGAAATACAAAAACACAAAAACAATGACTGGATAAACAATCGATAAAATCAGCATGATTACAGTCATCAGTTTTTTCATAAAAATACCATTCTATTCTTGTTTGGACTCGATGTAGTCAACCATATCACCGAATGTCTTGAAATCTTCTATTCCAACGTTCTCAAATTGAATGGAAAAAGTATTTTCAATGACGATTACAAGATAAAGCATTCCGATGGAAGTCAAACCCAAATCATTTGCAAGAGAAGAATTGACGTCGATTTTGTCCGCCATTGCAGCATATTTTTCATCTGCGTTGATGAGTATTGTCTTGAGCTTACTGACAATTTCGTCGCGGCTTAGTTGCATTTCTTATACCTCTTGATTTTCATGCTTGGGGTACGCTCAAAGTCTGTTTCACGGATCACGATTTTTGAAACCCTCTGGAATGACGGGAGTGCCATGTTGACTTCCTCAAGTTCTTTGGTTATAAATGCAGCTTTATCTTCTTCAGTAATTTTTGCCAATTCACTTGGACGTGGCAGTACTTCAAGAGAAAGATAATGGTTTCCGCTTTCATCAACATCCTCAAAGACCTGTGAGTCCTGAATGAAAGGCAGTTCGTTGAATTTTGTCTCAAGCTCTGCTGGTGAAATGTTTTCGCCTGTTGGAAGAACGATTATTTCCTTTGTGCGGCCTGTGATGTAGAGATAGCCCTTTTCATCAACACGAACCAAATCTCCAGTTTTGAACCATCCGTCCTGGAATGCAATTTCATTTTCCTGTGGCTCAGCGGCGGCATAACCGGAGAACAGGTTTGTACCCTTGAGCCAGAGCTCTCCGTCTTCAATGCGATATTCCTGATTTGGAAAAAAGAATCCAACTGAGTCAGGGTTATCGGCACTGTCTGGATTGCCGGAGACAAGATTTGCGGTTTCTGTAAGGCCATATCCTGGCAAAAGTGAGATTCCCAGTTTCTTGCATTCCTCAACAAGATATGGAGAAACGGTTGCGGCACCTGCGATGATGTATTTCATGGCGGGTCCAAAAAGATTTGTCTTCATCTGATTTGAAAGCTTTAAGCCCAGTTCAATCAGGCCTGGAACTGCAACAAAGACTGTCGGTGCAAACATGCCGATATCCTTGAACATGTCCTTGTTGTTCTTGCAGATGAGGATTTCGCTTCCTGTGTAGAGTGTCGTGGTCAAGTTCCTGATCAAACCGAAAACGTGAGAGAGAGGAAGTGCCAGAATGTATTTTTGGTTGAATACCTCACGATATCCGTAGCATCCGTTTACTGTTCCCTGCATTACGGCCTGGTTGGTCAAAATGGCGGCCTTGCTTTTTCCTGTTGTTCCACCAGTGAACATGAGAACACATTCACTTTCGCCCTTTACCTGAACCGGAGGAAGTGAATCCGCTGATTTATCCTGTGTGGAAATGACTGCCTTTCCCTTTGACTTTGCAAGCTCTGTTTTTTCTGAAAGAATTGGTTCTGTAACTATGCGCTTGAGACCTAAAAGCATTGAGCATCCGAATACTGCATTCTGGTCCAAATGCGGAGGAAGAATTGCCGCTGAATATCCGCCTGTTGTTATTGCGATAAAAGCCTTTACAAAATCGTATGAGTTTGAGCACAAGAGTCCGATGCGCTCTCCGTTTTCTGCTCCACTGCTTTTCAACACAGCTCTGAGTGATGCGGCATCCTCCTCAACTTTTTTGTAAGTGTAGTGCACTCCGTCATAGCAGATTGCATTCAAATCGGAATACTCTTTAAGGCTGTGCTCCCACATCTCGGAAACGGAAGCATAATTTACTATCTTGGAAAAAGTTTGTTCATCGGTGTATTTTTTGAAAACTTCGTCTGTTGTAATCGGCATAGTTAACTCCATAAAAAAAGATTAGCATTATTATTTTGACTTTTTTTCATAATAGGAATCTGCAATTTTTTTCAGACAGATTTCCTTATTATACAGTTTCTCAGTTGTGTTTTCAATCCCTTTAAGGTTCATGCCTCCTTCCTGCTGCACGTAGATTGGCTCTCCAACGACAATCAGAAGACGATGCCGTATTCCCTTTTTCTTTTGAATGTAGACAGGATAAATGGGTTTGCCGCTTTGCATCGCCATAAGAATCATGCCGGACTTTAGCGGTTGAATCTCCTCTTTTGTTGTGTTGATTCTGCCTTCCGGGAACAGAGCAACAACTTCATCGTTTTTAAGATGCCCTACGATTTCACGGAAAGTTTCCATGCTCATGTTTTCCCTGTCGATGGGAATGCACTGGAACTGCCTGAACCAAAAGTTTTTCATGGGAGTGTTAAAGAAAACTCTGAGCGCAACAAAATGAAGCCGCCTGTACCAAAAGCCATAGAGTAGGAATACAGGATCGGTAAATCCAAGATGGTTGGAGATTAAAAGTCCGCCGCCCTTGATTTTCTTTTTTGCCGCATCGTTTTCGTAAAGATGCTTTGGCCTCCACCAGATGAATCCCGGCAGAAATGTAAAAATGTGAAGGAAGTCGTAAATGAAATATTTGAATGAAAAAATGCGCTTCTTTTTCATGGTCTATTTTGCAAATCCCCTTTGAGCAATCCAATCATACAGGTCTTCGTTCCAGCGGGTGGTCTTTAAGAATTTATTGTTGTTCATGCCAAAGCCGTGGCCGCCCTTTTCGTATTCCGCAAAGGTAATGTCGTGCCCCTTTTCCTTTATCGCCTTGTAGAGCCTCTGACTGTTTTCAAATTTTACAACCGGGTCGTCGTGGCATGCAACAAGATATACGGGTGGCATTTTATCCGGCACCTGCAGTTCCAGCGAAAGCATGTCCTTTTCCTCTTGAGTAGGCTTTTTTGTCCTGAGCAGACTCCACCTTGACCATGCGTGATAGATGTCGTCCTGCATTGAAACAACCGGATAGACGGGACAGACCCAATTCGGTTCAAGAGAAACTTTTACGTCAATTCCCAAGTCCGAGAGAAAATTAATCCTGTTGCAGAATTCAGCCTGCCATGCCGCAAGATGACCTCCCGCAGAAAAACCAATCAGGCCCAGTTTGTTGGGGTCGATGTTGTATTCAGCGGCTCCCTCACGCACAAGTTGAATGGCCCTCTGTACGTCTTCCATCATAGCGGGATATTTGTAGCCGGCTCCACTAATCCTGTATCTTAAAACAAAGGCATTGAATCCCTTGCTGTTGAACCATTTGGCAACACGCTTTCCCTCGTTGTACATTCCATGGTGATGGTAGCTTCCACCCGGAAGGATGATGACCACAGGTCTTGGTCCGCCAGTGTTGTCTTTGTCAGCCTTAAAAAGAAACATGTCCACCGTACGTCCGCTTTGTAATTCAATTTGAACTCCATCCCAAATGCTTATTTTTTTATCTCCATAGGCAAAGAGAAAAAGTGATGAGGTAAAAAGCAAAAATAGTGAAATAAAAATCTTCTTCATAAGTCTTCTCTTGCTAAAGAATAACAGATTTTCGGCTATAATGTAAATAACCGCTTAATCTGTTTACCTACGGAAATACTTGTGCTACACTTTTATAGGTGTGAAATGTACAACAAAAAAAAGCCCTTTATCCTGTGGAATGCAAGATGAAGGGCTTAATTGTTTTAGTCTTTGCTCATTACCTTTTTTGCCCAGCTGCGTTTGTTGCATTCGGGGCATTTTAGATATCTGGTTGTATTCATGTGGGGAGCGATAAGCGCGGTAAAATAATTCTTGGGAACGAACTTGTGGTGGCATTTTTCGCACTCGTAGTATCCGGCATCAACTTCCAGCTTGAGTCCATAGAAGCCGACAAATACCAGCACAACAGTTGCGGCACAGATTATCGCAGCCAATATGGGGCCTTGCTTTAACGTGACGCATGCCAGCAAAATAATTCCGACATAAAAGAGTATGGCGCTTGCTACCATAACGTACATGCTTGTCAGAAGCTTTTTGTTGTTAATCTGCTCCTGCCTTGCCATCTCAACCAATAGTTCCTCTGATTTTTTGTTCATGTTTTCCATATCAATCTTTTCTCCTGTCAAAAGTTCATTGACCTTAATATCCAAAATGCCGCACAAGTCCAGCATTTTCCCGGCATCAGGCAAAGACAGCCCCCTTTCCCATTTTGAAACGGCACGGTCGGTAACATAGAGTTTTTCCGCCAGCTGTTCCTGGGTCAGGTTTTTGTCCTTCCTGCAGTTAGCTATAAACTTTCCGATTTTGATTAAATCCATAAGTTTTGCCTCCTTTTCATGCCTAAATTATAGGTTTGGCCAATGAAAATTTAAACAGACCATTGGTTGAGTTGGTATTTTCCTCTGTTTTACAAACTTTTTTACCGTTTGTAAAGTAGTGTCATAAAAAGATGCTGAATCAAATCCATCGTGACAAAGGTCAAAGTCCAGCATTACAATACTTTTTACCACCAGGTAAAGAAAATTCCTGCAAGCGGTGACAGCACAATCATAATCACAGAGAATGTAAAGGACTCTATGGAAATGAGTGTGGCCCTCTGCTCCGACGGGAACATTCCCTGAAGGATTGTGTTGGTACGAATCTGCAATGCGTCATCGGCAAAGGATGACAAGAACCCGCCTAAGGTCATCACAAGGTAAAGGCCGGTATGCTCCATCGCAATTCCCGAAAGAATCACAGTAAATGCTAGAGCGAACATCACTCGGTAGCGGACTTTTTTCATGTGCAGGATTACACGTGCCCCGAGGATGCCGCCTCCCTGCATGGCAAGAAGAGAAAGCCCCAGCGCCCACTTTGGAATTCCCGCCATGGGTAACTTTGCCTGAAGGAAAAACAAAAGCAGAATGTCCAATGTTCCCACAAAGGAATTCGTGAACATAAGCGCCATAGCCTTCCGTTCTTTTTTCAGGAACAAAAAACTTTCCTTAAAGCAGCCCAGGATTTTTTTCCAAACGCTTTTGTCTTTTGGTGGCGTAAGCCTGATTTCAACAAGTTCCGCCGTCAGTGCAAGCTGCACCAATGCAAAAAGCACGCTTACGGAATAGGAAATCTTGTAGCCCAAAATAAGCGAAAGACCGGCAGTCAAAGTTGAAAGTCCTTCGCAGACCCGGTAGATTATCACCTGGTTGGAAGAGTATTTTTCAAAGTGACTTTCCTGACCCACCGATTTAAGAGAGTCGTAGGCAAGTGCGTCTCCTGAGCCGGAAGAGAAGTTGTAGTTGAGTGCCTGAAAAGCGATGGACAGGCACACGAGTGCAAAATTGTTGGAGAATACCATCACGAGGTTTCCGATTATACGCATGACGCAGGAAATCAAAAGTGTTTTCTTGCGGCCGAATACATCCGCCAAAACTCCCGAGGGAATCTCAAAGAGAATGCTCACGATATGAAAAACCGTCTCAGCAAAACCAATTTGTGCCAGGGAAAATCCACGGGCTGCAAGAATCGCAACCCAGGCTCCCGAAAGAGAAATCTGTGCAAAAATCGCCGACGAATACAACCGGCTGATTTGCTTTTTTAGATTGAACATAGTAAGCCGCCCCTTAACGGCTGTTGTGAGTTTCTGAATCAAATGGTCCAAAAAGAACCATAACAAAATGAAAACGGCATCTAAAAGCCTGAGGATTAAAGGGGATTGAAATGTATGGATTTATTCAAAAAGACTTGGAAAGACAGCCTACTGAAATGGACCCACTACCCCTATCGTGCGATAGAGAAAGATCCTTTTGCTAACAGTAAAGTGCTTGTTTTCCACATAATGTCTTAAGTGTAGTGAATTCTTACAGAATTGTCAATGGATTTTTTCAACAAGGAAATGGATCATCGCCAAATTCCAATTGAGATTTTTAACATTTTGCTTTATAATTGAAGAATGTCGTATAACATAGAGTTTCAAATATCGGGGTTAATTGTTGTACTTATTCTTCTCATCGTGTTTTTTGCAAAGGAGAGGTTTCATTCGCTTCAAAATTCAATTTATCGTGTTTTGCTCATCATCACGGTAATTGAACTTTTATTTGACATAGCAAGTGTCATATCGATAACGAACAGGGAAATGTATCCACGGCTGAACAAATTTCTTTCCAAGGGATACCTCATTGCAATGCTCTCGTACATCGGATGCATAGACTTATACACCATATCCAACACACTCTACCCTTCCATACCACAATGGAGGCGCAGGTCAAAGCAAATACAGGCAATAATAATAATTCTGGGATATATCGCAAGCTGCATCATAGTCTTTGCAACTGAACTCTTATACGGTGGCGAGGGCAAATTCATCTACAGCTACGGCCCGGCAAGCGACACGGTTTACATGTACTCCACGATTTCGGTTGTCTACGTGATAGCAGTGCTTTTGATCAACATCAAGAACATCCCGCCAATGAAACAGCTTTCAATCTACAGCTTCTGCATCATGGAAGGAATTGTGGCAATCGTCCAGATGTTCAACAAGGAACTGCTCATCATCGGCTTTGGTACTGCAGCCGCGATTATGATAATGTATTTCACGCTGGAAAATCCTGACATGAAAATGATCAAGGCACTGAACAATGCGAACCAGAAAAACAGGGAACTGCTCCTGAACATTCTGCCTGAATCAGTTGCCGACAGGTTGAAGGATTCACATTCCACGTTTACGGAAAAATTCCAGGACGTCACAATCATGTTCCTTGACCTTGTGAATTTCTCAAAGCTGTCAAATGAAATCGGTGCGCAGAAAATCGTCGTTTTGCTGAACAAATTCTTTTCGCAGATTGACGACCTGTTGAGCTTCTTCAAAGTAGAAAAGATAAAGACAATGGGCGACTGCTATATGGCGGCGGCTGGAATCCCCGACTACTATGACGACAATCACGAGGAAATGGTAAAGTTTGCCTTTGCAGTACTAAAACTTCTTGAAGGATTCAACAAGCGGAACGGCACGAACATTCAGGTAAGAATCGGCTTGAATACAGGTCCCGTTGTTGCAGGAATCATCGGAAAGAAGAAGTTCATCTACGACCTTTGGGGAGAGGCAGTAAACCTTGCGTCACGAATGGAATCCTACGGTGTTCCCGACAGAATATGCGTCTCTCCGTATCTTGCAAAAAAGCTAGAGAATACTCACACGCTTGAAAAACAGCCTGTCACAGAGATCAAGGGTTTTGGCGATATGGAGACCTATCTTATCTGCAAATAAAGACGCATAAACGCTTTTAATTTCTCAATGACTATCGCTTGGAGCTTACACTAATCGTCTGGCCGTATTCCAGAACGAGCCTGCCATTGGGAGTAAAGTTGTCGGACTTCCTGCTATCACCCTGATCATACTCATGAATCGGAATGTTATGACTTGCCCCTACAAGCTCCGCCACTTTTGTAGCCTCAACTGCATCCATGTTGTACATTCCATCTATCGGATACATCGCATAGTCAATGTTGCGTGACTTTAAATCAGCCATCTGTTCGAGCATGGAAGTATCTCCGGCATGATAGATTTTTACACCGTCAACAGTTACAATATAACCGACACAATAGCGTATGTCATGATTTTTGTTTCCCGCAGGAACCGCTTCTACAGTAAACGGCCCCAAGTTCATCGTCTCATAAATTCCATCATGCAGGAAATCCCTGTTATCCAGCTGCTTTCCACTGTCCTTGAGCTTTACCTTTTTACATGGCTTGTGGTCATCATGCTGATGTGTAACGATTATGTAGTCCGCCAGCATGGAATAATCCCCGTTAGAATAATTCGGATCAATGTATAAAACCGAGCCATCCTTGGCAACAATCTTTACAGAGGCATGCCCAATATACGTGAGAGTTGTCTTTGAACTTTCGCATGAACAAATTCCCATAAAACAGACTCCAACAATAAAACAGAATATTACCCTAAGACTTTTCATTTTATTCATATTTACAGTATATGGGCAGATTGAGATTTGGTCAAGGAAGGTGTTGGTAGAATTCCGCATGGCAATCTCTGGTACGGACTGAGATTAAGTTCCTGCCGATTAGTTAACATAAAAAACACCATCCAAAAGAATTTTATATCATTTGAATGGTGTTTGTAAATTCCAAATTTCTTATGGCCTTTCCAGTGGTCTCAGGCAAAAACCTCTGGGACATTGGAACAGTTCAGACTAAAGCAACTTTAGTTGACTTTCTTGAATTTGTAGTTTTGGCCCATACTAATTGCGGTATATTCATCTCCAGAAGCTGTACAAACAAGGCCCGTACTAATTGTCAATGTATCGCCTCTCAAGGTATAAGTACAGGCCTCAGCCACATTTTCACTCCAAAGCTCATATCCACCTGTAATATAACTTGTATAGTGTCCATCAGATGTAAGAGTAAACTTTATGAATAAATCTTCTACAAAATTTTTTGTACTTTCAGAGACATTATCCGTACAAGTTCCACTGGCATTAAAGTGATATGGAATATCATTAATTGTTGCTTCATACGAATACCATGTGCCCGACGTAGTTCCACTTACATCATCACCTGCGGCGTTCAGACAACCCGTAACCAACATTGCCACAAAAATTGTGCAAACTGCGGCCAAAATAAATTTTGCTCTTTTCATACTTAAACCCTCTTAGTTTTTAAAGTTATAAATATTTTACCCCCCTACGGGTATTGTCAAGCAAATGTTTTGGTATATTGGGAAAAAAAATCTCCATTTGGCAACCTTAATTTTGTCTACTATCTTGCATAAAGATATAGAATCAATAAAAAACGAAGGAGCCATGTGTAGCAAAAACACTTACTCACTAGAGGACGAACAGAACAAGGACAGATTGTTCAAAGCGATTTTCGGGATTTTTTTATAAAAGTTTGTATAAATAATTACGGTTAGTAGCAGAAAAATCACACACAAACAGACAAAGATGTGGTATAATTTCACTATGAAACTATACCATGGAAGCAATGTAACGGTCTCAAATCCAAAAATCTTGCAGTCTGACAGGCGGCTTGATTTTGGAACAGGCTTTTACCTAACCTCAAGCATTGAGCAGGCATCCCGCTGGGCAAATCTTACTGCACAAAGAAGGGAATCCGGCAAGGCAACCGTCTCTGTATTTGAATTCGATGAATCTATGGAAAGCAGTTTACGAATATTAAAATTTGAAAAGCCCGATGAAAAATGGCTTGAATTCGTTACCGTAAATCGGAAAAATCTGACCATACAAAATGATGATTACGACATTATCATAGGACCTGTTGCAAATGATAGGACAATGCCTGTGATTAGCCTGTATTTCAGCGGACTCTATGACATGGAAGAAACCATAAGAAGACTCCTTCCTCAAAAACTACATGACCAATATACTTTCCGTACGGAAAAAGCCCTGCAGACATTGCATTTTCTGGAGGCAAAATAATTGAAAGAACTTCCATACATCCTTGACTATTACGACAAAGCCGTCTCGCTTGAAATCAGCAGCAAATATGGTTACAGCCTAATGGAATCACTTCGTAAATTCCTTTTTTCAAAGACTTACAAAATGCTTTCCAATCCAAAGCTTGAGATGTGGGAATTCAGTCCGCATGGAATTTTTGACATGTGGGAAGCCGAGCAAATTACGGGAAACCCAAGAAATTCCCTTTATCTGAGGAGGGATTGAATGACTAAAGAAATGGAATTCTTCACTTTTTTACTCGAACAGTATGCCGCCTACAAAGAAACAACTGCCGATATCATTTTAAAGCAGTTCGATGACCTAAACCTTACCGATTTCATAATGAACATGTACGAAATGTACCATTCTGAAGCAATTCAAAATGCCTTTGACGACATAGACCGACTCATTGCGGAAAAGAGCGCATAAAAGCAGCCACTTTAACAAAAATCGGTTTTATTACAACAAAATCTCACTTGTTTTTTACTATATCCACCATTAGAATAAAATCATGGAATACACTTCAAACTCAGATAAAATCACCCGGGATTATTTTGACTCCCTTTTGCTGGAATCCCGCTACATTGACTCATGCCTGCCGTCAACCAAACTTGAGCTTTACGGAAAAACCTTTGACACGCCGATCATGACCGCAGCCCTTTCACATCTTGGGAACACCGCCAAAAACGGAATGGAAATCTACGCGGAGGCCGCCGCTAAATCAAATGCCGTTCACTGGGTTGGAATGGGTAGCGATGAGGAGCTGGAGAAAATCGTTTCCACCGGAGCCGCCACAATCAAAATCATAAAGCCGCACGAGGACAACAGGGAAGTGTTCCGTAAAATTGAGCATGCCGTAAACGCGGGATGTTTTGCCGTTGGAATGGACATTGACCATGCCTTTAACGCTTCAGGCGGATATGATAACGTGATGGGCCTTCCCATGAAATCAAAGTCCACCGAGGAACTTAAGGATTTTGTTCAGGCATCAAAAATTCCGTTTGTCGTAAAGGGAGTGCTCAGTGCCCACGATGCGGAAAGATGCCTTAAAGCGGGTGTAAAGGGAATTGTTCTTTCACACCACCATGGAATCATGCCCTATTCTGTTCCGCCTCTTTTAGTGTTGCCTGAGATTGCAGAAGCCGTATCAAATGCGATTCCGATTTTTGTTGACTGTGGAATTGAAAGCGGAGCCGATGCCTACAAATGTCTTGCCCTTGGAGCCAGTGCTGTTTCCGTGGGACGACATCTGATGCCGCTTTTGAAAAATGGAGCCGAGTCAGTTTCCGCACGCATAAACGAAATGAACGGTGAACTTGCTTCATTGATGGCACGTACAGGAGTTTCAGATTTGAATCACTTTGATGCAAGTGTAATCCACAAGAGACTGTTTTAGGCATACAGGTATTTTCATATGATTTCATAGAGTATTGCTTGTAATGCCTTGGAAATAGATGTATGATATATACTGGACACAGGATTTAGGCGATTTCGCAAAATATAGGCGGGGCTGTTTAAAACGTCTGATTTGTCATTGCCGGACTAGATCCGGCAATCTCTAAACCCCTGTAATACAATAATATAGATTATCGGGTCAAGCCCGATAATGACAGTTTTTAAAGGAGAATATAAAAATGAAAAAGGTATTATCTGGATTTTTTTCAACTGTTTTAACTCTTGTCATGATTTTTTTTGCTTCAAGTTGTATTAGTCTGTCGGAACTGTTGGATGCTTCCGGGCCTTCCACTTCTTCAAGGTCAGTTTCTTCCGCTCCGGCACCTTCATCAAGTGCAAAAGGCAACGGCACAACGACAGTTTCTGATGACGGAAAGACTACAACGACAGTTTCTGCCGATGGAAAGACTATAACGACAGTTACAGTAGAGGATGTTTACAAAAGAAAAACTGATGAACCCGTTTATACCACATCTTATTCTCCAGGAAACATTGTTTACTCAGACGGAACAATGACAAATTATTACACACTTGATACTTCAAAGACTCCAGTGGCCGTAATTTTTGATGCCAAAAACAAACTTGGAGTTGCCCTCACAGGCAAAGAGCTTTCATGGGCACCGGCTCAGGCAGCCGGACACAGAGCCGCTCTAAAGACAAGCGATGTTTCCGGTGAAAAGAACTGGGACGTAATCAAGGCCGCAGACCCCCAGGGAACAAGTACTCCAGCAAAATGCGCCGAAAATTATCCGGCCTTTTACTATTGCGCAAATTATTCAACCAAGGGATATGAAAACGGATGGTACATGCCTTCAAAAGATGAAATGAAAACCCTTATGTACTGGAAAAGCAACGTAGAGGCTGCGTTGAAAAAAATCC
>JAGCYQ010000159.1 GCA_017960765.1 Treponema sp.
AAGATGGTATACGGTTCCGTAACCCTCATAAGCACCTCGATACGGGATTTGCTAACTTCGTGCTATCATTCGCTTTTTTTAAGTTTGTAATTCCTTATTTTATAAGGAATTAAGTATTGAGCGATGGGAGGATCGAACTCCTTCTTTTCAACACTTTTGCAAAGCACCAGCAAAATTCCGTGTAAATACTATATAATATATAAAAAAAATAGTCAATTATATTTTATATATAAAAACAACAATAAATAAGTTTGTATGGATTTGCTATCATATTTGCTAACACGCCTTGTAACTGCCCTGTGCCATTCACTTGCCACCTCTTAAAATACACTGTAGAATCATTTGCAAGAGGTTTTACAATGAAAATTACACACTGGTTCGGTGAGCAACACCGTATGCTCAAGACGGACACCGTTATGTGCCTGTCCTTCTACATCCACATCCTCCTTACCGTATTCCACCTTGCTTATGCACTGTTCGGGAACGGGGCTGAGCTCAGGCTGGGGATAAACAAGGAATGGCACTTCTATTTAAGGGCTGGGTTCTGCCTGTTTATTGCAGTAAACACGTTCTTTTTCCACCGAAAGGGTTTTTCCGTGACTCTGGTGCTTTACGCCTGCGTCCTTCTCTATATCAACAGCTTCTACAACTATACGTCATTTCTGTTCATTCTGTTCGCAGTCCATGCTGTTCCGACAATGAGAAACTTCACCCTTGTCCTGTACGCACTGAACGGCTTTGCGGCGTTCGCGCTCCATGAGTACGGAATCCTGGCAGTGGGCATACATGCGCTCAACTGCTACCTCTACTTCCTTCTGTCAAAGCACCTTCTCTCCTCCAAGTCTCCTGACAAGCTGATCCTGACGGACAGTGAGGACGCCATCCTCAAGGAGCTTGCGGACGGAAAAATGCAGAAGGAGATAGACATGTTCTCCCAGACTACGATTACGAAGAAGCTGAGGGACGCAAAGGAAAGGAACCTGTGCAAGTCAACGAACGACCTCATCAGGAGGTACATGAACGAGAAGGAAATCAAGCAGGAAGAATAATCAAACGGCTGATAACAGCCAAAAAGACATTAATCAAACTTACAACAACCACCCTCTCCGTGCTATATTCTTACACGGGCATTGGAGAGAGCCTTTGCGCGGGGAGAAATCCCTGCGCATTTTTTTTGCCCCGAGTCCCCCGTTGAAGCACCCCCAGCTAAAGCAGGGGGATTCTGACGGCTCTCACGAGACACGTCTTTCTGTTTCAACGGACGCTCCAGACTCAGCCAAGGCAAGCCTGACCAGTCCTTCAACGCCCTCCGCAGACCTAAATTCCTGTCCTTCCGACAGTATTTTTTTCAGGCGATTCATCCCCCACCTAAAGGAAGGAGCTTTCTCGCCCGCTTATCGGTAAAGAAAATCAAATAAAGCACGTGCTTTAGTTGACATTTAAGGCATTTGTTATTATTATGTAATCATAGCGAAGAAAAATCAATCTTTTTGAGTTTGAAGTTTTAGGAAAATCGAATCCTTTCTTAAACCTTCAAGTAAGGTTATGCCTTGTGGTCAATTTTCCGGATTCGGCGTGGCAACACGTGGAAAGTGACTGCAAGGCTTTTTTTATTCGACTGTGATTAAAAGCATGATTAATCACACTCAGAGTATTATCAATCAAACTGGATGGTGAAGTTGCTTCTGCCGTAAAATCGGGTATGGAGGAATTATGGAAGATTTGAAACTACGTATTCTTATGCTTGAGCTTAACGGAGAGTACGAATGTGCTGACGTGCTCAGGCTTGAATTGGAGGAATTGGAATGGCAGTCGATGAACTGATTGACGAGATTGACCGGAACCAAAGGATTGTCGATGAGGCCAACAAGAGGATAAGGGAGCTGACGGAGAAGCTCAGGCAAAGTCCTTTTGACGGCTACGACCTTGTTCCGGTCAAGGATGCCGCTGAAAAGATAGGCGTGTCAGTCTGCTGGATTTACCAGCAGATAAACGCCGGGAAGCTCAAGGCGGTCAAGAAAGGGAAGCTGATGGTGTCAGCTGCGGAAGTAATGAATATTAATGCCTGAAATGGCGCAGATGTTTCGTTTCAACAGGACTTCGGAATAAAGCAGTCAAACATACTTACAAGAGGACATTTATCTAAGGAAAAGGATTTTGAGGCAAGGTATTTTGCGATGATTAAATCAAAGCCTGTCAGGTTTGATTACGCCCAGCATGTCATGCAGGGAAAGAATTACCTTCGCTCTGAGCTTTCCAAGCTTGGTGATTTGGTGCTGACGACCGGAGGCGATACTGCCAACAAAAGAATGGACTGGAACATAGACAAATCTCATTCCAACGATGCCATCTGTATCGCAGATTTGAGACCTGATACGACGGACGTTAAGGAATGGACAATTAAGTCTATGAGAAGGAAATCTAAGGCTAAGACGGACAATGTACTGGGAATCAGGCACAGGGACTTGGTTTCTTATACATTCAGGAACGGTGAAAGGCATGTTGGGTACGTCACGGCTCTTTACCCTGAGCTGAACGCACTTAATTTTCAGTCACCTACAAAACATTGTAAGAAAGTAAATGCACGTAAGTGCAAGTTACTTTGGAGATATGACAAACTTTATTGGCTTGATTGTCAGTGTTTGTCTACAAATTCTTAAGGAGGTGTGTATGTGGGGTTCTTCAACTATGGATGTATTGCTCTCAAAGCTTGAGGGTTATGGTGATATGCCTGAGTTCGAGGTTTTCAAGATTGAGAAGCTTGACGGAGACATGTGGCGCATTGAGTGCAAGGACAACAGGAAGGATGTGGAAGCTGCACGGAAAGAAAAGGAAGCCAAGCAGGATGCTTGAGCTTAAGGAAGTTCTTTACTCTGAAAGAATCAGGGAATATGAAGAAAAGGCTGAAGAAGCCAGACGGAAGAAGGATGACATCACGGCAAGGATGTACGAGAACTTTGCAAAGGGATTTTCAATCAAACTGGAAAAAGTGAGGCTTGCAATACAAGCAAGTAAGTGAGGAAAAAATATGGCAAACGATATATGCAGTGTATTCCTAATCGGAAGGCTTACAAGGGAAATGGAGTTATCCTATACCCCGGGGAAAACGGCAATCGGAAAAATGAGCCTTGCAGTCAACCGCAGGGTTAAAAAGAACGACCAGTGGGTTGATGAAGCCTCTTTCTTTGACGTGACTGTTTTTGGAAAGCAGGCAGAAAACCTTATGAAATGGCTTACGAAGGGAAGACAGGTTGCAGTCACAGGGACATTGAAGCAGGACAGGTGGGTGTCAAAGGACGGCAAGAAATCCAGCAGGATTGCCATAATTGCAGACAACGTTCAGTTCCTTGGCGGCCAGAGTGACAAGGCTCAGCAGAATGGTGTTCCTGTACAATCGGAAGAAGCTGAAGGCTTTGCAGAGGAAGGCTTCGACTACAGCGAAGACGTTCCGTTCTAAGGACAGGCGAAATGAATTTACAGGAAGTAACGCTGAGGTTCCAGTCTTTGTGCCATGACGGTTATTCAATGTCTGAGCTCAAAGTAAAGGCTGGTGACAAGGAACTTAAGATAAAGGATGTTGTTTTTCTTTTGGAAGCGGATTTTTTGAAGAGTCCGATTGAACTAATGTTAGATGATGAAAGTGAGAGAGAGAATGCAAAGCTTACTGTTTTGGGGGATGATGTATGACGATTTTGTCATTCCATTAGGAGCATTAATAATAGCTGTTTGTCTTCTGGTGGCAGCTATTATTCATTGGCGATTCAAATAATTGTCGTATGTAGTATTTTTTTTATTGTAAGAAAGGAAGTGTTTTTATGACCTTGAATATCGTTGATATGTTTTGCGGCGGCGGCGGAGAGTCTACAGGGCTTGTACAGGCCGCACATGAATATGATTGTGACGTAAATATGTCCGCTATTAATCACTGGGAAAGGGCAATTGAGACTCATGCAGCCAATTACCCTTTTGCAGAGCACCGTGTAGAGGACGTACAGACAATAAACCCGGAGACTCTTAAGGCTGCCGTTGACACTGACCTGCTCTGGGCCTCTCCTGCCTGCACTCACCATTCTGTTGCCCGCGGAGGCAAGCCAAAGAATGAGCAGATGAGAGCCCCTGCATGGGATGTTCTCAGGTTTGCAGAAATTTTGCACCCGAAAAGAATAATTGTAGAGAATGTCCCTGAATTCCAGAACTGGGGACCTCTTACACCGGACGGAAAAACAATCGCAGAAAAGAAAGGTCAGACATTCAACATGTTTATCAGATGTCTACAGTCTTTGAATTATGTGGTTTCTTTCAAGGTTCTTTGCGCGGCTGATTACGGAGCACCTACATCAAGAAGAAGGCTTTTTATCCAGGCTGTACGCAGAGATTGTGGTAAAAGGATTATATGGCCAAAAATGACAAATACAAAAGATGGTGACATGTTTCTTCCAAAATGGAGAGCCGCGGCTGAGGTTATCGACTGGTCAATCCCTTGTCAGCTTA
>JAGCYQ010000016.1 GCA_017960765.1 Treponema sp.
GACATCCTCATTGATGACTGTGATTTTAATCGGATAACCGTTTTCAACAGGTTTGGAAGTCGCCGTAAAACTGAATGTCCTGTCAGCAGAAGAAACATCCATCTCCAAATCTGCCGTGGAATCGGTGTAAGTTACTCCGTCATGCGAAACTATAACACCGTTCACACCGAAATACTGCATTGTAGAAGAACATGAAGCAAGACCTGTCAGAAAAAACGCGCATAAAAGAACTGCAACACAACCAAATACCTTTTTCATACTTTCCTCCTTAATCTGAAAAAAATAATTTTATAAAGGCATCAATAAATGCCGACTATTACCGGGTCGTTCCACAAGGAGCTGTAGCTGGCAGTTGCGTTGCTTGCTTCCTCCCAGATGGACTGAAGGGCATAGGTCCGGGGCCTGTATACCGTGCGGCTGTTCAGGAGGGATGGCTTGAGGCTGTTTACCTTGCGGCTGAATGCTATGTGCTGTCCTTCCTGATTTCCAAAGTAGTACTCTGTGGGATTCTCTACCGGCGTAAATGAATTGAACGGCAACCCTGCCCCCAATGCGACATCCACCGGGAACCATCCGTATTTCTCAAAATAAACCTCTGCCCACCAGTGTGCCTTACATGTGGTTTTTGAGTCAACAAGAACACCGCCCATCGAAGCACACGGTATCTCCACGCTGCGGCAAAGTGCGGTAAACAGCATTGCAAAATCGTATGCATCACCGGAACCAGACTCAAGCATGTCGGTAACGGAGATTGATCCTGTCCTTACCTCTTCCTCTATCTGATAGGTCGTAACCATGTAATCGTAAATCGCCTTGGCCTGAATGTACGGATTCTTGTTTTTCCCGATTATTTCCTGGGCAAGAGCCTTAACTTTCTCATCATCGCTTGGAACGCAGGAATCCGGGGCCGTATAGACAGAGTACAAAAGCCTTGACTTGGCCGAGAATGCCTTGACTTTTGAGGAATCGATTCCGGAAGAGACTGAGAATGCATTTATGACATAATTCTGGTTGAACCTTATCTGTTCTGTGGTGGAAGGATTCAGCGTCACCTGATGGATCATGTCAAAGGGATCATCCTGAATGAGAGGAATGGGATCAACCGCATCCACGCTTACCTTTGGCTGTGAATAATACTGTGCCGGGCGTGGCATAAAGAAAGTCACGCGGTTCTCCTGCTCTATATCCCTGTTCTGGACATCCGCAGAAACCTTGACGACATAGGTGTGCATTGAAGAAAGCGTCTTTTTTCCCGCAGGGGCACTCAATGTAAGCTGCTGTCTCAGGGAATTGCCCTTATCCGTGTGGACGTAAACAGGACCAGTTGCCGCTCCATCCGGAACACGTACCTTTATTTCAGTGTCTGACCATGATTCATAGTCGTAATCCTGCTCGTTGGCCGCTATGAACTCCTGATTTTCGTTAAGGCTCAAGTTTATTGCCTGGGTCAGGTCTGCCGTAAAGAACACCTGTGAGCCAGCCCGTACCGCCCCGAAATTCGAACCAGTCAGGGTAATCGAATCTCCGACAGATGCAGATGACACGCTGATTGAATCAAGAACAGGAAGGGATATCCTGGGATCAGTGCGTACCGTCACCGGAATTCCCGCTGAATTGGCAAAGAAATTAGGCTCAGAACGACCTGCCGAAGTCTGAACGCAAAGCAAGCCGTCCTGGATATTGTATGGAACCACAAATTCGATTCTTGTATCCGACCAAAACTTGATTCCGCTTGTCGTGATGCGTGAGCCAGAAATCTCCACAAAAGAGCTTTCCTTTGTGTCACCGAAGCCGCTTCCCTGTATAACGATAACATCCCCCGGAGAACCAGTCGGGGGCATTACAGAGACAATCTCGGGCTTTTTATTCTTTGTTTTTCCTGCAACAGGAATTGAAAACAAAACGATTATTATAAGTGCAAGCCAGATCCCCACCCTGAACAGCGGAGACCTGCGCCATAACTCCCTGATAGTTTTCAGTATCACTTTCCGCCACCCTGGGCCTTAAAATGAAACTGTCCAAAAGATAATTCAACAGAAAAAGTATCGTCTTCCTTCACTTTATCTTCACCAAGTATACCCTGAACAGGCTGAAGCATTACCGCATCCTGTCCGTTGATTTTTACCACCATAAAGTCCTGTGACTGTCCCGTTGTCATGCCGACCGTTGAAATTCCTGGGTTCACATATCCCATAGTTCCAATCTGAGTGTTGAGCATTCCGATTCCGACATCTGTATCCACCACTTCCCCATCGGCAAAAAGATTCTCGAGGGATTCCGGACTGATTTCCCCGTCCATGAGTATCGGTACATTTGAGGGATAGGAAACTTTGCTGGCAAGGGCCACCTGAGGAACCTGCTCTGCTACCTCTGCCTTTGGAGCTGATTTCTTCAGGAACTGGGATGGCAGCACAAACACTGCAAGAGCGGCGGCGGCACCTGCAAGGGCATAAACAGCTTTCTTTGGTGTGAATGTCAGCACACGCTCCTCTTTTGCATGCCTTGAATAAGAAAGACGGGCCTGCAGACGGTTAAAGCTGTCATCCAGGTCACGCTTGGAAAGCTCCATGCTTTTTGAATCCTGACTGAAAACTCTGTGCATCATGCGCAATTTTTCCAGCTGGGCCCTGCACTTGGGACATTCTGCAATATGAGCCTCATATTCCGCAACATAAGCTGCCGGCAGTTCATTATCGAGATAGATTGAATGAATATCTTTTTCAGGACATGTAGACATCTTCTTCTCCTATCAGTTTTATTAACTGTTCCCTCGCACGGAACACCCGAACCTTTACGTTTCCTTCGGTAATTCCGAGCATCTGGCCAATTTCCTTATAATTCATATCCCCATATTCACGGAGGACAAGCACTTCACGCAATTTTTCCGGCAACAGCTCAAGGGCCGCCTTGACCTTATCCACTGTCTCTGACTTAAGGAGATCCACTTCTCCGCTGTCCATCTGCTGACGTCCCTCATACAGGGCCTTGTGATATGCCTTTGCCTCCCTTGTCTTCCTCTTTGCATAGTTCAGGGACGCATTCTTGACCACACGGATAAGCCAGAATTTGGCATCATCAAGACTTGGAAAAACAAGTTTCTTTTCGTTAGCCTTGATGTACGAGTCATGCACCAGGTCCTCGGCCGCTTCCTCTTCGTTTACAACGCGGAAAGCCACCTTAAAAAGCAGCTGCATCGTGGCATCATACAATTTTCTAAAGTCATCAGGATCATCACAATGGATTTCACCGGCTTCTTTCTTATCTATTAACAATTCATTTCCTCTTGCGTTACATTCTATTTTTACAAAAATGCCCTATTTTTTCCGCTCCCACACAGGACCGGCAGGTGTATCAGTGACCACAATTCCACGGGCCGTAAGCTCATCACGAATCTGGTCTGCACGGGCAAAATCCCTGTTCTTCTTGGCTGTCGTCCTTTCCAGAACAAGGGCATCTATCTCCGCCGCCTCAGGGTCTCCCTCATGACTGACAGAAGAAGCGTCACCTGATGCAGAAACGTTTACCGCAGCCTGCTTTTCAAGAGAAGCAAAACCACCCTTTATGACATCCAGGCTCAAAACCTCATCCATCTTCATTACAGAAGCAAGAGCGGAACCAGCCTTTACGCCACCTTTTCCACCTTTTCCACCTGCAGCCTTCTGCATTGCGGCCATTGCGACAGGAGTGGCAAGATCGTTCTCAAGTCCCTCCCGGAATTTCGCAAGGGATTCGGCATCACATTCTATTCCGCCCAGAACCTTCTTATAATTCTCTTTTGTAAGTCCAAGTCCTTCCTCACTGTTGGCACGGGCAATCAGCTTTGCGATACGTCCATGCAGTGCCGCACGGCTGTTTCTTGCACTATCCATGGCATCAAAACTGAACAGAAGAGGTTTCCGGTAATGTCCCCCCAGAAGGAAAAAGCGGTAATCCAAAGGCTCATACCCCTTGTCCGTCAGAGAAAATCCGGTTTCCTCAGGGAGGCTTGTCTGCAGTGTTATGAAATGACCGCTGGACTTGCTCATCTTGCCGCCTTCCAGAATCAGGAACTCGTTGTGGAGCCAGTAGTTTACCCACGGACCCTTTGCACGCTCTGCCTCATCAAAGCTTCCCTCGCTCTGGGCAATCTCGTTTGTATGATGCACAGGAATATGGTCTATTCCGCCTGTGTGAATGTCAAAATGCTTGCCAAGGTACTTCATGCTCATCGCGGAGCATTCAATATGCCATCCCGGATAACCACGTCCCCACGGACTGTCCCATGTCATTGCCTGATCCTTGAACTTGGAATTCGTGAACCAAAGAACAAAATCACCGGGGTTACGCTTGTTTTCATCCACAACAACGACCTTGCGTTTGCCTGCACCAGCCTTAAGCTCATCCAGATTCAGGTTTGCAAGCTTGCCGTAATCAGGATATGTCGAGATATCGTAATAAAGGTTTCCGCCAGCCATATAGGTGTGGCCGGTCTCCTCTATCGTCCTGATAAGGTCTATCATGTCGGGAATATGCTCTGTTGCCTTGCAGATTACATCAGGATGACGGATGTTCAGGGCATCGATGTCCTTCATGTAGGCTTCCGTATAGAACTGTGCCACTTCCAGCACGCTCTGATGCCTTTCTGCCGCAGATTTGGCCATTTTGTCCTCACCGTCGTCACCGTCATCGGTAAGGTGTCCTACATCCGTGATGTTCATTACATGCTTTATGTCATATCCCAGAAACGTGAGTGTCTTGTCCAGAATGTCAAGGAAAACATAGGCGCGGAGATTTCCGATATGAGCATAATTATAGACTGTGGGGCCACAACCGTAAAAACCTGCAAATCCCGGCGTAATAGGTGCAAAATCCTGCAAAGAACGGCCCATAGTGTTATACAAACGTAATCCCATAATTCCTCCGCAAACTTCCAATTGCTACTCGATTTTTTTACATAATTGTGCCATAATATATGGTATGTCTTATAGCATACGTGAAATAGGAGAAAATATCAAGAACTCTCCCCTTTTCGAAGGTTCAGTTGAATACTCGGTTCCTCTAAGTGATTTGACAACTATGAGGGTTGGGGGACCGGCAGAGCTGTTCATAAGGCCGCAGAATGAATTGTCGGCAGCGGTAGCTGTATCCATCTGCAAGAGGCTGGGCATAAAAGTGTTCATCCTTGGCGGTGGAAGCAATGTCGTAGTAAATGACCAGGGGTTCCCTGGTGCTGTAATAGCAAGCCGTTCCATGTCAGGAATCTCCCTTACACCAAAGAGTCTGGGCGAATTCACTACAGAAGACTACCCGGAGATAAAGGAAGCCGTTACTATTGAGCTTGAGGTACAGGCAGGAACCCAGATCCAGGAGCTGAACCAGTGGTGCGAGCGTTACGGAATCACAGGCCTTGAGACATTCGCAGGACTTCCGGGAACAGTCGGAGGAGCCACATACATGAATGCCCGCTGCTACGAGACAGATTTTTCCTCCAAAATAAAGGCCGTGAAGTACATCGACATAGATTCCATACCGCAAAGAATTGAATCAATGTCCACTTATTCCATCGATTATGATTCCTTCATCAAGACCTACGAGATGACACAGGATAATCAGGACTGGGGCTATAAAAAATCCCCTTTCCAGAAGACAAACCGGTTCGTCACCAGCCTCACCATGGAATTAAAGGGCCTTGACCCCTATATCTGTGGCGGACAGACGGCAAATCCGGCCATTCAGGACTACATCAAGAGGAAAAACCAGCAGCAGATCCAGGACAGGCAGGACAAGGGGCAGTTCAAGGCACCCAGCTCAGGCAGCGTCTTCAAGAACAACCATGCCTACGGGAAGCCAAGCGGTGCCATAATCGACGAGGTAGGCCTAAAGGGCACAAAGATCGGAGGGGCACAGGTGGCGCCATGGCACGGCAACTTCATAATCAACACAGGAACCGCTTCAGCCTCCGACATAAGGCAGCTTGTGGCGTTTATCCGGGAAAAAGTACACGAGAATACAGGTTTTAACCTTGAACCTGAAATAATATTTGTGTAAATCACTTTTTTATCCGATAATCAATTGACAGATTGTATTTTGAAAACTATACTTTTAATTAGAACAATTTGTGCAACTTTGTTTGGATAAAATTGTTTCATATTTATAGAGGGACATATAAAGTGCTGCAGTTAGCTTTTGTAAATTTTAAACCGAATTCTTACATCCTCGTTGAAGGTACCCCTGGTATCGATCGCTTTTTCATTATCCAGAGCGGTAAAGTAAGCTGTTACCATGAGACTCAGGTTCCAGGTGCACAGCCGACCATGCTTGGACCAGGTGACTTTGTAGGAGTTATTCCCTGCATGTCAGGACACAGCCAGTCTGAGAACGTAATGGCCCTGACCAATGTTGTAGCCATCATGGTACGCCGCGATCAGTATCCTGAGCTTATCATGCGCAATACCCCCGTTGCCATGAAGATTGTACGTGCCTTTACAAAGGAAATGCGTGTCTTGAACGACAACCTTACCAAACTCACGCTTAAGAAGACCGTAGCGGAAAGCCCCGAGCAGCTGTTCTCTGTTGCACAGTACTATGACCGCGGAGGATTCTCTGACATAGCCATCTATGCATATTATCAGTACATTAAGGCATGTCCTCAGGGTGTTCATATTGAGGAAGCCAAAAAGAAGTTCGTTCAGCTGAAGGGAAGGACTCATGCCGTTTATTTTGAAAGCAACGGAGACCTTACACGCGATTACCCGAAGAACACGATGATTTTCTCGGAGAACCAGTTTGGAGGTGACATGTTCATCATCCAGGAAGGTTCCGTAAAGATTACAAAGGTTGTAGACGGAGAGGAAGTGACCCTTGCCATGCTTAAGAAAGGCGATATGTTCGGCGAGATGGCACTTCTGGAGAACAAGCCGCGCTCAGCCTCTGCAGTTGCACACGATGCATGCCGCCTGATGGTGGTAAACCGCGAGAACTTTGACCAGATGGTAGCCACACAGCCCCAGATGATCTCAAGGCTTACAACGATGCTTGCAGACCGCCTGTGGTCAATGTACAGACAGCTTGCAAACACATCACTACAGCTGCCGAAAGAAAAGATGATAGACATGCTTGCCCTTCAGATCGAAAAGCAGAAGATTACCGTTACAAAGGGATTCTCATACCAGACGGACCTTACACCGGAAGATGTCGTGAACCTTTGTGGAATTACCCAGCATGACAAGGCCCTGGCAATGTCAGAGATCTACAATGACCCCAACGTCAAGCTCATGGGTGGAAAAATCTATATTCCGGATGTACCGGAGCTCATCAAGCAGGCGGCATTCTACCGCAAGCAGAACGCAAAGCGAGACAAATGAAAAGACTAGTTACGTTGATTTTTATATCATTACTTCCTCTTTGCTGGATTGCGGCACAAAGCTCGTTGCCTAACGGATACGCAGGCATTCAGCTTGGCATGACAGTTGACGAGGTAAAGGAAGCACTGCAGAAGGACGGCCAGTTCGGCTACCGTGGAGACAGGGATGTTTCACTCTTGCCCGGAGAAAACCGCTCAATAATAGAGACAGACACGTCACGCACAGCCCCGTACTCTTTCCTTGACAGATGCTGGTTCCAGTTCTACGAGGACAGGCTCTACATAATCACAATCAACATCAAGACCGAGAAAATGGACCACTACTCCGTTTTCAGCACACTTTGCAGCAAATACGGACTTCCCACGTCGCTTAATCCCTCAAAATCAGAATGGGTGAACGATTCCGTGATGGTCTCGCTTGAACGTCCGCTTTCCATAAAGTACACCGACAAAAAGGTATTCGACAGCCTTATGGAGCAGTCACGCGTGAACAATGCGGTAATCGAAAACAGCCAGCAGCATTTCCTTGAAGGCCTTTGATCAATGAGAAAATCTATTTCACTCCCAGTTTTCCTAATGGCGGCAATCCTTTCGTTCATTTCATGTTCAGCAAAAAAATACAATCTTCCCGTCCGTCAGCTGGTAATATTCAGTCAGCAGGGATCGGGAAACGAGACGGCCCTTTATGTTGACGCAGAGCTTGCAGTAAAGGAAGAAGAGCGCAACTACGGCTTTATGAACCGCAAGAACATCCCCGACGGCACAGGAATGCTCTTTGTGTTCGAAAAGGATCAGATACTTCATTTCTGGATGAAAAACACGCCGCACCCGCTTTCAATCGCATACATCGACAGCACGGGCATAATCGCAGACATACTCGACATGACACCGTTCAGCGAGGCATCCATATCCAGCTCACGTTCAGTACGCTATGCACTTGAGGTTCCTCAGGGATGGTTCAAGAAAAACGGCATAAAAGAGGGCGACAGAGTTGAATGGACAGGCCCCGATAACCAGGTCCTGCCACTGCGCGGAATCAAATAACTGTCATTTATTGAATCAAACTTCGGCAGAAAGTTCCTTCAACTCGGCTTTTGCTATGGGGTCCTCGGGGTCTATCTCCAGGACTGTAAGGAAATACTGACGTGCCTCGGCTTCGTTTCCGTTCTTCAGGCTCAGGAATCCAAGGTTGCTTATTATCTTTGTGCTGTCAGGATCCATCTCCAGGGCTTCCACAAGAGTGTTTTTTGCCTCACTAAGCTCACCGGTCTCCATCTGGCATATTGCAAGCTCATTCAGCGTATCGGCGTTCTCGTCCCCACCCTCACATTCACGGGCCTTCTCAAATGCCATCTTTGCATCACCAAAGCGACCCAGACGGCGGAGTCCCCAGCCCAGCATGAACCAGGCATTCCACACGGCGGGGTTTTCCTGAAGGAAGCGGCGGATCTCGTCAATTCCCTTCTCTTCCTCACCTCTTGAGATGTAATCGTATGCGTTATGGAAATGCTCGTTCTCAAGATTGCGGGTTTTAATCTTTGTAATCTGAGCCTGTGCCTCATGCTTTTTCTGAATGCCGTTCTCTCCCATCTCCTCATCCGTGGCATCAGCACACAGGGCAAGGAAACTTTCAAAGGCACCGCGGGCATCGGCAAAATTACGCTTCTTGAGGTAATAGTATCCCACGTTAAAGAACGCATCCGGAATCTCCGGGTCTGCATCCATTGCTTCCTTATAGTACTGCAGGGCCATGTCGTCAAAGGCATCGGCATCCTCTATAAGACTATTGCGCCTGTAGCTGTCTGCCTTCTGGTCATAGAAAAGCGCCATGTTCAGGATGATAGCCTTGTTCTCCGGGTCCAGTCCATGCAGAGCCCACCAGATCTCCTCAGCAAATTCCCAGTCCTCGTCGCGGGTCTTTAATATCGCGGCCTCCTGAAGCTCCTTTTTGATTGAGGGACGTGCAGCATTGATTACGCTGCGGTAATAGTCCAGGTTGGGATTATTGCGGTCATGGGCAAGAACAGTCAGTATGCCGGAGAAAATCTGTTCCTCAGTGAGCTGTGACGGGTCAAAGATCTCTTCCTCCTGACCGTCCTTTTTCTGCACCGGGAGAGGAATTGACGTGTCTATCTGAAACGCATCCTTGCTGAGAGAAAAATGCTCCGGGAAATTTACAAAATATACCGAGTCCAAAGGATTTGAAGAATTCATATCTGTTTAACCTTACGATAAATGATGTTCACTTATAGGGGTGGCAGACTGCTTATGTCAGATGATGTCTGAGGGGTTGCTGCCTGTCCCGGAATGGCCTGTGCCTTCTGTTCCGCCGCCAGACGTGCCGCCTCCTCCGCCTTGGAGTTTTGAACCGCCTGTGCACGCTGTTCCTTGATTCTCTGGGCCTCTGCCTCCGCCTGTTGTGCCAGCTCAATCTGTTTTGCCTGGTTTTCCAGCTCGTTCTTTCTGAGCGAAGACAGGTAGTTGTTTATGTGAACCTTGTATGAAAGCGGAAGGGATGCCTCGTCAAACTTGATGCTTACGGCAAAAATATCCTTGCGGCCTTCAACTGGAACAGCCTTTATGATGGTTCCTGTAAGAGGAATTGTCTCGTATGGATTGTCAAACTCAAGACTGAGCATGATTATTTTACCGACAAGGAACTGTGCCAGCCCCAGAACAATAACCTTTGCACCGCCAAAAGACAGGTCACGCAAAATACAGCGCCTTGGTACATTCTGAATTGATATGACACATTCCTCACGCGGGATACCGAGCTTACGGCAGGAATCCGCATTGATTATGATGCGGTCCTCCCTACGTCTTATGGAATTCTCGTTGGCATCAATCAGATGACCTATCATCTCGATAAAATCATCCGGCGGCCTCTGTGTATACTGAATTGCTATGATTGCAAGATCCTTGCTGTTCATGTAGGAGCTAATAGATACGACCTTTCCGGCTACATAAAAGCTTACAAGCTGACCGTCTGCCTTATGGAAAGAGAACCTTACGCTTGCGGCAGGATTATCCTTCTGTGCCAGCTCCTGAAAAGCACCTCCCCTGGTACCGACAATAATCTTGGCATACTGGAATGAGGTTGAGTTGACGATGCAGGGCCACTGGTTTCCGCTGCACTTTACATAAATCTGCCTGGGATCCATGGACAGTGTCTTGATGATGTCCCTTGTAAAGATGATCTCAGTAGTACGATAATAATCATAATAATGTTGCAACTGTTGAGCCGTAATAATTGCCATAGGGGTATTTTAGAATATAAAAGCAGAATTGTAAAGACCATTATGTAGAATTGACCTAAGTTGACAGATTCATAAAATGAAGTGAGTTTTTTCCATATTATGGCCGGAACCTTGAAAAAATAATAAAAAACTGCCATAATATTACCGAATTTGTAATATAGGGGTTTTTTATAAAAATGGATTCTAACAACCAAGATTTTAACAGCGCTGTACTTACAGCTGTAGCCAAAAAGCGGGAATGGTTTGACACATCACTTCTTCCCAAAATTCAGGATAATTACCGCCTGCACTTGACCTGCGTAAACACCATCATAGATGTTCTTGTAAAAAAATCCTTGATCAACCCCGATCCGTACAAAAAGGACAAGAAGATTTCTTCTATCGTTCTGCCGGATGACCACAACTTCAACGAGAACGAAAGGCCCACGCAGCTTGGTATCCGCCTCAGTGACTACCAGAGCATGCTGGACTACATCTGCAACTACATGAAGTTCACCGTGGAGCAGCTGAACACCGAGAAAATCCGCAAGCTTCTTGAGCTTAATGCCGTATTCAGCTGGAACAACCTTTCACCGAACTCCCCTAAAATCAACTCACGCAGCCTTTTCATCTGTATATCCGAGGCAAAGAGCAATTCTCAGCCGCTTCAGGCCGCAATGATAAACGACAGCCTTTCCAAGACAAAGGAAGCCCTGGACATAATCAATGCCGGACTTCAGGAGCTGAACGGTTTCATAAGGGAACTTTACAAATGTGACATCCGCCGTACAATCCTTCAGAACAAGGAATTTGACAGGTCAAAATACAATGCAAACGAGATGGCTGGCGAGATCAAGAGGCTTTTCCCGTCCTGCATGCCAAAGAGGCCATTTGCAACCGACCTAGTAAACGAAGTCATAGCAGAGGAAACCTCACCCAACAAGGCTGACCTTCAGAACAAGCTCCTTGCCAAATTCAAGATTGAAGACAACAGCAAATCCGAGCAGAAAAAGAACACCGTAACAACCCATGACATATTGATGGATGCCCTCAGGATACTGGGAACAAGCAACGAGCATTATACCGTTATTCAGGACAAGCTCAACACCAGCCACAACATCATACAGAACGGCCGCAAGTCATTCGGTGACAAATTCGCACGTTTCTGGCGCAAGGTATTCGGACTGGCAGAAAAACCAGAGGAATATCAGCTTACCTTGATTGATCCAACAACAAAAGAGACCAAGAAAGAAAAGCTGAACTACACGGAATTCTATGACAACCTTACCAAGCGCATCAAATACTATGCCGCTATAGTTTCTAAGCAGAGCCTCGTCTACCAGAAGCTTGACGCCCAGGAGGACACAAAGACGCTGGAATTCCTGAACAAGCAGATGACCGACAACAACCAGCTGCAGATTGTGCTTTCTGGCCTTGACGAATACTTTAAATCCAACGCAAGCGTAGGTGACCGCTCTAAGATAAAGGGGCTCAAGATGGACCTCTCCATCATCAAGAACATCCTTGTTAAAGTAAACCAGTACCGTGCGGAATACGTTGCCATGCTCGAAGAAAAAGAGCAGATGATGAAGTTAGGAATCACTGAATGAAATTAAAGCAACATCTGACCTTTACTTTTTTTGCCCTGTTTTTTTTTCTTTCTGCCAATTCAGTTTTTTGCGCGGATATTTACAGCAGGTCTGACTTCTACCCGGAGGATCAGAGGAACCTTGTGATCCTTGATTATCCACACGAATACGACCTCAACCCGCTTACCGCCAGCTATTCATCTGAAGCACAGGTTCTTACAGGTCTTTACGAGGGCCTCTTCTCTTACAATCCCAACACGCTGGAACCGGAATTCGCCATCTGCTCCTCATACAAGATTTCACGTGACAAGAAAAGATGGACCTTTACTCTACGTGATGACGCGAAATTCAGTGACGGAGAGCCTATCACCGCTTTTTCCATACGTGACTCATGGCTCAGGCTGATGTCCACAGAGGGAGCACCATTTGCATCGCTTTTGGACTGCATCGCAGGAGCCGAGGAATACCGCACAGGAAAAGGCACCGCAGACCAGGTAAGGATCAGTGCAAGGGACAACACGACACTCGTCGTTCACCTGAAGGAGCCCACAGAGCATTTACCAAGCCTTCTCTGCCACCACTCTTTCTGTGCAACAAGCTCCAAGCCGGACGTATACTCAGGTCCTTTCAAGCTCAAGTATTTCAAGAACGGTGTGCTCAAGATGGTCAGGAATCCGTACTACCACGATGCCACTTCCGTTGTTATACCTGGAATAACGATTGTTCAGACCGATGACGCAGAAGAGAACACACACCTTTACAATATCGGTGTTGTTGACTGGCTGCTGGCTGATGTAGATGCGAACAAGATACTCAACAGCGAGTCCGTTCATTTAAACGCAAACTTTGGTACCACATACCTTTTCTTTAAGAACCGCGGAGGAGTCTGGGACAACACGGAGATGCGCCAGGCACTTCTTGAGGCAATCCCATACGACAATCTCAGGGCAATGTTCTCCATTCAGGCAAGCACTCTTGTATATCCGCTTTCCGGTTATCCGGTTGTTGCGGGACTACAGGACTATGACGAGGAAGATGCCAAGCTGATGATGCAGGATGCACGCAAAAAGGCAGGAATCCCTCAGAACAAGACTCTGGACATCATATTCGGAATATACGACAGTCCTGTGATGCGCTATTGGGCACAGACACTGAAGGATGCATGGAAGCCTCTCGGTGTGAACCTGATTACACAGACAGCATCTATCGAAGACTATAACCCTTCAATCCCATACTGGAATGCAGATTTGTTTACCTATTCCTGGATAGGAGACTATGCAGACCCGCTTGCGTTCCTGGAGCTCTTCCGGGGCAAATCCACACTGAACGTGGCAAACTATATGAATGCTGACTACGATGCCCTTCTTTCCGAGGCGGCACAGACAACTAACGGCAGCGACCGCTACAAGCTTTTATCCAAGGCTGAGCAGCTTTTGCTTGACGATTCCATGGTGATTCCGATTTCCCATTCCGTGAGCCTTAACGTAATCAACCTCTACAACATCGGCGGATGGCAGAGCAATGCATTGGACATTCACCCGTACAGATACCTCTACATCAAGCGCAACAGAAGACGCGTGCCCAACTCAATCTGACATGACATTTCATCAAGCATAAAAAAAAGCCTGCCGGTATCGTTACTGACAGGCTGTTTTATATTTAAATGCTTATTTTATTTTCCAAGAACCTTCTTCAAGCGGGAAAGTGCCTTTTCATCTGCAATCTGGGATGCCTCACGGAGTTTTTCCGTAACGGTGTTGATGTTGTTCACCATGAATACAGGCTGGAGTGTCGCATCAAGACAGTCACGCCAGAGTGAGCTTTCCGGATCCACGATATTGCGCTTCAATGTTGCCATTGAGATAGGGATGTGTACGTATTTGTCATGAACAAGACCTACGACAATCTTTGTTTTTCCTGCCATAGCCGCATGAACTGCATTGTTTCCAAGCCTCTCGCAATAGATTGAGTCGTTTGCGATTGTAACTGCAGCCCTTACCTCGTAGCTCGGATCGATGTACTTGAGGTTAATCGGCATCTTCTTTTCCTTGAAGTACTCGTTGATTCTGTCCTTGAGGAATATTCCAATGTCTGCAAGCTTTTTGTTTCCAGATGCGTCTGTCTGGTTTGTAGAAGCCAGGAGATCCTGACCGGCACCCTCTGCAACAACAATAACGGCATGTCCCCTGCGCTTCAGGCGTGCCTCAAGGTGATTAAGGAAACCGTTTGGACCGTCCATCTCAAAAGGAACCTCAGGGATAAGGCAGAAGTTTGTCTCGTGGCTTGCAATGGCAGCAGCTGTAGCGATAAATCCTGACTCACGTCCCATGAGCTTAAGAAGACCGATTCCGTTTATCTGTGATTTTGCCTCCATGTGGCATGAGTTGACTGCATGTGTTGCCTTCTGTACGGCTGTCTCAAATCCGAATGAGCGGTCCATGAACTGAAGGTCATTGTCTACAGTCTTCGGGATTCCTACAACAGCAATCTTAAGGCCACGGCGCTCGATCTCGTTTGCAATGTCCAGGGCACCCCTCTGGGTTCCGTCACCGCCAATGATGAACATTACGTTGATGCCAAGGCGCTGGATTGAATCAACAATCTCTCCTACCCTGTCTCCACCACCGCGTGAGGTTCCAAGATAAGAGCCTCCGATTTTATGGATTGTATCTACAATATCCGGATTCAGATCAACGACCTCAAAACCTTCGTCCTCAAAGAATCCGTTGTATCCGAACTGGATGCCCTTTATCCTGCGGACACCATAACGATTCCACAGACAGCGCACTACGGCACGGATAACGTCGTTCAAGCCGGGGCACAAACCACCGCATGTACAGATACCTGCAGTAACATGCTCAGGATTGAAATAAATCTTTTCACGAGGACCTGCCTTTTCCATCAAGTTTGTGCGGTCATTTGCATCAGCCTTGTTATCTGCAAAAACATTGACATGATAGCGCACAAAAGAAGTGTCCTTTACATACAGTGCACGGAAATGACCATGCTCGCGTGAAAGTTCGATTGGAGACGGGACTGTGCATTCTCCCAAATTCTCAACTGTGAAATCATATGTGATTTGAGCCATAAAAACCCTCAATAAATTTATTTAAGAAACAATTTTAATTTTCATAGTAGAATACCCTAGAATACCAAAAAATTCAATAGATAATTGAAAAAAATCAACATAAAAGAGCCCCGGGAACCTTGACGATTAAGCAGTTTTATTATTATCTTTAAAAACATGAAGCAGAAAAAACTTTTGAAAAAACTGGCATTCTCAGAGCAGGATTTTGAGGACATCAAGAATGCCGTTACGGAACAGGAGAAAAACACCTGCGGTGAAATAGCACTTGCCATAGCACCTGACAGCTCTTCCTACGCATTCTGGGAGCTTCTTACCGCACTGTTTGCCGCACTTATTGTGATAGGCTGCCTCATTCCATTTTCAAACCACATCTCTTCATTCATCGACCTGATCTCATGGCCGGAGCGCATCTGGGTACTTCCCACGTTCTACGTCCTGACTGGAGTTGCCGCCGCCGCCATCGTTTACCTTCTGTACAACATTTCCGCCGTAAAACGGGGCCTGATTCCTCTTATCGCACGAAGAACCGCAGTAAACAACCGTGCCATGCGGTATTTCCTCCAGAGCGGAGTATACAAGACAAGCGGACAGACCGGTATTTTGATTTTTGTATCATATCTTGAGCGTGAGATACGCATCCTTGCAGACTCAGGAATAAACGCAAAGGTATCCCAGGACCTGTGGAACATCGTTGCCGACGAAATGACCGACTCACTTGCAAAGGGCAAAGCTAAGGAAGCCCTTATCGGTGCCATAAACCGCTGCGGAGAGCTCCTTACCCAGAATTTCCCGCTGGATTCAAAGGCAAAAAACGAGCTTCCCGACGGCCTTGTCATCCTTGAAAACGAGCCATGGATCTGATGACAATTTAACGCCGAATTACGCATTAAGACTGCTTTTTCTCTTTTCTTATTCAAATTTATCTGTTATAATATTTTTGTGGATTATATTCTGGAATTTGACATCAGCGCACTGTTCATCTCCTTTGCCGCCCTGCTCATTTTTGTTTATAAAAAAGACAGGCATAAACGGCAAAACAGGACATTTTTCCTGCTGATTGTAACTCAGATAGTTACCACTACATGCGATTTTGTAGGTGCCTACACAATCAACAACCACCTTTCAAACCTGTGGGTTCTCTCCAATATCGTAAACCTGGTATATTTTATCACTCATACTTTCCTGCCCATCCTCTTTGTAATCTACATCCTTGATTTGACCGGACTCATTAAGCGGCACAACAAGTACCTTCCCTTGATTTTTGTTCCCTACATAATCCTGTTCCTGCTTCAGATCTCAAACCCTTTCACTCACTTTATATTTACAATCGATGAAAACCTCAACTACTACAAGGGTCCTCTGATACTGCCATTATACCTCTCGGCCTTTATGTACATGGTTTTATGCCAGATATTGATAATTCACTTCCGATCCACAATATCAGTAAGCAGATTTTTGCTCCTCACTACATTTACATTACTCATTCTCGCTTCCACGGTGGTTCAATTCATATACCCGAGATTCCTTGTTGAATGCTTTGTCCAGATAACGATGACTCTCTGCCTGATGATTACGGTTGACAACCCCAGCGAGATATTCAGCCTTACAACCGGCGTCTACAACAGGAATACCTTCATCCTCGACAACATCAACTTCCTCAAAAACAAGGTCTCCTACAAGCTCGTCATCATCAAGATACTTAACGAAGAATATTACATGTCTGCACTGGGCTACTCCTACATGCAGGAAATCCTCAAATCCATTGCCCAGTGGTTTGTAATGATAACAAGCGAGGACTGCGTTTACGACTGCAACAACGGAAACTTCGCCATAATCCTCTATGGACAGCGCCTAAAGAAAGCCGACCAGATCCTGACATATCTTTCCAACCGCTTTTCCACCGACTGGCTCCACAAGGACATCATCCTGAGCCTTGAGACACAGATATGCGACATTGACATTCCAGCTGACGTAAACAACGTAGAAAGCATAGTAACAATCGTAGATGCCCCTGGAATCAAACAGAGCTCCAAGGTCTCCATAATCAAGCGCGAGCAGCTTTCGTTCATGCAGAGGGTAAAGGCAATCCAAAACACCATAGCCTATGCACTGGACAACAACCTCTTTCAGGTATACTACCAGCCGATTTACGACGTGCATGCCGACAAGATCCACAGTGCGGAAGCCCTTGCCCGCCTGCACAATGAAGAGATGGGATTTATCTCTCCCGACGAATTCATACCAATTGCCGAAAAGAACGGTTCGATTATTGCTATCGGCCAGTTTGTTTTTGAAGAGACATGCAAAATGTTCTCAATTGAGCAGCTGAACGGAATCGGAATTGAATTCCTTGAAGTAAACCTTTCGACAGTGCAATGCAACAACAAGAAGCTCTCTCAGATTTTCCTGAACACAATGAGCCATTACAACCTGAAGCCAAATGTAATCAACCTGGAAATCACCGAAAGCGTGGCAATCAACAGCCATGATACTTTCCTGCAGACCATAAAGGACCTGCATAATGCCGGATTCACATTCTCACTTGACGATTACGGAACAGGATATTCAAACGCCTCCTACATCTTTAACATGGACTTTGACATCATCAAGATTGACAAGACCATTTTGTGGGAGGCAGAGAAGTCAGAGTCAGCCCTCATAATTCTGCAGAACACAGTCCGCATGATAAAGGAACTGAACAAAAAGATTCTGGTAGAAGGTGTCGAGACAAAGGCACAAAGGGACCTGATGGTTCAGATGGGAGCAGATTACCTGCAGGGCTATTATTTCTCCAAGCCACTTCCAAAACAGGATTTCATCGAATACTGCAAGATGTTCAATCGCTATCACTGATACCGTTGAGACAGGCATCCTCACGATCAAATCAACTCACAGGGCAAAAAAAATCCCCCGCTGGAAAACGAGGGACTTTCTCAGAAGAATTATTCTACCATCTGTAGTGTGCAAATGCCTTGTTGGCCTCTGCCATCTTGTGTGTATCTTCCTTCTTCTTATATGCGGTACCTGTATTGTTATAGGCATCCAGCAATTCAGCAGCCAGAGTTTCTGCCATACCATGACCTGAACGATTGCGTGCAGCAGTGATCATCCATCTCATGGCAAGAGCTTCACGGCGGCTCTCGCGGATTTCAATCGGTACCTGATAGGTAGCACCACCAACGCGGCGGCTCTTTACTTCTACCATTGGTTTTACGTTGTCCAAAGCCTTAAGGAATACTTCCAGAGGATCCTTGTCGGTCTTTCCCTTGAGTTTGTCCAAAGCATCATAAATAATCTTTGTACAAACCTGCTTCTTTCCGTCCAGCATCATGCGAGTAATGAACTTGCTGATGATTGGGCTGTTGTATTTTTCGTCCGGCATAACAGGGCGATTAATTGATTTCTTGTGTCTTCCCATCGTCTTGTCTCCTTATTATGCCTTAGGTCTCTTGGCACCATACTTTGAGCGGGCACGTTTGCGTCCGTCTACACCAAGAGTATCTTTTGTACCGCGGATAATGTGATAACGTACACCAGGAAGATCCTTTACACGTCCACCGCGTACCAATACAACTGAGTGTTCCTGCAGGTTATGTCCGATTCCAGGAATATATGCAGTAACCTCAATTCCATTACTCAAACGAACACGAGCAATCTTTCTAAGAGCTGAGTTCGGTTTCTTTGGCGTCATGGTCATAACACGGGTACAAACACCACGTTTCTGCGGGCATGACTGAAGCGCGGGAGCTTTAGTCCTGTTAGCCGCTGACTGACGACCCTTACGAATTAACTGGTTTATTGTAGGCATTGGCCTATTCTCCTTATTTTTTGCCGAGCAGCACCTCGGACAATTTTGACAAAATAACAAGTGCTAATACTATACCGAATTTCACATGAATCAGTCAAGTGAAATTCGGCTAGTTTTGGAAATTTAATCTTCCTCTCCCATGTCAGCGACACCCATGGACATTTCCTCGGCCTGTCTCTCCAGGTCTGCCTCCTGTTTGCGGAGGGCAAGGATTTCTTCCATTTTGGCATCAAGGTCTGATGTTGAAGAATCTGAAAGCTTTACGTTGTGATACTGCCTCATACCGGTACCAGCCGGAATCATGTGGCCTATAATCACGTTTTCCTTAAGACCGTGCAGGCGATCCTCTGCTCCGGCAATGGCGGCGTTGGTCAAAACCTTAGTCGTCTCCTGGAAAGAAGATGCGGAGATGAAGGAATCTGTTGCCAATGCAGCCTTTGTAATACCCTGGAACATAGGACGGGCTATGGCAGGTTCACCACCCTGTGCAATTACACGGTTGTTTTCCTCGTGGAAGGCATACTTGTCCACCTGCTGACCGTAGATGAACTTTGTATCACCTACCTTGGTAACCTCAACCTTCTTAAGCATCTGGCGGATGATTGTACCGATATGCTTGTCGTTGATTGCTACACCCTGAGCGCGGTAAACTGACTGGATTTCGTTCAGGAGGAAGTTCTGGAGTTCGTTTTCACCCAAAACCGCAAGAACATCATGAGGATCCTTTGATCCGTCGCACAATGGCTCTCCAGCCTCAACCTGGTCACCGTCACGAACAAGAAGACGCTTGTTCATCGGTACTGCATGCGAATAGTCTTTTCCGTAATCGCTTGTAACGATGATTGTCCTCTTACCCTTAACAACCTTACCAAACTTTACCTGTCCGGAAATCTTTGATATTACCGTTGGATTCTTAGACTTGCGTCCCTCAAAGAGTTCGGATACACGTGGAAGACCCAAAGTGATGTCGTTTGCCTTAGCTCCTTCTTTTGGAAGGGTACCAAGTGTCACGCCGGCATCAACCCACTGCTTGTCGTTAACCCTGAGTGTCGTACCAACAGGAAGGTAGTATGAACCGATTTCCTGACCGGCTTCCTCATCGCGGATTACAAGGCGGGGCTGCTTTACATCCATGTGCAGGTCTGTAATTCGGCGCTCAACAGTCTTTTTGCCTGTGTTCTTATCCAGTGTCTCACGTTCCTCAACTGTCTGGCCCGGAATAACTTCCTCATAATGAACATAACCGGAAACTTCAGCTATGATGGGCTCGTTGAAGGGGTCAAATTCTCCTACAGGTACATTCTGCTCTGCAACTGCACCGCTGTTGGTGAATTTTGCATACACAATCGAACCGTTGGATATCTCAACCTTCTGATCGTTGCTAACAAGATATACCACGTTGTCCTTGATGATGATGCGTCCGTTGTCAGAAGCCAAAACTTCCTTCGTGCCCTGCTTAAGAATTACATTATCCTTGCGGACACGCGCTCCATCCTGAACGACGACTTCATCATTCTTCTTGAATGGATAGCTCTTGAAAAGCTTTGCAACAACCATCGTACCGCGGCGGGTAAAGAGCCAGTCGCCGTTAGACTTTTCAACATGAGTACCCTTAAGGCTAATGATGTAAACCGGATACTTCATCTTAATGTGGTTGTCGGATGCAGAAGTTTCAGCGGCACCACCGGTATGGAAGGTACGGAGGGTAAGCTGCGTACCCGGCTGACCGATTGACTGGGCGGCAATTGTACCGACTGCCTCACCAATCTCAACAATCTTGTTTCTGGCCAAGTCTTTTCCGTAGCATTTAACACAGATTCCGTACTTGCTTTCGCAGGTAAGAACCGTTCTGAGCTTTACCTTTTCAACACCGGCCTTGTCGATTTTGTCTGCAAGCGCCTCGTCGATATACTGGTTTACATCGCACAAAAGCTCACCGTTAACCGGGTCAAGAACACGCTCAATAGAGAAGTGTCCTGCAATGCGGGAAGCAAGGCTTTCTATAACAGTCTCACCGTCCTTGATTGCGGTATAGTCGATTCCGTTGATTGTACCGCAGTCCTCTTCGTTTACTACGACGTTCTGTGCTACATCAACAAGGCGGCGGGTCATGTAACCTGCGTCTGCCGTCTTAAGAGCCGTATCTGAAAGACCCTTGCGGGCACCGTTTGAAGAAATGAAGTATTCGATAACCGAAAGGCCTTCCTTGAAGTTTGCCTTAATCGGAAGTTCAATGATTTCTCCGTTAGGTTTCTGCATCAAACCGCGCATTGCGGCCAGCTGTGAAATCTGCTTTTTTGAACCACGGGCACCAGAGTTTGCCATCATGTAAATGGTGTTAAAGCCATCCTTGTCATTGGCAAGCTTCTTGTACATGGTGTCGGTCAACTCATCACCTGCCCTTGACCATTCTGCGATAGACTTTTCACGTCTTTCCTTTTCGCTTATGGCACCCTTTCCGTGATCCTGAATGATTTTGTTTACGATTGCAGTCGTCTTATCTACAATGTCCTTCTTTTCATCCGGAATCAAAATGTCATCCATTGAAAGTGTCGCACCGTAGAATGTAGCGTTCTTGTAACCGGTTGCCTTAATGTCGTCAAGCATCTGAATCGTAAGCCATGAGCGGTCAGAATTATACAGATCGTTTATGAGCTTGCGGGCCTGCTCTTCCGTCATCGGCGCAATGCGGTTGTAGACTGCGTTTATCTTTGCCATGAGCTTTTTGTCGGAGACAATTTCAGAAAGAGTCTCTTCCTCAAGCTTGGTGAACTTGTATTTTTCTTCCACAAGGGCCTTAACAGCCTTATCGCTCGTCTGCTCGGAGTGATAAACACGCTCTATCATCTTGCGGAGGTCTTTGTCGCCCAACTGCTCATTGTAGTAGTCCACTTCAGCCGGCATGGCCTCGTTAAAGGCAAGACGTCCCGCAGAAGTTGCAAGGAATTTTGCACCCGGCTCCTTGTCGTTGTGAACGCATTTGTTCAAAATGTTCTTGGGTACGCGGATGAGGGCCTGCCATTCGATTGCACCACTTGAAGCCGCAAGCCTTACCTCATCGGCAGAACTGAAGAGTTTTGCCTTTGCAGGATCCTCGTTTTCAGGAGATCCCTTTGAATGGGGTTTAATGGCCGTCATATAGTAGATTCCCAAAACCATGTCCTGGGAAGGATAAACGATTGTGTTTCCGTTGGCGGGGTCCAGCAGGTTGCGGGCGGAAAGCATCAGGTTCCAGCATTCCATCTGGGCTGCCTGAGTCAGAGGAACGTGGATGGCCATCTGGTCACCGTCAAAGTC
>JAGCYQ010000160.1 GCA_017960765.1 Treponema sp.
AGGAAAGTAAGCGGAAGCTTGCATGGCTCACAGACTTTACAAAGCGATTGAATGAAGCTCTTGTAGGCTGATTAAAGGAAGGAAAATTATGGTTGATAAAAAATTTAAGGAAGCTGTTGAGAAAGAAAATATTCCTGCTATACGCGATATGCTCAAAAACCGTCTGTTAATGGATCATGATGTTACAGGCGGAATGTTTAGCGAATGTTGGGCCGAATGCAAACGTCAGGGGATTACGGAAAAACTGTACCAGGAACCAGACGGGAGATCTCTTTCTGGTGAAAAAAGCGAGTCTAACTATAATGCACTTGTAGGACAGTTAGCAACCAACTTTTCAAGAGACAGACTCAATAAAATCATTTCGCTTGCAAAGGCTATATGGTCAGATGAACAGAGTGATGATTCGTCAAAGACACAGCAGTCAGGACAGGCAAGTGACAGTTCATCTTCTGAAATGACAGGTTCTTCCAGCAGTAGTAATGAGCGCATAATCGGTGAACGCATTCTGAAGGAACGTATTGTACGTGTTAAAGAGCTTGATGCCGGTGAAGAGACGCATTCTGACAGAGGCGAGGAAACCCGCAGTACTCGTAGGACCAGACGCTCATCTTCAAAAGGCGATATGGACGACGAAGGTTCAAAGCCTGGATCAGGTGCTTTGATTGCTGCTGCGGTAGTTGCTGTTGCCGCTGTAGTTGCCGGAATTGTTATATTCGGATAAGTGTTAGGAAGAAAACATGAATGAATTAGATGTTAAGGGACCTCGTGATATTTCCCAAGCTTTTGTCATGGCAGATAGCATTATAAATAAAAACTATCTTGCGGTACTTTCAAAATTTGAGCTTGTACACGGGAAGTTTTTAACAGAGACTCCTGCACAGCTAAAAGATTCTCTTAACTGTTCAGTGCGTTTTTTTGACGTGACGCAAATTGTATTGAACAAAAATGAGAATATGCGTGACAAGCTTGTAACCGTATTCAATGCAGTAGGAAATACTGGTGCATCCTTGCTATTTCACATTTCTGGTGACAAGAATAGTGTTTCTATCCGTATAGGTATAAAGAATTCCGATAAGAATACACAGAATACCATGCTTGCCCAGAATGTGCTTGAAAACAGCCTTCTTGCTAATTTTCCAGGTACAAAGATGTCCCGTATGTCAGCTGATGAGTTAAAAGATAAAATACTCAACGGCTTTTCTTCTTCCCAGACTGTTGCCTCAGTTACTGACATTGCAGGTCTGCGTTCGGAAGAAGAATCAGATGAAAAGCAGTTCATGCAGGGAATAGAAAAACTTATTGATGCGATGCAAGGAAAAATATATACGCTTTTTCTTATTGCAGATCCAGTGAGTCTTTCCGATCTGAACGAAAACCGCCTCGCATTGGAGAGTATCTATTCGCAGCTTGTTCCGTTTTCTTGTTCTCAGTATTCCGTGGGAGAAAGCGAAAGTTCTTCCGTTAATGAGTCTGTATCAATTGGTGCGACAGATTCCATCAGCAAAAGCATAGCGCATTCTGTTTCCCACACTGCGGGAAAGACTTTTTCAACAACAGTCGGGACATCCCATACTGAGACAAATGGAATATCCCGTACTGTTACGGATGGGGTTTCGCATACGACAACGAATGGAACTTCAACAGGGACAACGTTTTCAACTTTTGGCGCAAAAAGTTTTGGAGGACATGCTGGTATAGGCGGTTTTGGCTTTAACAGTTCCAGTTCGGCCGGTACTTCGTTTGGTACTTCTTTTTCGAGGTCTCATTCTGTTGCGAATGGAATAACTCACTCTAATTCGGAAGGAGTACAGCACTCTGTTAGTAATACCAGCAGTAATTCATCTTCAAGAGGTATAAATGAGTCAGATACCACGGGAACAATAACGACAGAAGGAAGCTCCCGGTCAAGCTCTCGTACGGCAACACAGGGGACCGGCCGACAAACTGGCGAGAACCGAAGCATACAGCTTTCCTTTGAGAACCATACCGTCAAAAAGCTCATGGAGCGCATAGACAAAATACTTGACCGATATGATTCATGCGTTGATCTTGGTATGTGGAACTGTGCCTTGTACTGCATCGGAGACAAGGTGACCTCGGAAATGGCTGCGAGTATCTATCGCTCTATTATACGGGGCAAGAACTCGGCCCTTGAGAATAGCAGTATTACCGTGTGGTCTAAAGAACATATTCCGGAGGTTATGAATGCTCTGAGGCACATGGAACATCCGCGGTTTTTGTTTAATGGTTTGCAGCTTACTCCCGGCACACTTATAAGCAGTGCTGAGCTGGCAATACATGCAGGTTTACCCAACCATTCCGTGCCCGGCATTCCGGTTCTGGAGTGCGCGGAGTTCGGACGTTCGGTGTCATCATACGATGAGTCCGTGAATGCAGATGGCAAGAACTATGCTGTCAATCTTGGCTCTATCTGGCACATGAATCAAGAGGAAGAATTGCCTGTGCTGCTAGATGCAAACAGCTTGGCTTCTCATACGTTCATAACAGGTTCGACGGGAGTAGGCAAGTCCAATACGGTATACCAGGTTCTTTCTGAATGCTGTCGGCTTGGGAAACGCTTTCTTGTCATAGAGCCTGCAAAAGGAGAGTATAAGAATGTCTTTGGCAATCAGGCGGGTGTTTCTGTCTACGGCACGAATCCTGATCTTAGCCCGCTCCTGCGCATAAACCCGTTCAGCTTTCCGCACGGTCGAGAGAACAAAACTCAGAACATCCATATTCTTGAGCACCTTGACCGTCTCGTTGAGATTTTCAACGTCTGTTGGCCCATGTACGCAGCTATGCCCGCTGTGCTTAAGGAGGCGGTGGAAAAGTCTTATGAGGACTGCGGCTGGAACCTTTCCGAGTCAACAAATGCCTATGGCACGGATATGTACCCCACTTTCTCAGATGTTGCCAGCAACATCCGCGCGATAATCGACAGCTCCGAGTATGACGCGGAGAACAAGGGAGCCTACAAGGGAAGCCTTTTGACGCGCCTGAAGTCTCTGACAAACGGAATAAATGGACAGGTTTTCACGGTTGACGAAATTCCGAGCCAGGATTTGTTCGACAAGAATGTCATCGTTGACCTGAGCCGTGTCGGCTCTGCGGAGACAAAGTCTCTCATTATGGGCTTGCTTGTGCTCAAGCTGCAGGAACACCGTATGACAGGTACGGAGATGAACGCTCCTCTACGGCACGTGACAGTCCTTGAGGAGGCTCACAACCTCCTCAAGCGGACCAGTATGGCGCAGGAGCAGGCCGGTGGCAGCCTCCTTGGCAAGTCTGTTGAAATGCTGGCAAATGCGATTGCCGAAATGCGCACGTATGGGGAGGGATTCATCATCGCTGACCAAGCGCCTGCCTTGCTCGATATGGCGGTCATCCGCAACACGAACACAAAGATTATCATGCGACTTCCAGACAAGGACGACCGGGAACTGGTGGGAAAAGCTGCCAATCTGAATGACGATCAGATAACCGAACTTGCAAAGTTGCCTCGTGGTGTTGCCGCCGTGTATCAAAACGAGTGGGTTGAGGCTGTCCTGTGCAAGGTTGATCATTATAAATCCGCAGCAGATCCCTATGGTTATACGCGAGATCAGGCAAAGGAGACGGATGCCCATATCGCTGACCGGCTGGAGATAGCACACCTGCTTTGTACCGGTTCGTTCGTCACGGGAAAGGCAGAGCTTAAGGATTTGAAGGAGAAGCTTGATAAGCTTAATCTCCGAGCCTCTGCAAAGGTGCTGGTGCTGCGCAGCCTGCAAGCCCCGCTGGAAAATCCCCGCTATACGAAGCTTGCTCCTATCGTGTCAGAGCTGTTCCCGGATGTCCGTGCTGCATTTGTTTCGTCATTTGCAAGGACTTCTGACACAGTGAGGTGGACGGACGATGTGGATGCGGCAGTTCGGATGAATGTTCATGATGGCTGCAGCGAAGTTCTGCTTCGTTTTATCCGTCAGTGCATCATCACCGACTATCTGCACAACGAGCTGGGAAAGACGGACCTGTTGGAGCGATGGTCTCAGGAAGGAGGCGTAAAATGACGGAAGTATCTTCAAAAGTAGGTGAGGTCGGTGGAAAACCGGCAGGCGAAACATCCTGTTCCTTTGATCCCGACTGCCGTGTTGAGAAAAGTGATGTTCCTGCTGAGAAACAAGTTAAATCTTATGATCCTGATGCTAAGGTTGCGAAAGGCGAAAGCCAAGAGCGAAAAGACTTGTCACAAGAGCAGAAAGAGCGTATAAAAGAGGAAACTGGCTGGTCTGATGTGGTAGTTGATTCTATTGGTTCTGAGGATGAATGCAAGGTTTACAGAGATGCAGGTCTTGTCGAAAAAGAAGTCGATGACCGGAAGTGCCTGGTCAATCCGAATATCGATATGGAGCAAAAAGATGACTTCGGCCGGACGAACAAGGAACGCATGGAACAGGGGCTTGCGCCACTTGATAAAAATGGGAACCCGATAGAATTGCATCATATAGGGCAGCATAATGATTCTCCCCTTGCGGAACTGAC
>JAGCYQ010000161.1 GCA_017960765.1 Treponema sp.
CAGAATCAGATTCTTGGAATGCTGTGGCTAAAAACTCTTACAGGAAAAATGCTTACAGCTTTTGGTCTTGATATAGAAAGTCGCATTGGTGGAAGCGTTCACTTTTTTGTTTATGATGTGATTAAAATCACCCTTCTGCTTTTTGTGCTGATTTTTATAATCTCATATATTCAGTCGTTTTTTCCACCGGAACGAAGTAAGAAAATCCTTTCGCGCTGTAAAGGCTTTCTTGCCCGCGTGATTGCGGCTCTTTTGGGAACTGTCACATCATTTTGTTCCTGCTCTTCAATTCCGCTTTTTATGGGATTCACTACGGCGGGACTTCCTCTTGGAGTAACTTTCAGTTTTTTGATTTCTTCTCCAATGGTTGATTTTGCTTCGCTGATTCTTTTGACCAGTATCTTTGGCTGGAAGATTGCAATTGCTTATGTTGTGCTCGGACTTATTGTTGCTGTAGCCGGTGGAACAATCATAGAGCACCTTCATATGGAAGATCAGGTTGTTATGTTACTTACTCCCGTAAAATGCTGCTGCTCATGTTCAAAAGCAAAAATAAATCAGAGACAGAGGCTTGTGTCATCCTTGCGTTCTGTTAGTGATACACTCAAAAAAGTTTTTCCTTATATTCTTTTGAGTGTTGCTGTTGGAGCTGTAATTCATAACTGGATTCCGGAGAATTGGATTATCAGTTCACTTGGCGTGAAAAATCCGCTTGGAGTAATTCTTGCGGTGTTTGCCGGCATTCCGATGTATTCAGATATTTTTGGATGCATTTCGATTTCTGAAAGCCTTCTGGCAAAGGGTGCACTTTTGGGAGTTGTACTTAGTTTTATGATGGCGGTAACGACCCTAAGTTTGCCCTCACTTATTATGCTGAAAAAAATAATTAAAACAAAACTGCTGGTTGTTTTTGTTTCAATCTGCGTTATTGGAATAATTATAGTCGGATATTTTTTCAATGCTTTTCAGGCGTTGTTTTTTTAAGGATGTAAAGCTAAAAAATTGCTGCATTGCTATTTTCTTAAACGCTTTACTATAGAACATGCCCGCTCTGACCGGCGGACTTACACACGTGAGGGATTGGAGCTCGCCCAAAATATAAATAAAAATTCTAAATATAAAGGAGGAAAAACGATGGATCATAAGCAAAAAGCGGTAGATTATTTTTCTCAAAATTTACATTGCTCGCAGTCGGTTCTTGCGGCATTTGCAGAAGAATGTGGAATTACGGATGAACATGCCCTCAAACTTGGCAGTTGTTTTGGCAGTGGCATGCGTAAGGGGGAAGTGTGCGGAGCTGTTACTGGTGCTTTGATGGTGTTGGGATTGTTGTATGGTCAGAAAAGTGCCGGTGACACCGATGGCCGCCAGTCTTCAAATAAAGTAAATGATTTGATGATGAATCGCTTCAAAGAAAAATGCGGTTCTTATATTTGCAACGATTTATTGGGTTGTGACATTTCAACAAAAGAAGGCGTGCAATATTGTCGTGACAATAAACTGTTTACGGAATTCTGTCCCAAAATGGTTGCGGCTGCTGTGGAAATAGTTGAAGGAATCATCTTGGAACAAAGGGAATCACAATGACAACAACACCAGTAAGCGCCAGGCATTAAAAGTATAGCGTGACCCCTTGTTTTTATTCTGCCCAGAAAACCTCGTCATTGGTAATTATCTGGTTATTGGGAAATGAATCGGTGACGTCATAATCCGGCGGAACCAGAGTAATGTATTCGGAGATAAAGACACGGGTGCCATCAAGATTTCGTGCGTACTCCAAGTCAAATGCATAAACCTTGTAAAGAGTAAACCAGTAAAGATTTTTTGCCCAGTATGCCTGCATATAGAATTGACCGTAGGGATTTTCACCATGCGAGTTTTCAAAACCGGGAAGGGTGTTTACCGTAAAATTTCTGTCCTGCTGGATAAACCGTCGCATTTCCTGAAGAGAAAGAGGTGTTCCATTTTCATCAGTTGTATATTCAACCATGTCTGAGTCTATCATAGCCCATTTGTTCAGCTCAGGCAGCCAGACTATATTTACCACATGACAGTCACCGTCATTCTTATCATATGGACGACATGTTACAAAACTGTTTTTTATTCCGATTGAAAGCAAGAGCTCACTCAAAAGAATAGCATGGTAACGGCAGTTAAAGCCTGTTGGTGTATTGCGTGAGTATTCCCAAAGTATGATTGCATTTCTGTCATCCAATTGAACCTTCTGATTGTCATGTGGAATATTTCTTGCCACAAAAACAGCAAGGTCAACTGACTTTTCCCATGTTGTTTTTCCTGAGGACATCAGGGCATCAAGATCAAGATTTGCATTGTCCTTAAAATAACTGCGGATTTCTTGTGCACGCGCATTACCTATTAAATCCTGCTTTTGGAGCGGAATATCTTCTGTTGTATATGGGACACAGTTTTTCAGCAACTGGATATTTTTTTCATAATCTTTTTCTACATAATCACCACTTGCACAGGATGAAAGCACAAGCAAAAATGTCAATACACACAAACAATAAGCACAAATTCTTTTCATTATGTGAGTATATCGCTAAATCTTGTTAAAGTCTAGTGTATCATGGAAACTGCATTCAATTTCATTCAAACGACAACAGTTTTATTTCTTCACCTTGAATTGTGTTTCATAAAGTTCAGTGTAGACTCCGCCTGCCTTTACCAGTTGCTTGTGTTTTCCGCGTTCTGCAATCTGACCGTCCTTTATCACAAGGATTTCATCTGCCGCAAGAATTGTTGAAAGCCTGTGTGCAATCAAAATGCTTGTGCGTGCCTCGATGAGCGGATCTATTGCTTCCTGTATCTTCTTTTCGGAAATTGAATCCAAAGCGGATGTTGCCTCGTCAAAAATCAAAAGCGCGGGATCTTTTAGCAGAACCCTGGCTATCGAAATACGCTGTTTTTCTCCACCGGAAAGTTTTAGTCCACGATTACCGACCATGGTATCAAGACCTTCCTCCTGTGTGGAAACAAAATCCCAGATGTTCGCCTTCTTGCATGCCTCAATCAGCTCGTCCTCGCTTGCATCGGGTTTGGCATACAAAAGGTTCTCACGTATGCTTGCGTTAAACAGATAGGTCTCCTGACTTACAATACCGATGTTCCTGCGTAAAAATGCAAGGTCAAGATTGCGGACATCAACACCGTCAAACAGAACAGAACCACTGTCAACATCATAAAGCCTGGGAATCAAATTGATGAGTGTACTCTTACCGGAACCAGAGGGACCTACAATCGCGATACAGTCTCCCGCATTCAACTTGAACGAAACGTCCGACAAAATCTTCCGCTCGGGATTGTATGAGAAATCCACATTCTTGAATTCAACCTCACCGTTTACAACATAGCCCTCTTTTGAATCTGGAACCAATGCATCAGGTGCGTTTTGAATTTCCACCGGCATGTCAAAGTATTCAAAGATGCGGGTAAACATTGCCATTGAACGGATCCAGTCAACCTGAATATTCAGAAGCTGGTTCACAGGACCGTACATTTTTGCAAGGAGTGCCACAAAAACCGTTATGTCACCGACAGTAATCGTACTGTCCGCCTTCATTATAAGAATGCCGCCAACAAGATAGAGGAGCATTGGACCTATGCTGGAGAAAGTTGAAAGCACGACACGGAACCAACGGCCTGCCATGCCCTCCTTTATGTTCAGCTCCATCATCCTGCCGTTTACATCTTTATAGCGGTCGTATTCAACATCTTCCTTGCCAAAAAGCTTAACCAAAAGCTGTCCGCTGACCGAAAGTGTCTCGTTTAAGATTCCGTTGACCTCATCGTTGCATGCCTGTGCGTCACGTGTAAGAGACCATCTTGTCTTTCCTGCACTTCTTGTCGGAATAACAAAGAGCGGTATCACAAGCACACCCAATGTCGCTAACATCCAGTTCTTCTGGTACATGGCAACCAATGCCACAATCAATGTTATCACGTTGGAAAAAATCTGCGTCAGGGTTCCGGTAATTATCTGCTGAACACCACCGATATCGCTCGTCATTCGGGTAACGATGTCGCCCTGATTATTGCTTGTAAAAAACTTCTGGCTCATCTGCTGAAGATGACGGTACATCTTGTTGCGCATGTCAAATGTGATGTGCTGAGCAATCCATGTGTTCATGTAACTTTCAAGGACACCAATCAAATTGGCACCAAGAGTAACACCAAGCGATAGACAAATCAGGATGATGAGCTGTTTAAGGTTCCTGCCGATAAGGCCTTCGTCAATAATGCGGCCTGTCAATACTGCGGGCAAAAGGGAAAAGACGGACGAAATACAGATGGCAACAAAGACTACCAGCAGCTGCTTCCAATACGGCTTGAGCCATCCAAAGATTCTTCTTAAAAGTTTACCTGTAACTTTGGGACGGTTGGCCTTTTCTTCTTCGGTCAAAAAACCGTTCCGCATACCCATTCCGGGTCCTCCTGGCGGCATAAACTCTCTCCTTAAGGAATTGTCCTATCCGCTGAACGTTCCTTCAACTTCGCTTAACAATGCCTCATACAAAGTGGTTTTATCACGATTTGATTTTCTTATGGTTGCAGCCATTCTTCTTGCAATACGTAGCGTAACCCTGTACCCGAAAACCGGTTCCTTTTCTGCAAGCTCCAGGAACTTTTCTCCGGAAAGAACTATTGTGCTGCAGTCACTTGTTGCAATTACGGATGCAGATCGCGTGTCCTGTCCGATAAGGGCAGCCTCGCCAAAAAAGATGTTCATGGTGGAATCAAGATTTGCAAGGGCTATGCTGTCATCGGAAAAAGTCTTCTGCTGAACCTGAACGCTACCTGTATGAAGAATGTAAAAATCATCACCACGGTCGCCTTCGCGGATTATAATTTCACCCTTTTTGAAATTCTTCACCGCAAGGCCGTCATAAACTGTCTTAAGAATACGTTTGTCCTCATCTTTTTCCAGGTCAAAATCAGAGAAGATTTCCAGTTTAGTCAGTTTGGGAAGTATTTCCTCAAAATCAGCAATCTTTTTCATATTATACCGCCTCGTCCTCTGGATCGCCTTTTACAAAAATGGCCATTGTATTTGGTGGAATTATATAACCGTCGCTCGGTGTAAGCACAGGCTGGTTGCTCTTGAGCTGCTTTACTTTCTTGAGGTTGCTGACGATAGTCTCGATGTTCGGGTTTTTCTGAGCCTCACGCAGGGCATCTTTCCTACGCTGATAGAAGTTTCCGGTATTCTTCAGGACTCCGATTAAAACTGCATCCTTTCTTGCATGTTCCTTGAATTCCTTGTATGGCTTTCCTACATAAATTGAAGGGATGTCGTCGATGATGATTCCGTAGTCCGTGTTGTTTCCCACAAGTTCACGAAGTACGTTGCTGAATCCTGTTCCGCTTGATGCAGATGCCAGAAGCGAGCATTCATATTCCGTTGTAAGGATGATTTCGTCGCAGTGTGCCATCTCCAGGTGCTTTACGAATTTTGAATCAGTAAGCTCAGCGGCGATATAAAGCTTTGGGTTCATGTTGGACATTGTAAGAACACCCAGAACCGTACGTGAATCAGTCTCCAGCTTTGAATATTTTTTTGACTGGTCAGAAATGATCAACACACGCTCTGCATTTTCAACCTGACAACGCTTGAGTGTAGCTTCCTCCGAAAAATCACCTGACACATAGTTTATTCCCTTTAGCCGGCTTTCGTTCCTGATTTTTTCCATTTCCTCAGACGGAGCATCATTCACCAGAACTATCATGTCGGGTGTAAGATCGGGATTGGATTCAAGAACGCTGTCCAATATCTTTTCAAAACCGTTGCGCCATCCGCAAAGCAAAAAATGTCCCTTCATCTTCTTTAACCTCACAAGACCTTTATCCTGTTTCATTTGAATATCCATAAACAACGAAGCAATCTTACCTGTTACCGCACTCAAAAGAAGCATACCAAGGATAAGCAAGAATAGAGCGGCAATACGACCCGGCACTGATTGAACACAATAATCAAAATACCCTGCCAGAACAGAGACCAGTGTAAACCATACAGAATCGAATTTTGTCTCGATACCGCTTTCGGTCAAAGTCTCTGATTTATATACCACAGCAGTAGCAATTACAAGTATTACAAAAATAATGGCATATCCCCAGGTAAAGGGGTTGAGTATTAGATATTTAAAATCGCGAAAAAACTTCTTACGCTTAGCCGAAGACTTCTTACTCATATTCTACAATTATATCATACATTTTGGATTTGTTCAATTTTTATGATACGGAAAGGACATTTTTGATTTCAGAAAGTACCGCGAACCTCATTCAAAGCGACATTCATCTTGATTATGTTGACGAAAGTGAGATCCGCGGCAGAAAAGGTCAAACTGTACATTATTTGAAGTATGAATCAAAATCTCCGGAAGCCTTTGAAGTTGACTCGCTTGAACCTGAATTTGAATTGTAACCGGCAGATGAACCCGCACTCTTCATGTTGCTGATGTCGGAATCCTTGTCATCGTTTGGATTTGCCGGCAGAATAGCAGCACAGATCAGATATGCGATTATTCCTGGGAAACCAGCTGTAAAACAACTTAACAAAACCCACGCCACACGAATTATTGTTGCATCCAGGTCAAAATAGTCTGCAATGCCTCCACAGACTCCACATATTACTTTGTCATTTGAACGGTAAAGTTTCTTAGCCATAATTTATTCTCCTTACATGCTGATTTTTATAAGTCCCATGCCACAGGTCGCACGAATGTGATTCTGCTTCTTGTTCTCACATTCAATTTTACCTATGCCATCCTTTTGTATCTTGTTGAACTGAATTGTACCCAATCCAACTGTACCCTCAAAAGAGTATTCATCCTCGTTGCCGCTTAGGCCCATCAAAAGCTTACCCATGCCGCAGTCCACCGAGATATTTCCCTCAAGTGTACCCTTGTATTCCAGGTTTCCCATGCCGCATTTGACCCTGCCTGTACCCCCATTTACACCGCTAACCTGCATGTTTCCTGCTCCCACGTTCAGGTCCAATCTCTTTGTCTTTATGGATACAGATTTTGTAATCATGGAACCAGCGCCAATAGAGAGCTTTACGTAATCCAAGTCAATGTTCTCTGGTACTTTTATCAGGACACGGGCAGGTACCTTATCCTCATCCTTTTTCCGCATCCAGAACGAAAAGTTGCTGAATGAAGCCACATTGCAGATTGTAAGTTTTCCAAGAGCTGACAGACCGAAAGACAGATTCTTTGGAGCGATGTTCTTGTATTCAACAGAAAACTTAGGTCCCGTGGTGATTACAACCTCTGCCGCCCCAATTGATACTTCCAGGCTATGAACTTCTGATCCAGAGAATTCACCGTAATGTCCTTCGTTCTCCTGATTTGTCTCCTGTTTACGAACTGAAGGAACGCTGGCTATCTTTTCCTTTATGCTCTGTGCAACTTCCTCTGGGGAACCAAGCTGTTCAATTACACGCTCATCATCTTCCGCATCCTCAAAATATGCCCTGTAATAATCCATGGCTTCCTGCTGCTCAGCTATCGGCAGTGAACTTAGCTCCTTCTGCAATTCAGATAAAAATCTTTCCCTTGTCATCAGCTTGCTCCTAAAATTCCGTTTATCTTATCCACATAGGCGGTCCAGTCCTTTCTATATGTTTCAACTTCCGTCCGCCC
>JAGCYQ010000162.1 GCA_017960765.1 Treponema sp.
CTGTACATATACTTCAACAAGGAACTCATGACCGCAAGCATACAGCACGACAGGTCAAAACTCATGTTCATCCTGAATCTTCTGGATCAGCTCAGGGATTCATGGGCAAATGCAGCCAATACACAGGCCAATAATTCTGTCAAGAAGGCGGTGGACAGGCCGACAATCAGTATAACGGGTTAATTTGAGTTTATATCGGGAATAACGGGAACAAAGGTGGGAAACATGAACGAACAGCTCAGCCAGGAAGAATTGAACGAACGCATTGCAATACTCAGACGCTTCAGGACATTGCTTGAACAGCAGCGTACCAAATTCAGGGAATACCTCAAGGTCCTTGAACAGCAGGAAAGCAAGATCTGCCAGCAGGACTCCATGGCACTCATCGCCCACAGCGAACTGGAAACCCAGATTGTAAAGGGAATCGGCTCACTGCAAAAGGTTATCGGCCCGATGCAAAAACTCTACCTGAGCGCAAAAAAATCAACCTACAATCCACAGGACATCATTCCAATAGAAAAGCTGCAGGATGATCTTACACATCTGCAGACACAGGTCCTTGCCCAGAACGAAAGGAACCGACAGCTTCTGCGTACACAGCTTGCAGACCTTAAGGAACAGCTTGCCACATTGAGGAACCCCTACCGCCAGCTGAACTCAGTCTATGCCGCCGACACCGAATCCGGCAATTTGATTCAAGTGGAAGCTTAGATTAATTACGAATTCGGAATAAAACTGAACACAAACGAATCACCACACGGTTTTTACATCATATTTGGGAATCGTTGAGTCTCGTGTAATAATCGTAAGATCCTCGCATTGCGCACAAGAAATCAAAAGCCTGTCAAATGGATCTCGATGAATGAATTCTAAAGTTTTCAAATGTTCCATATGGTTTTCTAAGACATTTAACTGCAAAAAACCTTCTAGTTTACAAAATTCAGAAATCTCATCGATTGAGTTTTTATAGTGCAGTTTCCCCAAACTCTGTTTTATTGCAATTTCCCAAAGAGAAATTTTACTATAAAAGCAGTCCGAAGAATCAATTATAGAACGAGCATTTACCGACAGATTATTATCATCTGTCAAGTACCACAAAATGGTATGAGTGTCCAAAAGGTATTTCATTACATATACTCCGCAAAATCATCAAGAGGTTCATCAAAATCCGGTGCCATATAAAATTCAGGGTCTTTTGCAATACCAGCCTGCCGTTTGAATGATTTATTCTTCACATCAACAATATTAGTCTCTTTCACATTGTTTGCTATATATGCAAGCAACAAAAGTTTTTCTTCCATAGAGAAATTTGATATTTGACTCTGAACATAGGCAAATGCATCACTCATAATTGTACCTCCACAGTTACAGTATATAATATTTTAGGAAAAGACACTACTGAATATCTCTCCTTTCTACAATCTTTATTTCATCTTCTGTTAAGCCATAGAGTGCATAAACGAGGTGGTCTATCTCTGCTTCAAGCGCGGTTGTATCGGCAGAAGGTTTCTCTTTTTTTGCGGATAGGATTTTGTCCACAAGGTCGATTATAGTTTTTTGCTGTTCGGGAGAAGAAACTGGAATTAAAAGTTGAACTACATGGTCTTTTTTTACCTGTGCAAGAGATTCTCCCTTTTCTGGATTAAGAAATTCATAATAAAAATCAGTCAGCTTTGAATTCAAAATACCAAGCACAAAAGAAAGAGTTATATTAAGCTTAGGAACGCAAATATGAAGATTATCTCTGCAAATGATTCCGCTTCCAATTACAGTTGCAATAATTGAATCACCTGTTTGTCGAACAACGATTTTCTTTGGTGCATCAAATATTTTCTTATCACGAGGAGCAGCAAGCCATTCACCGTACAAAATCCAATAGTTGTTATTCCACTTATTCTCGTACCGTCCAATTAAGCTACCTCGTAAAAGCGGAGACCATTCTTCGTCAGGCTTTTCCCCCTCTTTAACAAAAGGTTTTATCTTCAGTGTTTCAGCAGTTTGCGCAGGTTTTCCTTTCCCTTTTTCAAAAGGCTTTACACCATTATAAATATCGAAAAAATCAGAAAGATGCTTTGATTTTGACTGTATTTTCTCGATAATTGAACGCTTTTGAGAATTCTGTTCTATGTTTATTACATTCTCTGTGTCAGAAATAAATTTCTTTTCAATTTTGTGCAAAAAAACAGGAGTAATATCTTGTTCAAGTCGGAAAATATTACAATCAGTTTGATTACAACTTTTTATAAAGTATATACAATGTGTATCAACAGTTGGCTCGTCAAATACTTTATTTGTTAATGCAATACTATTCCAAGCAAAGTGTGTGGTCACAAACTTTCTAAAAGGTGAAAAACTGATAGATTGTAACCAAGTATTTGGATTTATAAAACTCAATGTACCATCTGGTTTCAATAGTTGATAACCTCGCTCTACAAATAATAAATAAATGTCTCCCATTTTGAAAAATGTTTCGTATCCGAAATCTTCGTACAAATTTGCCAACAAACCTTTGTTTGCCTGTAATTGAATATATGGCGGATTACCAATAATTACATCGAATCCAACAAACCTTCCCTCATCGTCAAGTACTTCAGGAAACTCGAACATCCATTCCAGAGAATTTCTAAAAATATCTTCTTTCTGTGCCTTTTCGTTCAGTTTTTCATCAAACAAATCAAGCTGAATTACGGAACGGATTCTGGCCTTTATTTTTCTGATTGCCTCGTCAACAGCATGTTTTGCTTCTTTATTACTTTCATTCTTGTATTGCTTTACAGCTTTCTTATATTTTTCCACAAGAGTCTTGTATTCAGAAGATTTTGTACCGTCATTTTTCACCTGTTCCATGACAGAAGAACCGACCTGTACCACATATTTTGAAACAAGTGAGTTACCGCATTTTATATTAATGTCGATATTCGGCAAGGTTTCAAGTTGCGTGTAACCGCTTTCTTCTGTGTAGTAGGTATTTTTTAGAAGTTCTATCCACAATCGCAGGCGGCAGTTGTATACGCTTGCAGGGTTTATATCTACACCAAAAAGACAGTTTTCGATAAGTGTACGTTTTTCAGTAAAAATAGCTTCCTGCACCCGTTGAAGCACAGGGTTAGTAGTATAAATAAAAGGATTTCCGTCTTCATCAAGAATCGATATTTCATCATTTTCCAGTCTGAGTTCCCATTCTTTGCGTTTAATTCGGTTTCCATTTTTACCAAGTAGGATATCTAGATATGACTTTATATAAATAAGCCTGTTCAGTACAGAAACAAGGAAATGTCCACTTCCAACGGCAGGATCACAGATTCTGATTGAATTAAAAATCTCATTTGCTTCTAACCTGTCTTCAATTTTGTCTGCAAGTTCATCAAGATTTTTGCATTTCCATTCTTTCACATCGTTGAACTTTTGAATCACAGCTCGTTCAACAGTTTCCTTTGCCATGTATTCAGTAATAAAACCCGGAGTAAAGAAAGAACCGTCTTTGTAGCCATTGATTTTTTCAAAAATCAGTCCAAGCACGGAAGCATTGATCAATGTCTTTGAATTCTGGGTTATTCCACCTGCTGAATCACTTGAAAAATTGTATGCATCCAAGAATCTGAAAATATAAGCAAGATTGTCTAACGTTCCAGACAAACGTTTCCCTTTTTCATCCTTCAAAACTGTCTTATTGTAAAGTTTTATCGGCTTGTTTTTGATTCCACGAATCTGTAAAAAACTTTCTTCCTCGCTGATTTCAAAAAGAGAACTGTTCAAATATGGTACGTACCTGAACTTTTCACGAACTTCACTGTCCCTATTTTCAACTTTTCGGCCCAATACTTTAAAAAAGAGAATGTTCAACTCGTCAAAATCCGCTACAAGTTTTTCTGTAAGGAATTTATAATCAGAGTTTCCTTTCTGATATGCGACCTGCTGACTTTCAACAAGCTTAAGGAACAAAAGCCTGTTTACCCAAGTAATCACCAGATGTAAGGCAGTTTCAAAACATTTATCTTCGTTCGAAATCTCTTCTTCAAGTTGATAGATTGCACTTTCAATAAGGCTTGCACTTTCACGCTTTTCAGCAGATTTGCGCTTGATTAGTTTTTTATTGCCATCCTTTACTTCTTCTAAACCGATTATATGCAAAAGCTCTGAATAAAAGTTACGGTCAAGGCTGTTAGAATCATTTGCAAAGGGTTTTGCAAGCAAATGTTCTGGTGAAAAGATTTTATAGAGTGGAATCAGAGATTCTGCACCCTGATTATAAAAGGTCCTAGGTGTCACATGGGTAACACAAATTTTTTCACAATCAATCCATTTTTCAATAGCAGGTTTTGCGCAATTTTCATAAAAGAAAGCTGTTGTATTGTCTGTAAGTTGTTTGGCTTCAAATTTATAGAATTGGTCAACAATAGGATTTGTCTTTGCAAGGAAAAAACGAGAAAAATCTTTTGCATCAAAAATATAGAAATCCTCATAATTCGTTATGATAATGTGCTTTATCTCATTGTTACCGAATTTAAGATTTTCCTGCAGAAAATAATAAACGCACTCTTGCAATGCTTTACAATTTTGATTTTTTTCGGAAAACATTTCCGTCACATTTGTCGGGGATTTTGCTTCAATTATTACAGTTGGTTTGGAAGTAGTATCATTACCATTGAAAATGACTAAATCTTCTTTAAGTTCATTAGTATTATTTGTATTAACTGAATAATTTGGAGCATACCAGGTGTTTGCCATGAAATCTTTTATCAAACCTTTATGATATTCTTCAGATGCCCCATCTTTTGCAGACTTTATGTAAATTTCTAGATTTTTTGAAAGCTTCTGAATCTCAGATTCTAAAACAGGAAGTTTAAAAAATACTGTGTTTAAAGCTTTTTTAGCTGTAATACAATCTATACTCATGAAAATCTCCTATTTTAAGGATTATTATATCATGAAATACCGTTTTTATCCATTTTTTTAGCATGAGTGTGGAAGGCAAGTGCCATAAGATGGAAGAAAAGGAATGTAGAGGGGTTAAAATCTGAATTTTTACCAATAAAAGCTAAAATGTGCGGAATCGGAGGCTGACACGCAACAACATCTGCACAAGCAAAGCGCGGAAGCCGTTGTTGTGGGGCAGACTCCGATGGGAGCACATTTTTTTTATTCGTCAATGCATGATTCTCAAATTAAATGGAATTTCTTTCTCATTCAGGTTCGCACTTGCCTTCCACAATCTTGTCCGTGGACATTTTTTTCCTTATATTATATAATAAGCGAACTGTAGATTTTTCTACCTTATATTTCAAGAGGTTTATAATGAGTGACCCAAACGAAAACAAAAACAACGATCCTAACGACCCGTTTGATTTTTTTAAGCTTTCAGTGGATCAAGATGACAAGGGAGATAAAAATAAGAAACCGAAAAAACCAAAGCCATTCCCGATTTTTACGATAATCTTCATGGTCATAGCAGCTTTCCTGCTTTTTTCAACCATAAGGAATTCACGCAACTCGGAGAATCTTATCGATTTCTCAAAATTCCGTGAATTAATTGAAGCGAACGAAATCGACACCGTCATAATGGGCGACACCTATTATATCGGATACAAGGAAAGCGGTACTGACAATACAGAAAGTATAAAGGGATTCGGTCTTTTTTCTTTTAATGCCCCCTCTTCCACAGAATACCGTACAGTCGGAATCCTCACTGATGAATTCATTGATTTCCTGAATCAGAAAGGAGTCACCTATTCATATCAGGTAAGGCAGAGCGGAATCTGGGTACAGCTTCTTATCTCCCTGCTTCCTATTGCAATACTTGTGGGACTTTATGTATTCATGTTCCGCAGGATGGGAAGCGGCATGAGCGGCATGGGATCCCTGTTCGGTAACGGCGGCGGTAAATCCAAGGCAGTTGATGAGGGCAAGGTTAAGACCAGATTCTCAGATGTTGCCGGTGTTGACGAGGCAAAGGAAGAGCTTGTTGAGGTTGTTGACTTCCTTAAGCAGCCAAAGAAATACACAGAGATCGGTGGAAAGATTCCGAAGGGTGTACTTTTGGTGGGACCGCCAGGAACCGGTAAGACATTGCTTGCACGTGCAGTTGCAGGAGAAGCCGGTGTTCCCTTCTTCAGGATAAGCGGTTCTGATTTTGTTGAGATGTTCGTCGGTGTGGGAGCCAGCCGTGTCCGTGACTTGTTCCGCACAGCAAGAGAAAAGGCCCCGTGCATCATCTTTATTGACGAGCTTGATGCAATCGGTAAGAGCCGTGTAAACAATCTTGGTGGCAACGACGAGAGGGAACAGACCCTTAACCAGCTTCTTGTTGAGATGGACGGATTTGACAACGAAAAGGGCCTTATCGTTCTGGCAGCAACCAACCGCCCGGATATTCTTGACCCTGCCCTTCTGCGTCCAGGCCGTTTTGACCGTCAGGTACCTGTTGAACGCCCGGATGTAAAGGGACGTGAGGCAATACTCAAGATTCACTCAAAGAACGTAAAGCTTGATCCAGATGTTGATTTTGAATCACTTGCACATGGCACAATCGGTTTTGCGGGAGCAGATCTTGCCAACATGGTAAACGAAGCCGCACTTCTTGCAGTAAGGAACGGCCGCAAGGTTGTCTCCATGGAAGACTTTAACGATGCCATAGACAAGGTAAGCATAGGTCTTAAGAAAAAGACAAGACGCGAGAACGAGAAGGAAAGAAAGACAGTTGCATATCACGAGACAGGACATGCGCTTGTCGGAGCCTTTACCCCGGACTATCCGCCAGTCAACAAGATTACCGTTGTTCCACGCTCACATGGAATCGGAGGATTTACACAGTACCGCGAGGAAGAGGAAAAGAACCTTCAGACAAAGAAGGACCTGCTTAACGAAGTTGATGTTCTCCTGGGAGGACGTGCCGCAGAACAGGTCATCTTTGGAGAGATAAGCACTGGAGCCGCAAACGACATCTCACGTGCCACAGGTATCCTTAAGAGCATGATCACCGACTACGGTATGAGCGATAAATTCCTGAACATGACTTTGGGAAAAAGCGGAAAGGGTTACGGTGGACCACAGGAGCCTGAGCTTGTACGCGAGTTCTCCGAGGAAACACAGCATTACATCGATGAAGAAATTGCCCGCATCATGCAGGAAAGATACAAGCATGTCCTTAAGGTACTCAAGGATCACCGTCAGCTTCTGGAATACATCGGAAACAGCCTCCTGGAAAAGGAAACAATGGACGGAAAGGAATTTGCCGAGATCGTAAAGGCAGAAAAGCACTGTGCGGAAATCACATCCGACAGCACAGCAAAGATTCCTTCCGAAGAAACCAAAGCTGAAACCAAGGATGCTCCCAAAAAACGCGGAAGAAAGCCAAAGGAAGACTAAGGCAGGACTTTATGTGGAATTACTTTGCCCAAAACTTTAAGAAATATCTGGCATTGAGGGGCCGTACTTCACGCCTTGAATTCTGGAGCTTTGTGACATGCTCATTGATGCTCTTGCTCATAGGGGTTGCCATTACAGGATTATTCATTGCCATCGAGTATTATTTTCATGTCACGTTCAAGCTGGGCTCACTAAACGCAGCCACAATCGGCATCATTCTTTTTCTCGTGACGGCAGTTGTTCTTGCCATGCCGTTCATAAGTGTTGCCGTAAGAAGAATGCATGATGCAGGACTTACAGGATGGCTAATACTTATTCCAGGTGTAAACCTGCTTCTGTGGTGCCTTCCTTCCAAAAACAGCGGAAATTATTTTGATGACGACAATGTGTTTGAGCCAAGCCGCATAATCGGACTTTCTCTTATCTGGGCAGGATTTCTTGCCTCGATTTTCTATGCAATAGCCGCCGCATTTTTACTCAACGCCAAGCTTGTTCCATCTGCAAACACGGAGGAACAGGCTCAGGAAACCCCGGCACAGGCAGAACCTAAGGCAGAAGAGCAGGCAGACAGCATTACCGAGCAGGAAGAACCAGTAAAGAGCATTCAGGAGACAGAGGAATCAGAACCCCAGAATGAATATGCCTCTCCCGATGGATTTGACGGAGAACTTATCAATACAGAGCAACTTGATGATGGAACATTGATTACACTGCGACGCCACAACCAGAAGCTTACTGCCAGACTGATTCAGGACACGAACATCTACGATTCAATCGAATACAGGAACATAGTCGGAAGCATTACAATTCCACAGGAAATCAATATCACAGGAATTGCAAAAACCATGAGCCTGCTGACTACGGCCAACACAACGGAAATCTGGCTCAGGATTGATGACAAGGGCTTTGACGGATATCTGTGTGCGGGTGCGATTCCAGATCCATACGAAAACGACTTCTACATGGTGCTTGATCAGATTCAATTTGCAGATGAAAATTGGACAGTCCGCAATTTGGGCGAGAGAACATATAAGTTTAAAAACGGAACCGGAATCTATGACGTCCCAGGAACAAGACATTCAACCAAGATCGGCATAATCAGTTTCAAGGGCGAGTCATCTCCGGACTATTCAATTACCGCCATCACAGAGGAGACAACTCTGGACAAAGAAAGCGGAACGGAATACCCATGGCTCCGACTGGACATAGACGGAAAAAGCGGATGGATCTACGGAAAGGATGTTGTATCCGAGAACGGCACTCCAAGCTTCCCAAGTCCCAAGCGCATACTTGAACAAAACCTGCAATAAATTATTTGAATTTATCGATTACCGTGGGCGTTTCGCATGAGCACGGCAATGACAGGTGCCGCAAGAGGTTCACATAAGGCCATTCTTGTGGTAAAATCATAGTATGTCTAACACTAACGATAAAACTGTCTATATTCTTGATTCATACGGTTTGATTTACAGGGCATACTTTGCTCTGATAAGTCACCCCCTTACAAATTCACGTGGCGAGAACATCGGAGCCCTCTCTATTTTTTTCAGGAACCTCAAGGCACTTCTTGCAAAATATAAACCAGCATATCTTGCGGCCGCATTTGACTCACGCACGCCTACTTTCAGGCATGAGATGTATGCTGAATACAAGGCAACACGACAAAAGACTCCCGATGACCTGCATGCCCAGGTTCCATGGATAGAAGATGTCCTGAACGAGCTCAAGGTCCCGGTCCTAAGGGTAGACGGATTTGAGGCCGACGACATCATCGCTACCGTTGCAAAAAAATGCCGTGAAGAAAACCGTCCATGCCGTATCCTGAGCGGAGACAAGGATCTGCTTCAGCTTGTGAACGAACAGTGCAAGGAAATGCAGCCGGATAAATTCAACGGTGGCTGGATGGAAGAAGGAATTGAAGAGGTCATCGCAAAATGGGGAATACCGCCGGAAAAAATACTTGACTATCTTTCGCTTGTGGGAGACAGTGCGGACAATGTTCCAGGTGTAAGCGGTGTCGGTGACAAGACTGCACTCAAGCTTCTGAATGAATGGGGAACCCTGGACGGCATCTATGAGCATGCTGACGAGATTAAGGGTGCCTTGGGAGAAAAAATCCGAAAGGACAAGGAAAACGCATATTTCTCAAAAAAACTGATTACGCTTAGGGATGATGTTCCGGTTGAAATTGACTTCAATGATTTTTCAACTGCAAACCTTGATTATTCTGCGGCCGCAAAAAAACTGAATTTCCATGAGGCATTCTCCGTTGCAAAAAGTTATGCGACGACAGAGGCTGGTCCATTGTTCTCTCAGGATGGAAAAACTGCTTCAGACGGAGAACCGGATTCTGAGGAAAAAACGGTGCTTGAAGTGAAGCAGAACCATGGAAACTATTCTGCAGTCACAAACATTCAGGAACTGAAAAAAATCATAGATGAGGTTTTATCCTCCAAAGAAAAGTGCGTTGCCTTTGATACCGAGACCGACGGACTTGATTCAATATCAGCATCGCTTGTCGGATTCAGCCTGTGCAACAAGACAGGAACAGCGGTTTATGTTCCGGTATATTTCTCTGACATGATGTTCGCACCCGAGGCCGTCCCAAAGGAAGAATGCATACGGGAGCTTTCAAGGCTACTGGACAACGGGGACCTTACCCTCATAATGCACAACGGTAAATTCGACCTTGAGGTTCTCTGGGCAAACGGATATACCGGCATACCAAAATGCAAAATCTTTGACACGATGGTGGCCGCATGGCTTTTGAGTCCCGATGAGATAGGAAAATCACCCTACAGCCTGGAGTACCTTGGAGAGACAAAGCTTGGACTCCGTGGAATTGAATTCAAGGATGTTGTTTCAAAGGGAAAGACATTTGCAGATGTCAGACTGGAAGATGCAGTTCCCTACGCCGCAGAGGATGCGGATTTTACATGGCAGCTGAAGGCATATTTTGATCCGCTTATCGAAAAGAATTCACTGCACGAGCTTTTCTATGACATGGAGATGAAGATTCTTCCTATACTTGCACGCATGGAAAAACAGGGCATTCATCTGGACAAAAAGGCACTGGCAGAATACAACGTCTACCTGACAAAAGAAATTGAGGAAAAGGAAAAGGCAATCCACAAAGAGGCAGGACACGAGTTCAACATCGCAAGTCCAAAGCAGCTTCAGACAGTTTTATTTGAGGAACGCCAGCTTGTTCCGGGCAAAAAGACAAAGACAGGATACAGCACGGACACCGCCGTCCTTGAGGAATTGATTGAAAGAACAGAAGATCCGCTTCCACGCCTTATACTTGATTACAGGAGCCTTACAAAACTGCAGGGCACTTATGTAGAGACCCTCCCGACACTGGCAGACAAGGAAAGCAGGATTCACACGACATTCCTTCAGACTGGAACCGCCACAGGAAGACTTTCATCAAGAGACCCCAACCTGCAGAACATTCCTATCCGGGACGAAGCAGGCAGACGCATAAGGAGCGCATTCACCGCAGTCCCAGGCACTGTTTTGATTTCCGCAGACTATGCCCAGATTGAGCTTGTGGTACTCGCACACCTTTCGCTGGACAAGAACCTCTGCTCAGCATTCAATCAGGGAGTTGACGTACACAAGGCAACCGCCGCACTCATCAACAGAATCGAGCCCGATCAGGTAAGCCCGGAAATGAGGCGCATGGCAAAAACCGTAAACTTCGGAGTCATGTACGGAATGTCGGCTTTCAGGCTTGCAAACGAGCTTGGAATCTCCCGCACGCAGGCAAAGGAATTCATCGAAAAGTATTTTGAGACATACAGCGGAGTCCGCAAATTCCTTGACGATACGATTGCGTCAGCCAAGCAGAACGGTTATGTTGAGACAATACTCCAGCGGAAGAGACGCATAAGCAACATCAACAGCAGGAACAAAATCGAGCAGAACGCAGCCCAGAGAATCGCGGTAAACACACCGATACAGGGAAGTGCCGCAGACATCGTGAAAACCGCAATGATGAGTGTTCAGAAGGCCATAGATGAAGACGACAGGCTCAAGGATAAGATACATCTTTTGCTTCAGGTCCACGACGAGCTGATATTTGAATGCAAAGACGACAGGGAAACCGTGGAATACGCAATCTCCGTCATCCGCAGTAAAATGGAAGGTGCTGTCAAGCTTAACGTACCGCTTAAAGTCAGCATAGAAAGCGGAAGCAACTGGGGGGATTTCCATTGATTCTGTGCGTTACCGGTCCGATGGCGGCAGGAAAAAATCTTGCGGCCAGGATTCTGGAGAAAAAGGGATTTGCAAGCATAGACGCGGATACAGTCGCACACGATGCGGTGGACTCATGCAGGGATGCGATATTAAAGGAATTCTCAGGGGAAGCAAGGAAACTGAACATTCAGCTTGAGACCTCCGACAAGAAAATTGACCGCAGGGCTCTCGCAGCCATAGTTTTTTCAGATCCCTCACTCCTAAAGCGGCAGGAAGACATAGTTTACCCCTATATCACTGAACGAATAAACGAATTCTTCAATTTAAACGCCCAGAAGGACATCGTTCTCCATGCAACGGTTCTATATAAAATACCCGAACTGCTTGCAAAAATGGACGCGGTTCTCTTCATAGACGCCCCCACCCTGATCCGATTCATAAGGGCAAGGAAAAGGGACGGACTTTCAGCCAGACATATCCTCCAAAGGTTCAGGAATCAGAAGAATCTTTTTGCTAAATACAAGGCTTTAAATGCCGATATTCTAAGAGTATGGAATATTGGCTCTGAAAAAAGACTTGAGAGAAAGATTGAGGGATTCCTCTATAAGAGCCAGCCGGGGATATAAAGAATGGAACAAAAAAGAACATTGTGGATTTTGATTGCAGCAGGACTCTTCCTTTGTGCAGTTTTCGGCTTTGCTTATCTGATGAGTGGTACAAACGCAAAGAAAAATGCCACTGCCATCAGCCTTAAAAACGACCCGTCAGCAATTTGGCTGTCACCTTCTAACTCTGCCAAGCCAGCTGAAAAGAAAGAAGAACCAACATATACAAATGGAGCCGTGGTAAAAGAAGACGACAAGGTAAACGCACCTGGACTCAGGGAAGGACTTTCAAGCCCTGAAGAAGGAGTTCCGACTGTAACTGCAAACGACAGCGCCATCGCACAGACAGACAACCTCACCGTCATTGCAAACGGACCGACAAACGTTTATGTTCCTGAAAGCAAGGAAACCCTGAACGCCAATGGAAGCACAACTACAACATTTGACTTCAGCTCCTACAGCAACGCATATTCATCCAGCAACGTAAAGGCCGCAAACAAGGCTGGAGAAGACGCTATCAAGAACAAGGAAACCACCAAGACAACGGCAAAGACACTTGACGAGAGCGCCACAAAGAAAACCGCATCAACATCCAGCACTTCAACAAAGAAGACTGAGACAAAGACGGCGGAAAAGAAGAGTGAGACAAAAACAGCAACTGCAATTCCAGACAGATACTGGGTTCAGGCAGCATCATATTCAAGCAAGAACAAGGCAGAGGAAGCACGCAGCCTTTTGGACGAGAACAAGATTCAGTGCGAGGTGTTCACATTCGATTCAAACGGCACACTCTATTACCGTGTACGCGTAGGCCCCTACTCCACCAAGGATGAAGCCACCTACTGGAAGAAGCAGGTTGACGAAATCGCACTCTTTGCTGAGGCGGGAACTTACATAGTTAACTCAAG
>JAGCYQ010000163.1 GCA_017960765.1 Treponema sp.
CATAATCAACAACGTGTCCTTCACCTATCCCGGAAATTTCACAGATTATGAGCTTAGCGAGGAGCTGGTGGAAAAGGGAGCGGTAAAGCTTTGCGTAAACAATGATTCAGCCCGCTTTGTCCATTACATGGAATACGATTTTACCGGAGACTATCCCGAACTGGAAGAATCCATCAAGAACGTGGTCACAAACATGGTCACGAGTTTCAGGGGAAAGTTTATTGACATGATAGACGAAAAAAAGACCGCAGACACTATACAGCAGAGGTTCATCTACACTTTTAACCGCAAGCAGTACACGGGTCTGGTTTTCGGTTATGAGAAGGGAAACCACTGCGAGATAGTCGCCTTCTACCCGATAAAGAAAAAATTCACGGATGCGTTCCTGACTAAAATAGAAAACAGCATTGAAGTTGAAAAATAAGGAGTAAAACATGGCAAAGATTCAGATGAAAAATGCAATAGCGGAGCTGGACGGAGATGAAATGACCCGCGTCCTCTGGAAACTGATAAAGGACAAGCTTTTGCTTCCCTTTATTGACTTAAAGACCGAATACTACGATCTTTCTATAACCGAGCGCGACAAGACAGACGACAAGATTACCTACGAAGCCGCCGCCGCAATCAAGAGGCTTGGTGTTGGTGTAAAATGCGCAACAATCACATCAAACCAGGCAAGAGTTGAAGAATACAAGCTTACCCACCTTACCCCCAGCCCCAACGGAATCCTCCGCGGTGAATTGGACGGAACAGTTTTCCGCACGCCTATTTTCGTAAAGAACATACAGGGAACGGTCAGCTGCTGGAAAAAGCCGATTACACTTGGCCGCCACGCATACGGAGACGTCTACAAGAACTGCGAGATTAAAACCCCAACGGCAGGAAAGGCAGAGCTTGTTTTTACAGGTGAGGACGGAAAGGAAATCCGCAAGACAATCATGGAAATGAAGGGCCCCGGAATCATTCAGGGAATCCACAACATAGACAGCTCAATCGAATACTTTGCACGCTGCTGCTTTAACTTCGCCCTGGATCAGAAGATTGATGTATGGTTCGGAGCAAAGGATACAATCAGCAAGATTTATGACGGAAACTTCAAGGCCATCATGCAGAAGGTCTTTGACGAGGAATACAAGGAGAAATTCGACAAGGCAGGACTCACATACTTCTACACATTGATTGATGATGCCGTGGCCCGTGTCGTAAAGAGCGAGGGCGGATTCCTGTGGGCATGCAAGAACTACGACGGCGACGTAATGAGCGACATGATTGCATCCGCATGCGGAAGCCTTGCCATGATGACAAGCGTCCTGGTATGTCCAAACGGTGAGTTTGAATACGAGGCAAGCCACGGTACTGTACAAAAGCACTACTACCGCTACCTCAAGGGCGAAAAAACCTCAACAAATCCTGTTGCAACAATCTTCGCATGGACTGGTGCACTTGCAAAAAGAGCAGAGCTTGACAACACACCTGAACTTGCAGAATTCGCACACAAGCTTGAGAAGGCCACACTCAGCACAATTGAGGACGGAATAATGACAGGTGACCTTGCAAAGCTTGCAGATCCCGCACCCGTCAAGATTGTAAACAGCTGGGAATACATCGACGAGATTGCGTCCCGCCTGTAATACAGGTGCCTGTAATGCAGGAGCCTGTAGAAAAACAGGTCCCTGTAAAAACAATTAATCAAATATTATTGCCGGACTCCTGTCATACAATACAGGCAGGTGATCCGGTAATTTTACCGGTAATTTTATTCTGAGCTGGCTTTAGATCCGAAATAGGCTAGAAGAATACCGCCCACAAAAGCGATGATGGAGCCTGCTATTACACCCGCACTTGTAAATCCTGCAAATCCAGGGAACATGAATACGGCAGACCCGAGCAAAAGCCCCAGGATTACAGCGTATGACTGTCCCGGTGCCTTTTTAAGCATGAATCCAATCAGTTTCGCTCCAAGCAAAAGTCCCAAAAGAACACCGATACCGTTTGGCAAAAGCAGAAGACATGCATGCACAAAGGTTGAAGGCTGTAGCAAGACCGAGATGGCGGATATAACAATCGGATACACTCCCATAATCAGCATCAGAAGTGAACCTGAGATTCCCGGAATAATCATGGCAACGGCCCCCAGAAGACCCGCAATGAAAATACGCAGGGCAAGTCCCACAGAAAGCTCTGGAAGCACGGAGAATTCAGGAGTGTTCTTGTCAACTGATCCTTCAAGAATTGAAAAAAGATAAATCAGGGCAATACCTGCGGCGGCACATATTACAAGAGAAAAATAATACCAGAAGGACTTCTTTCCTTCACCTTTCTGCTTTGTAACCAGAGAAATCAAAAGCGGAACACTACCGATAATCAGGCCTGTAAAAGCGTAATTTGTCTGAGTCGGGAAATGAGTGTACAGGTAAGAAACAAGTTTACTGAACAAAAGGACACCCAGAAGCATTCCAAGAACCATTGGGATTACGAATTTCTTGTTTGCCCAGAGTTTCTTGAAATTCAATGTGATTGCATTTATAAACCTGTCATATATTCCAAAAACAACAGCAATGGTTGAGCCTGAAACTCCCGGAATGACGTTTCCCATGCCGACAGCACAGCCGATAAGCAGCAGCTTGATAAATTCCAACATAATAACCTCTATTTAATCTCTATTCTATAAATTGACCCTATTAAACCATTATAATTGCACTGTGTCAACTTGAGGGAGCCTGTATTCAACATAGTGAACCCTTCCCGCCTTTACAGCCTCTTTTATCTGCCTTTCCCTGGCACTCAGACTGCTTTGGCCTGACTTAACCTCTATAAACACGACATCCTTTATTTCCTTTCCTGTTGCATATCCTGGAAAAGCCACATAGTCAACCGGAGAGCCAAGAAACTGAACATCCCCCGGATTGCACGGAAACCCCGGAAGATAAGGGGCAAGCTGCTCACCAAACTGACCGCCCAGAACCGCCCTGCTCTTTTTTACCGCATCAGCACGTTCCTTTTTTATAATCGAATGAAGCCTGGCTTTTTGAATCACAGTCCCCAGCACAAATCCAAGCGCTAGAACAAGAATGAACAGTATCGCAGAAAGTGCAAAGGGACCGATATTCTGCGACAGGAAGGCCATAGTTTTTTCCATTATCATAAAACCACCTGTCAAAGCCTATCAATATTCAGGAGGATTTGTCAAGCAGATGGAATTTTAAAAGAAAAAAGCAGTTCCCATTCAGCATGATTTTCAATATAATGTCCTTGGAATTTTTGTTTTTTTTGGAGTAACAATGAATCTAATCAACCGTTTTGTCACTACTGGTGAAAATGAGTCATACGATGAGCTTAAAAAGAACTTCAGGGTAATCACCCCGGAAAACTTTAACTTTGCCTACGATGTTGTTGATGTCTACGCAACTGAATGTCCGGATAAAAAGGCCCTTGTCTGGTGCGATGATAATGGAGAGGAAAAAATATTCACATTCAAGGATATATCTGACTATTCAAAAAAGGCCGCAAGATTCTTTGTCTCACACGGAATAAAGAAAGGCGACCGAGTAATGCTGTTCCTACGCCGCCGCTATGAGTTCTGGTGGATTTCCGTGGCACTTCACCGCATTGGTGCAATCGCTATCCCTGCCACGACACAGCTTCTTGCTCCCGATATCGAATACCGCAACAATGCCGCCGACATAAAGATGATTGTCGCAATGGATGACAAGCGCATTCAAAAGCAGGTTGACATTGCCATGATCCGTTCTCCGTCTGTTGAGGCACTTGTATCTGTAAGCGGTCCACGTGAAGGATGGATCGACTTCCACAAGGAGCTTCCACTTTACGATGCTGATTTCCCGCGTCCAAAGGGAGATGCCGCCACACACAACGATGACCCGATGCTCCTTTATTTTACAAGCGGAACCTCAGGCTATCCAAAGATGGTGCTTCATAATTTCCTTTATCCTCTGGGACATATCGTAACTGCAAAATACTGGCAGAATGTAACCGATGACGGACTTCACCTGAGCCTTGCAGAGACAGGATGGGCAAAAGCCGTATGGGGAAAGATTTACGGTCAATGGATTGCAGGAACCGCGATTTTTGTTTATGACATGCTTGGCTTTACACCGGACCTTTTCTTCAGGAAACTCGTAAAATACGGAGTAACGACTTTCTGTGCCCCGCCTACAGTCTACCGCTTCCTTATTCGTCAGGACCTGAGCAAGTACAAGCTTTCACACCTGCGCTACTGTGTCACCGCCGGAGAGGCAATGAACGCAGAGGTATTCAGGATATTCCAGGAAAAGACAGGCCTTGAGATTCACGAGGGATACGGACAGACAGAGACAGCCATCATCGCAGGAACATTCCCCGGCATGAAGGTAAAACCGGGCTCCATGGGAAAACCCGCTCCAGGCTATGACGTTGAGATTCAGAATGAGGACGGAGAAAGATGTCCCCCGGGAGAGACAGGACGCATTGTCATTCATCTTGAAAAAGGAAATCCAGCAGGTCTATTCCGCGGCTATTACCGCAACGACGAGCAGACCCTCAAGGCACTCTCAGGAACACCCTACGACACGGGTGACACGGCATATTATGACGAGGACGGCTACATCTGGTTTGTAGGAAGATCTGACGACATCATTAAGAGCTCAGGCTACAGAATCAGTCCGTTTGAGGTAGAAAGCGTATTGCAGGAGCACCCGGCAGTTCTTGAATGTGCTGTTACCGGTGTTGATGATGAAAGCCGTGGCCAGATGGTAAAGGCTACAATCGTACTTACAAAGGAATATACTCCATCAAAGGAACTTGAGGTAGAAATCAAGACCTATGTCACAGAGCATCTTGCAATCTACAAGACACCACGAATCATAGAATTTGTAAGTGAGCTTCCGAAAACCACAAGCGGAAAAATACGTCGTGTAGAAATACGTGACCAGGACAACAAGCCTCAAAAGAACTGAGGCCTTGTTTACTTTTCTGTGGCCTGCATGAAGCCCTGCCAGTCTGCAGGTGGATTCTTTATGTAGCGCTCACAGATTGCCTGATATTTCTTGCAAGTCGGATTCCTGTCTGCAAAAGCGGAGAAAATCTTGAATGCCTCGCTGAACTGACCGTCATGGAATAACTTGTAAGCCTGATCAAATGCCTTATTGTCTTCAGTAGTGAATGAGCCCTTCTCACCCGGAACATAGACTCTTACGGATTCCTTACGTCCAACTACGGCAATGTCACCGATGTTGTGGAAATCCATAGAACATCCGGCATCCATGGCGGCTTTTGCCGTTGCCTCTGACACAAGCGTGTACGTTCCAAAGACCTTGTTGATTCCTTCAAGTCGGGATGCAAGGTTTACTGTATCACCCATCATCGTGTAGTCAAAGCGGTTTCTTGATCCAAAGTTTCCTACGGTTGCAATTCCTGTATTAAGTCCGATTCGCTGCTTTATTGCACGTCCCGTAAGCTTCATCAGGCTGTCCTGCATCTCAAGGAGTTTTTTCTGGCATGCAATGGCCGCCTCTACGCCACGCTTAGCATGGTCTTCCTGGAAGGTCGGTGCGTTCCAGAATGCGATTATGGCATCACCCTCGTACTTATCGATTGTTCCACCGCTGGCAAGGATTATGTCGGACATTTCGCTCAAGTATGTGTTCAGGAATGAAGTCATCGTCTCAGGATTCATGTTTTCGGAGACTGAGGTAAAGCTTTCGATGTCGGAGAAGAATGCGGTTATCTCCCTGCGTTCACCACCAAGCTTGAGTGAGTCAGGATTTTCAATAAGATTGTCGATGACCTTCGGGCTAAGGTACTGGTTGAATGCAGTCTTAAGATAGCGGCTCTGTTTTCCCTCGCTCAGGTATGTTCCGATTATTGTTACAAAGAATGAGACAACAAGCGCACCAATAGGACTTGCAACCGGCAGTATGTATCCAGGAATGAACAGAAGATATGCGGCTACAAGATACACAGCACCCAGAATCAAAAAGAGGATTACCTCAAGCAGGATTGTCCTGAATGAAGCCTGTTTTGAAAGGCCTCCGGCAAAACATCCTGCAAATGAAGTAAGTGCGATAAGGCACAGTGCTATGATAAGATTTACATCACGCAGATAAGTCTCGCTGAGGATTGTGTCCAGCTGGCATACATGAACGCCGACTCCCGGATAAACTGATGATACAGGGCTTGCACAGATATCGAACAAACCTGGTGCATAAAGTCCAAAGAACACATGCTGATCCACGAACATCTCAGGATCCAGATAATCCGTATCTGCCCCGAAATCAACCTCGGTTCCGTTTTTCTCTGCTTCCTCAATTGCAAGCTCACTCTTGATTATATCTGCGGCACTGTATGGAATGTACCTGTCCAGAGTTTTCTGAAAGCGGACATACATCGTCTCGCCGTCTTTTGCCCTTGGAATCTCATCCAGGTCAGGAAGGTCCTCGCCTACAATCATGCTGGCAACGGAAAGTCCCGGTTCAGCGTCTGCAGAATTCGCAAAGAAGCGGTTACGTCTTGCGGTACCGTCCTCGTCAAGAGAGCTGGTAACATTACCGATGATACCTGCACCTTCCTTGATCTCCTTCACGGGATAAAGAGGGTCACTGTCCTCATCAGCATAATATACGGTCTGAACGACACGCCCAAAGCGGCTGCATGCGTCTCCCAGGGCCTTGTCGTCTTCAGGACCATAGAGCGAAGGTTCCGTATACAGCATATCAAATGCTATGGAAGCGGCCCCTGCCCTGTTAAAGAAATCAATGATTTTTCCATAAGCGGAGCGTGGCCACGGATATCCCCAATCCATCTCGGCCCTTGCCCAGTCAAGACTGCTCTGATCAAGCAGGACAAGGGTTATCATGTCTGACGGTTCAATGGAATCCGCAGTCACTCTCATACGGCTGTCGTAGGTTTTATCCTCAACCCATTTAAAGGCACCGGTACAATGCAATGCCGCAAAAAGTGCAAATACTGCGACACAAATTGTCACACCACGAAGCTTTTTCTTTATGGACTTCATTTTTCTTTCCTATAAATTGTTTTGTTATTTCTTCATCGCACTTGCATAACGGTCTTCCCTGAATTCCGTTGTATCCTCTACCTGAGTCTTTTTGAGTGTTGAATTCAGGTGAGAGATGCGGTTTTCAGGACTAGGGTGTGTCTTATAGAAGCCTGATTTCTTTGTTCCCTGCTGCTCAGACATTTTCTTGAGCATGCTGATCATTGCATCAGGACTATATCCGGCACCAGCCATCAGTTCAATTGCCTTTTTATCAGCATCATATTCCTGACCCTGTGAATAACCGTTGTTTACCATATCGCTGATTACGTCACCCACCATGTCGTCAAGAGTACTTGCCATGTCACCCAGACCGACAGCAGATGCAGCAGCTCCAGCAGTTGCCTTTACAGCTTCTGTGTAACGGCTTGTCTTGATTGACTTCAAGCTGTGCTTGAGCTGAATATGGCCTATCTCGTGTGCAATAACGGCAGCAAGGGCATCCTCAGAATCAGCGCAGGAAATCAGTCCGCGTGTTATGAAGATGTGGCCACCGGAAGTTGAAAATGCATTTACCTCTGTTGAATCAAGAATCTTGACATGATAACCGTTGTACAGTTCCGGGTCATCTGAATTGATTACCATTGTACGGCATATTTTGTTCAGATAGGTCTCAAGCTTCTTGTCCTCATACAGCTTGTAATTTGTAAGAAGGTTAGCAGCAACAGAACGTCCGATGTAATATTCGTTTTCCGGTGTTATTTCCTCAGCGGCCTTTGACATGCTGTTGAAGGCATTTGCAGTTGAATCATCACCCACCGCAGAAGCCAGCTGTCCCATGAATGCGAACCCCTCTGACGTACAGCTTGCAAGTGCAACCGCAGAGATAAGTGCCGCAGCAATGATCAAATGATTAAATCTTTTCATCATTCATCCCCCTGGTTCAAGTGACCTTCCTGAATAAACTTCATAAGATCAGAATCACTGACTACGATTGATTCGATTGCATCTACCAACTTGAAATCAAGCTTGGAATTGGAGGCCTTGTATGCGTTCTCAGCTTCTTCCGACCATCCCTTTCCGGCCAGGGCAAGTTCCTTGTCCGATGTGGATACCTTTGAATCCTTGTTGATCTTCTTGTTTGTGATGCTTCCTGCCGCTATCCAGCCTGTTGATTTTGATCCGGTTGAAAGCTGAATCTTCACTTTTTTTCCGCTGACAGAAAGAATCTTTCCACTGTCTCCATAAACCGCAAGTCCAGCATTACTAGCAAATGAACCTTCTGATGATTTTAACTGAACCGACTTGGCAGATACGTATACAGTATCTCCCGCTTTAGGCTTATACGCAAATACAGAAAGAGTGCAGAATGCGATAAGCACCAACAAAATTCGTTTTTTCATTTTTCCTCCTGATTAAGTCATCACTCTATTTAATTATAGAACATAGTTAATATAAATTAAACAACGTTCCCCTCAATTAATTACACTTTTCCGGTAAATCCTTCAATATATCACAGGCTTTCCGGCGTATCATTCTTTATTGTAAGGATTGCAGATTTATCCCCGTTTAGCATACGCTCACACAAATCAACAGGCATCGGCTTTCCCTTAAGGAATCCCTGCACATTATGACAGTTGAATTTCTTAAGCATGTTCAGCTGGGAGTCCGTCTCAACACCCTCGGCAATCGTATCAAGTCCCATCTTTGAGACAAGGGAGACTATGCTTTCGGTGATGTTCGCCTCTACCCCGTTGACCTCGCTTATGTTTGATATGAAAGACTTGTCAATCTTGAGCGTGGTAAGCGGCAGTATCTGCAGGTAACGCAAGGATGAATAACCGGTACCGAAATCGTCAAGGGAGATTCCTATTCCCATCTCGCGGATTTTGTTCAGTTTCGTGACAGTGTCTGACACATTGTCTATGAACATTCCCTCAGTTATCTCTATCTCAAGATGCTCAACCTTTATGCTGTATTTGTCTATCCGGGTCTTCAGGTTATACAGGAAATCATCCTTCTTAAACTGAATCGGAGAGACATTCACTGACATTATGCCGTCAAAGTCAAAATCCTTTTCCCATTTTGCAAGTGTCTTAACAGCAGTCTCCATGACCCATTCACCAAGCGGAATTACAAGCTGTGTCTCCTCCGCAAGAGGTATGAACTGATCCGGCCTTATCCATCCAAGCTCATCATCATGCCATCTGAGAAGTGCCTCAAAGCCTCGTAGTTTTCCGGACACAACATCAAACTGCGGCTGGAAATAAAGCATGAACAGATCCTCTGACAAAGCCTTGTTCAACTTGGTTTCGATGCAGATCTTTTTCAGGAATTTCTCCTCCATCATTTTCTGGAAGAAATATATGCTGTTCTTGCCGTTCTTCTTGACTTCAACCATCGCCATGTCCGCAAACTTAAGCAGATCGGCTGGAACCCTGGAGTCATCCGGGAAAATCGATATACCGCCGGAAACACCGATGCCCTCGTCATTGCAGGCATGAATCAGCTTGTATCCCAAAAGCGCCATCTCATCGTTGGACGTTATATTATGCCGCATGACAATAAACTCATCTCCGGCAAAACGGCATGCAGTCGTCCTGTCATCCTCAAAGGTACGGAGAATCTTTCCCATGCAGCGGATAATGGCATCACCTTCCGCGTGTCCACCTGACTCATTTATGTCCTTGAGGTTGTCCAGGTCAAGAAGAATGATACCGATTTTCTTATCTTCCCTTGTGCATGTCTCTATCTCAGTTGAAATCATGCGCTCAAACCACGGACGGTTCTTCAAGTTGGTCATGGTGTCATGGTAGGCGGCAAACTGCAGCTGCTGGTTCAAGGTCTGAATGCTCTCCAGCTTTGTCCTCATTCCTGATCTTGTAAGTGACAGTTCCTCTGTGAGGGATGCATTCCTCATGTTCTGCTGCTTGAGCTGAATCTCCATCTCATGCTGCGCGGATACATCCTGAAGAATGGCAACGATTTCTCCCTTGGGGCTGCTGTTCACCGTGATATGAAGCCATTTTTGAGCCAGACTTGAATTTATGGTCTGAGAAACTGTATATCGAGTGTCAATAACCTGTGTTGCAATCTCATACCAGGGGACCTCGGGGCTTATCTTGTTCTTAAACTGGGAATAGTACATTCCGGGACTGACCACATCGTGCACCAGTGAAACAAACGGGGGATTTGTATATTCAATTTTAAAATCATATATCTTTCCGCTTTCATCCCTTACTGGAGAAGCGATAAACATCGCCAGCGAAAGAGAATCCATGATGCTCTTATGGTCCAAATCAGTCATAAATAACCTTTATTCTCTCAAATTAAGAATATACCCCTACCTATTCTATATTATAACAGAGAATTATTGATTTGTCGATAAAAAAATTGAGGAAGCACTGCGATTTACAGCACTTCCCCAAACCTCACTGAAAAACGGCCTAATCCAGCTTTTCTATCCTGATTGAGCCTGATGTTGCCTTTGCGCTGATAGGAACTGACCCCATGCGGTTGGAGTCAAGGTCATTCTTTACGGAACCAGAGCTGACCTTTGTCTCAAAGAAGTATTCCGGGCTTGGAACCAGATAAAGCTTGATTGAGCCGCTGTGTGACTCAAACCTGGACTCACCGGTCAAGGCTATGCTGTCTGACATCTTGATTGATCCTGAAGTGACAGATGCATTGATTTTTCCGATTTTTCCCTCGATTTTTGTTGAGCCGCTGTTTGAACGTGTCTCAAGGGAATCAAAACTTACGTCTGTAAGCTTGATTGAGCCGCTTGATGCTGAGATATCGGCTTTTGTTGCCTTTGTTCCCTCCATCTTTACGCTGCCGCTTGAGACCTTTGCGGTCAGATTATCATAGCTTGAGCCGTATATACTTGTCGATCCGCTTGTTGAGTACAAGTCTATGTTCCTTGCATTCACGTCATCCAGCTTGATGCTTCCGCTTGAGGACTTAACATTCACAGTATCAACATCAAATCCTGTGGCAGTGAATGAGCCGCTTGTCTTCTGTACGTCAATGGTGTTCAGTTTTCTTGAAGGAACCTGAATGACAACTTTTGGTGAGGAGAAAACGAACATACGGAAAGCCTTTGTCTCCTTTAATGTCAACACTCCGCCTGATAAATCATACTGAACGTATTCCTCCGCTCCATTGTAGAATGAGATCTTGACGTCTGAGGTGCCTGTGCTCTCAAGCTCCAGCCCCATTGATGAAATCTCTGCCTTTAAATCTGTCATGTTTGCTGACAGAATCTGCTCACTTGTCAGTTTTTTCATATTACCCTTGCCTCCAAAACCTTCATCGTTGACTACCGAAATCCTAAAGAACTTGAAGAAATTTGATGCCCCGGAATCCTTCCATTTGAAAAGAAACATAAGCAGCAGTCCAATCAATGCCACGGCTATAACAGCCCATATTATTCCCAATATTTTCCTAAGCATAAAGCTCTGCCTCCAATCCTAGTCTTCCACCGGAGAATTTGTAAACATCCTTATTGCCTGACCGACTGCACTTGCAATGAGCCAGATAAGCCATGTGATGTACCATGCGCCTGTAGTAAAGCTTACAGCCAGATAGATTATGGTAACGACAAGCCAGTAAAGCTTCCAGAATGACTTCCAGAACTTGTCCTTATCAGTGAACTCACCGTTTGGCCCGCTGCCTTCCATTGTCTTCCTGCGGCTTGTAACAAGGTACTGCTCCACATCCTGAGGAACGCTCTTTTTTGTGTAAATCAGGAGTCCTGTTGCAAAAGCACAGAATACGATAAGCACTGCAAGTCCTATGATACCGAACATGTCCTCTTTTTCCGCATCTACCATGGATGCAATCCCCGGGAAACAGATCAGTGCAAGAGCACCAAAGAAGTACATCATCACTGCAATGGCTGTGTTTCTTGCAGATACCTTCCTGTAATCATCAATCTTTGACTTGAGCTCTTTCTCCGGAGCCAGTTTTCCAAGGAGCTCATCAACATCACCCAGGTCAGAAAGTGCCTCTGTATAGGCCTGATTCTCTGACTTTCCCTCGGCAATGTGTGCCTCAAAGTGGTCGTTCAGTGTTGAAAGAATCTCTTCCTTCAGTTCAACAGTCTTGCGGGTATTCGGTAAATCCCTGAATAAAACATCAACATAATTCTTGATCTTGCTGTTCATAAAATAATCTCCTTTAATCTTGCTTTAGTTAAATCAGTTTCTTGACCATGGACTCAATCCTGTCCCAGTCCTTTTGGTTTTCATCATACAGCTGGCTACCACGTTCCGTAATGGAGTAGTACCTTCGTCTAGCACCAGAGTCCTCATCGCCCCAGTAGGATGTTATCAGCTGGTTTTCCTCCAACCTTCTGAATGCAGTGTAGAGAGTCGCCTCCTTTAGTACAAAGGCATTCTCGCTTACCTCACTGATCGTCTTGTTGATCTGGTAACCGTAACTGTCGCCCTCTGAGAGCCTTGCAAGGATTATGGTATCTGTCAAACCTCGTAATATTTCCGAAAAGTTCAGCATTAGTACCTCCTGCTTATAGTTAATTTATACAACATAATACCTCATCTGTCAAGGTATTTCGTCAAAATATTTATAATTTTTTCGAAAAAAAGGGCAAAAAAAAACTGTCCAAGATTTTTCTTGAACAGTCAACAGTCGAAGGGTAAATAATGAGTTTTAGTAATCTAGGATTGAAACTGGCGGAAGCAAGGGGCTGAACCGAAAAAAATCTGCACAAGCGAAGCGCGGAAGCCTTTTTTCGGGGCAGACACTCGCTGGGAGCCAGTTTCTAGAATAATGTTTTATAAACTCACATTTAACATTAAAATGCTGCAAGTGTGCGGTCAAGACGTGCAAGGCTTTTTTCCACACCTAGAATCAGGATTGAACCGATAAGCGGAGGAGAAACACGGCTGCCAGTCACTGCCATGCGGATAGGCATCATGAAGTCACCAAGCTTTATGCCCAGCTCCTCTGCATACTGTTTTGCCAGCTCCTCACTAGCCTCGTGATCCAATCCCGGAAGCTTCTGGATAAAGTCCTTTGCCTTTACAAGCACTTCGCGGGTTTTTGCCTCATCAAGCTTTTTGGGGATGATGTTTTCCTTTGAAGGAACGGCAGGCTCTGTAAACAGGAAATGAACCATCTCTGCGGCATCGGTAAGGAAATGAAGCCTTTCCTTTATCAACGGCATGAGCTTCATCAATGCATCCTTTACATCAGCTGAACTCATGTTCATGGACTGGTCTACACACTCAGGCTCTCCGCTGTCAGAAAGCTTTACACCGGAATACTCAGGTCCTACCTTTGGCTTTGGCTGAGGGTTATCAGGATTAATCTCAAGTGCGGCATCTCCAGTTCCAGTGATGAACGGAAGAGTCCACTTGTAAAGCTCCTCGTCAGTCAATGCACGGATATACTGGCCGTTGTACCATTCAAGCTTCTTATAGTCGAATACGGCAGGTGCCTTGTTAAGATGCTCAAGCTTAAACTGTGCGGCAAGCTCCTCCAGAGTGTACATGTCACGTCCGTCCTCGTAACTGCAGCCCAGAAGTGCCACATAGTTCACGATGGCCTGTGGAAGATATCCTCTTGCCCTGAATTCATTAAGGCTTGTTGATCCATGCCTCTTTGAAAGCTTTTTACCGTCTGCACCGTTTACCATAGGGAGATGGCAGAACTCAGGATGCTCCCAGCCGAAGCTGCGGTACATCTGCACATGAAGCGGAGTTGAAGGAATCCATTCCTGTGCACGCATGACATGGCTTATTTTCATCAAGTGATCGTCAACAATATTTGCAAGGTGATATGTCGGGAATCCGTCACTCTTAAGCAGAACCGGATCAGGAGAAATGTCCTCGTTTTTCCAGATGATGTCACCAAGAAGATGGTCATAGAATTTCGTCTCACCTTCCAGCGGAACCTTAAGGCGGATTACATAGGGCTTTCCTGCGTCAAGGTTTTCCTTTACTTCCTCAGGAGTAAGATGGCGGCAGTTGCGGTCGTATCCCGGCGGCATCTTGTTCTCTGTCTGGATTTTCCTGATTCTTTCCAGGCGTTCTGAATCACAGAAACAATAATATGCCTCTCCCTTCTCCACAAGCTCCTGCGCATATTTCTTATACAGCTCAAAACGCTCGCTCTGGACATAAGGGCCATATTCTCCACCCTTGTCACCGCCTTCATCCCAGTCAATACCAAGCCATGCCATGGTGTCATAAAGATTCTTTACGTATTGCTCATCATACCTTGTGCGGTCCGTATCCTCAAGACGCAAAATGAATTTTCCACCCTTTGAACGGGCATAGAGATAATTAAAGAGAGCCGTCCTTACACCGCCAATATGCTGCAATCCCGTAGGACTCGGTGCATAGCGGACCCTAACTTCTTCTGACATGATTTTCCCCCACATCAATTATGTAAATTATTGAATGTATTATAATGAGATAAGTGAAAAAAAACAAGCGGATTGATAGGGCTTAGGGATGTATTGTCACGCGGATTCGAAATGCCTGACGTCGTTTGTTTTTGTACTTAAGATCCCTAAGAAAAAATTATCTCCACCGGACCCAGGCGGCCTGGACTGTGAAGTTTCTTTGGCGGGTCTCCAGATCGGCTTCTGGCGGGAGTGTCATTGTTTCCCTGCGGAATGAACCGAATTTCGGGTCGCAGCAAGTACAGTCTTTGTAGACGCACAGGCTTCCCTCGTTTATGCCCATTTCCCTAAGGATGCTCAAGTTGGCCTTGGCAAGTGAAAGCTTATACCTGTATGGATTTTCGGGATTAAACCCTGGAGTTCCAGGTTGAATTTCCTTTACGCAATCCGGGGTAAAGTTCACACGAAAATATTGGGCGCGTTCCTCGTCAACGTTGTAGCAGCAGTCGTGTATATGAGGTCCCATGACTATGCAGAAATTCTCTGGCTTTGCTCCGTATTTTTTATGGGCAAGCTCAATCGCATTCCTTACGATTCCGGTTCCCTTCCATCCTGAATGAAGTATTCCGAAAACCTCGGTGTGCGGTTCATAGATGAAAATCGGCATACAGTCGGCTACTGTTATTACGGGAATTATATCCTTATTTGTAGTGATGATTCCGTCACCCTGACAATCAAAAACTTCATCGGCGCTGTCAATTGCAAAAACTGTCTGCGAGTGAATAAGCTCAACCGCCGCAATCTGCTTGTCCTCTCCTGCCAGAGAAGATAAAAATGCAATTCTGTTGGGATTTGTCTCATTCCACCTAAAGCGCATTGATCCGGCTTTTCTCATAGTCATTCCGATTTCAGGTCCGGATACACATTCATTGGCATGGCTGTAAAAAGAACCAGTAAAAAAAGAGTCGTCGATCATCTTCCCCACCCCCCAGCGGTAAGCTGAATTCCTTGTGTTACTCGTCTATTGACAAATCCAATGGCTCTATCTCTTGAAGAATCTCGTATGAGTGATCTATGCTGAATTTTGCCTTGCTCAGTTTATCACGGAATTCCTTGTTCTCACGTCCGCCAAGCCTCATCAGGTTCACAAGAGGTCCGTAATAGGCAGTGATTTTCTCTGACAGGATTCCGCTCATAAGATTGCGCATAGAACGGCATGCCTTTCCAAACTGATTGATTATCTCACTGGCGGCTCCGTCAATCTCTTCCATGGTTCCGTCAAGAATTACGCTCTCGGTGTTTGTTCTAGTCTTTGTGTTTTCCCATTTTGCAAACTGCTGGCCGTATTCACCGCTTGTAGAAAGCTGACTTGCAAGGAGCTCAAGACTGTCATTTATCTTTATGAGGAGGTTAAGTGACTCGGAGAATTCAACCCTGTTTTCCTTTAATGCAAAGTCACCTTCAACAGAAGTTGCGGCAAGTGCCTGGTTAAAGGTCGGGAATTCATTCTTGAAGAATGAGTATACAAATCCAAGTGTCAGCTCATAATGGAATAGAGGTCCGCCATCAATTTTCTCCCAAGGCCTGTAAGGGAACAGCGGGAACTTTGACAGCCTGAAGTAGCTCATCAGCTTTAACTTGAGTTTTTCCTTTTTGCAGTCCCTTTCCCAGTTGTTCCACCTGCGCTCAAACATCAGCTTCCATTGGGCCCTGTACTTCTTGAACCAGTCTTCTCCTCCACCATAGGCATCCGGAATGAACTGTGAATTCTCATATACGACTTTTGACAGCTTGTACATTGGAACTGTCTGAACAAACATTTTTATGACAGAATTATGGGTAGCAGCCGCATTAACAAATTCAGTACCTGTTTCACCTGCCTCTCCTATTCCATCAAAGAATCCAGTAATCTTTGACTTGCGCTGGAAGAAGAGGAACAGAGCCTGAACAGCATCATCCGTTAGAGGAACATAATTGCTCATGATGCGCGTAATCTCAGAAAAATCCGGTTTAACAAGACCAAACAGACTGCTGCATGAACCTTCCTGATTTGTTGCAAACTTGGATATAATGCGGGTAAACGGCATCTTTACAAACTGACGAAGCCATTCAATTCCACGGACTGAGGCATACATCTCAGACTTCTTGGCTGTGGATATGCCGTCCAGAATCTTGTCCATCTTCTGCACAAGGATGGATTTCATTTCTGAAGTAACAACCTTGTCCAGTGCATACTGATACGGATCACTCTCGCGCTCAATGTCGGAACTTACTGAGGGAACAATAATCATGCCCAGCATGGTATACATTGCCCCGGGATTTTCCTCATAAAGTGAAATGTAGGGTTCAAAAAAGTCGGCTGCCTTTTTAAGCTGGCAGAATTTGTCATAGAATCCTGACATAAGGCTTTTTTTGCGGAAGTCTATGATGCCCGGATATGTATGCTCTATTTCCCTTGCGATTGCAGTTACAAGAGATTTGTTGAATACTTCTTCGATTGATGTGTTTGAGAATGTTGCCTTTATCCAGTACCAGATCTGAAGGAAGAATGATTGTTTTTTCAACTGGTCTTTCAGGGCTGTTTCCGCGGTCTGATTCTTTTCCTGCTCGTAGTCATTGTTCACGGATGATGACTCTACAGTCTGGCCCTGTTTCATGCCTTTGAGAATTCTTTCACGTTCCTCATTGCTTATTTCCGTTACGAGCTCATTAAATGTTGAATCCTTTCCGTCTTTGGCCATATCCCTAACCTATTTTATTATCATGCTACTGTTTTGTAAAGAGAGCATTCATTCAAAAACACTACACCTTATCCTTTTGATTATCGGCATAAATTCGCCTAAAGATAACGGTTATGCCTAAAATTCCATATTAGGGTGCCTTTTTTGAATGTAAGGATAAAATTATGGAAATAATTCAAATTTATGTTATAATATCCGCAGTAGATTGTTATACAATATATAATTCACATAAAGGAGTCTGCACATGATAAAACTTACAAAAAAACATGCACTTGGCGCCATTCTTCTGGCATTTACCGCAATTTTCCTTTACGCAGAGGAAAAAACCTTTAGTATTCCCGGAAAGGGGGAGCTTACCAGGGATGTTGAGCTCGTAAGGGTTGAAGACTATGATAAAAAGGGAAGAATCACAAGTGATGAACCTTCCGTAGAACCGGCACCACTGTATTATTACGTCAAGAAAG
>JAGCYQ010000164.1 GCA_017960765.1 Treponema sp.
GAGCAGTTTGCAGAAAACCTTGAGCATCTTAAGGATAAGTCATCCAACATCGGATTCTGTTTCTCATATCCAATGACAATCACAGAGGACGGAGACGGTATTCTTCTGGGCTTCTCTAAGGAAATCAAGGCCCCTGAGGTAGTCGGATGCCATATCGGAAAAGAGCTTTCACAGGCACTTGTTGAGCATGGATGGACAAAAAAAGTAAAGATTTCACTTTTGAATGATACTGTTGCCGCACTTCTGGCTGGTGCCGCATGCCCGGAGGAGGGAAACCTCTATTCATCATACATAGGCTTTATCCTTGGCACAGGAATGAACGCCGCATATATTCAGGATAAGGATCCTGCATATCCAGGACTAAAGAAGCAGATAATCGTATGTGAGAGCGGAAAGTTTGACAAGGCTCCACGCTCTGACTTTGACATAGCATACGACCAGAAAAGCGTAAAACCGGGAACAGGCCTACTGGAGAAACAGTGTTCTGGCGCATATCTTGGACCTGTGGCTTATGAGGTTATACAGGCTGCAGTCAAGGAGGGCCTTTTCAGCAAGAAATTCTCTGAATCCCTCTCAAAAATCGAAGGCCTGACGCTTATCGAGATAGACTCATTCCTTCATGCACCATACCGCACTGCATCTGTTCTGGGTGCCAAGGCTGCTGAATGTGCAAGCGAGGAAGATTATGATGTCCTTCATCAGCTTCTGGATGCCGTTGTTGACCGTTCTGCAAGGCTTTCCGCAAGTATTCTGACTGCATGTGTCGTAAAGTCAGGACAGGGAAAGAATGCTACAAAGCCGGTCTGCATACTCTGTGACGGAACGACATTCTACAAGACGCACAAGATTGCCATGCGTGTTCAGGGGTACCTTGAGGACCTTCTCCTGAGGCAGAGGGGGCTTTTCTACGAGATTATCAGCCGTGACAATGACATTACTCTGGGAACTGCCATCGGCGGTTTGATGGGAAAATAAACAAAAAAGGGTTTTATGCGGAAAAAAGTTAACAAACCGTGGTAAAATCCGATAATCTAAAAAACAGAGCCACTTTCAGGCAATTTTATCGTTGTCTGAGAGTACTCGGCAGTATAAGGGGAAAACTGTGGCTAGAGGCAAAGTTCTTGGAAAGTCGATTTTACTCATACTTTTAATTATTATTATAGTATTTTTCGGACTCATGTGGTTTGATTATCTTGGTATAATTCAGGCAAAGAAATGGTTTGCTCCTGTATATCGTCTTTTCGGGCTGCAACCACAGACAACTACCGTTCCTTCTTCCCCAAGCAGCTTGGAAGAGGAAGATCTTGATAACGCTCGCTGGGCAAAACGCCTTGAGGCATTGGACATAAGGTCTGAGGAGCTTGACAAGAGGGAAGCTGATATTGAGGCCGGAGAGGAAAACAACGCCCAGATTGCTCAGGAACTTGAGGATCAGAAAAAAGCCCAGGAAGAACGAGAAAAAACATTTAACAATGAAGTTAAAAAGTACGATACTAGAATGGTAAACATCGAGCAAATTGTTGAGAACCTGCGCGGCATGCAGCCGAAGAATGCCGTTGACATTCTTTTGAAGATGGATGATCAGGATGTCATAGATGTCCTGAGAAAAGAAAAGGAAAGTGCGGGTGATCAATCATTGGGGTCTTATTGGCTTTCATTGATGGTTGATAACGGCAATGCAGAAAGGGCAGCCGAGATTCAGCGAAAGATGACCAACAAGCCTCTTTCCATCGACGACGACGAATAAATCGTACGCTGGTAATGCACGGTGTTTAGCCGGAGGTATTACCAGTGCAGTACTTAAAAGTTCAGTACGCAAGGACAGATGTCCTGGCAAAAAACACAGAGACCTACACAAAAGAGTCAAAGTCTTCCTCTAATTCTTTCCAGTCAATTTTGAATTCATTGCAATCTCAGTCAAACTCTCCAAAAATTGATTCAAAGGAAATTTCTGTTCCAAAAGAAAAGGAAAATGAAAGCAACATCAATTCAAGTGTTTCAAAAGAACAGAAGAAAGATGATGGCAAGAAGGAAATCGAACCGGTAAAGGTAAAGAAGGAGAATGAAACAAAAAGTGTAGCAGAAGATTCTGTTCAGCTTGAGAATGATGAGAATCAGGTTTACATGATGATAGATCTGGCTTCATCAGAAACAGAAGAATCTCAGTCACTGAAAAACCTTGATTTCGAGGATGCAGGTGCTGACATTGAGTTCTTAAGTGATGCACAGGTTGAGATGGAGACAGTCGCAACCGCTCCGGAAAACACAGAGCTTGAGAATCTGGCTTCCGAAGTCTCAATGCTTGATAATGATGCATTGAAGCCAAAAGAACAGGTAAACGAGAATATTGCACAGATAAGTCAAAATACCGCTGAAACCGAAGCAGTTGCTTCAACTGAGCAGGTTAAAAATCCTTTGGAGACAAAATCAGCCGACGAACAAAATCAAAAGACGGAGAATAAGGAAAGTGTTCTTGAAGAAAGAAAGATCTTTACCGTTTTTGATGAAAGGACTGTAGCTGCTCAAGAGGAGAAAAAAACAACTGTTGAAGTTAAGGAAGTAAAGTCAATACAGGACACTCAAAATGCTCAGGCATCAATTCTTACAGAAAATGCAAGGGCAAACATACTTTCTACAAATGATCAGAGTGCCTCGGCAACCGGATCAACCTTCCAGCAGATGCTTTCTCAGCAGATACAGCAGAATGCTCCGGAATTTGCAAAGGCTGGAACAATTATCCTGAAGGACCAGAATTCAGGCTCAATAAATATGATTTTGAAACCTGAAACCCTTGGAAATGTTAAGATTAGCCTTCAGTTATCCGATAAAAATATTAGCGGACATATTATTGTTCAAAGCAAAGAGGCTATGGAAGCCTTCAAGGAAAACCTTGACCTGCTGCGTCATTCTTTCCAGGAAAATGGATTTGAAAATGCACAGTTAAGCCTTTCACTTGCGGATTCATCTTCGGAAAATCCGTTTGCCAAGAATCAAAATGCTAATGACGGTCAGTTCATAGCCGGCCGTGTATATAAGGAATATGGTCAGTCTGGAGAAGAAATTGCAGATTCTTCAGATTCAAGTCAGTACAGTTCCTCAAGTGAATATCAGATTGATGTAGTAGCGTAGGAACAGGAGTGTTATTATGGCAGAAGAAGGTGTTAGCTTAAACACACACATGAGTGCCCAGGAAATCGCAAAACTTCAGATGGAAGTGGACACTTACAACAAGTCACTGGTAGTAGATGGAAAGACTACCACTCAGTCGTTGGGCAAGGATGACTTCTTAAAACTCTTGATAGTGCAGATGCAGAATCAAGACCCCACAGACCCAATGGACAATACTGAGTTTATTGCCCAGATGGCAGAATTCTCAACACTGGAGCAAATGACAAACATGAATTCAAACTTTGACAAGTTGAGTTCAGTTTTGACATCAAACAGTGCTCTTGGAACAATCGGTAAGACAGTACAGATTGACTTGGGTGAGACAACAACTCAGGGTGTTGTGCAGGCAGTAACATACGGAAACAATCCGCAGGTTCGTGTCGGCAACATGTATTACGATTTGAATAAAATTACAGCCGTTTACGGCAATTAATGACCAAAAGAGGGTAGCGATATGATGAGATCACTTTATTCTGGAGTAAGCGGCTTACAGAATCATCAGACAAGAATGGATGTTATTGGAAACAACATTTCCAATGTTAATACTTATGGTTTTAAAAAGGGTCGTGTTGACTTTCAGGACATGATCAGTCAGCAGATCAGCGGTGCTTCAAGACCTGGTGAAGAGGTTGGTGGTGTTAACCCGAAGGAAGTAGGACTCGGTATGAGCATTGCTTCAATTGACACAATCTTTACACAGGGAACTTTGCAGTCAACTGGTGTTTCAACTGATATTGCAATTCAGGGAAACGGTTTCTTCCTGCGTAAGAGCGGCGAGGAATCTTTCTATACAAGAAACGGTTCTTTCGGTCTTGACCGTGACGGAACTCTTGTAAACCCTGCAAACGGTATGCGTGTTCAGGGTTGGATGGCAGATGAAGTAAACGGACAGATGCTCGTTTCTACAGCTGCAACTCCAGAAGATTTGATTATTCCTGTTGGTGCAAAAGATCCTGCTAAGGAAACAACAAATGTAA
>JAGCYQ010000165.1 GCA_017960765.1 Treponema sp.
ATCCCACTCCATTATCTATAATATATAGAATTTTTTGTACATTGACAATATGGGCTTTATTCTTTATTCTATATTCTGTTATGAAAACCTGTATAAAATGGCTTGCTGCAGCCTTTACGATATTTAGCCTGTTCTCCTGCACACCTCAGAACCAGTCGGCTTCTCTTGAGGAAACGGAGATTTTTTCCCTTGAATACGGAAATTTTGAAGATGAACTGAATGTTTATGATTACACACGAATCGGCGACATAAACCTCGACCTTGCGATGTATGACGGATTCTTCTACATCTCCAACGCGGAGTCAAAGAAAGTCATGGAATTGAATTCCTACGGAGACCTTCTTACTCTATATTACAACGAGGAAGTCACTCCACGGCCTTCATTTGCGATAGATGATGAGACCGTAGAAAATGCCACAAGAAAGGCAATCGAATATCCGTTCAACAAATTGAGCAAGATTGCGGTTGACGGACGTAAATACCTGTACGCTGTTGATACCTTGCCCGAAGAACGCCAGGAAATGAATGAAACGGAAACCCAGGTCCTGAGCCAGATTGTACTGCGCTTTGACGGAGAGGGCAATTTTGTTGACTATCTCGGACAGCAGGGCCCGGGCGGAACTCCATTCCCTTATGTCAGGAACATATATGTCACAAGGGATAATGAGCTTGTTGTTGTATGCCATAACGGAGGCGGCTTTATCGTCTACTGGTTTTCCATGAGCGGCTACCTTTTGTTCACAGTTCCCATCAACACAGATGTGGTGCCCAGTCCGTACGCTGAGGATCAGGAAGTCTACGTAGAGATAGAGAACGTGATTCCAGACTCCGATTCCCGCGTCCTTTATGTAAATGTAAACTATTACGTCGAGCGTATAGATGAGTCAAGCCACATGCAGTCCGGAATTGAATATGACTCAAGCCAGATACAGGTCCTTAACGTGGAGACAGGAAGCTATGCCAAGCCTCTTTCAATATTGCCATATGAGGAAGAAAACGTCAGCGACTTCTCCAGCACGACATACAAGATTCCGTATGATTTCCTTGGGGTAACAGAGTCAGGATGGCTGTTCTTTATATTGAGCACGGAAAAGGGCTTTGTGATTCAGATGGTTCAGTCCAACGGCCAGAAGATTCTTACGGGGCATCTGGATGTGGATCACAGTAAAATGCTGTATTATACCTTTGCGCTGGACAAGAGCGGTGTTCTTTCGGTCCTGAAGGTTCAGCCGGAGAAGGCAGTCATAAGCTGGTGGCGGACAGATTACTTGTTGCAGTCCGTCATCTCCAACAACAACAAGTAGGCGGGAGGGGCAATGGCTTTTGGTGATGACATGATAGACGGCTATCCGGATGGGGAAGAGCCGCTTGTTTTCCACCATAAGAACGGTGAATTCCGTAATCTTGAGGTAAAGCAGTACAGGGATCTGGCAACGGGAAAGAATCAGCCTAAAACGGGGCTTTTCAGGGTCCTTGTGAGCACAAAGATGAACCGCATGATATTCATTGCCATGGCGATGTGCTTTGGTCTTGTATTTGTCCTGAACCTGCTGATGAACAAGCCGAACGAGGCAACTGTAAACGGAGTATACTGCAACCTATCTGCAATATCTTTCAATGACACTCTTGTCGTAACCACAGAATGCAGGATATCCTCAAAGTCAAAGGCCTACAGGAGGAATTCAAAACCCAGGGAGGTCGGCATCAGTGCTGTGGCTCTAAATTCCCAGAATGACGAATTCTACATAGGCGATGATAAGGTTGATGTCAATGAGCCAAATACCGCCATACCTTCAGTAATTGAATATGAAAACCCCGGTTTGGAGGACATGGAGATAGAGAGCATAAGGGTAACGGTAGAATCCGCAGGTCAGAGTGAGGAGCTTACCTGCAAGATAGACAACAAAAACAAGGTGAAAAGAATCAAATAATCGCAAAGCCGTCTTTAGGCCCACTCTTTGTTTAAGGTATGGAAACTATTGTTCCGATATAGATAGCAGGGTTCTGTCTGAATTATTTTTCTTGTGGCATTTAATGCAGAAAAAAGACTGAACGCGAGGGGAATCTGATTATGGAACAGTTTTATTGTCTTTCTGTCGTAATGAACGTGATAACTGCCTTGGTACTTATGTACGGAATTAACTTTACAAAGGAGCAGGCTGAAAATATGCCTGTGCCTGCCGAAAAAAAATCTTCAAGAAGAAAAACAAGCAAAGAAAAAAAAGATATAAGCATAGACTGCAATCTACTGAACAAAAAATCATTCAGGCTTGTTGTGGGAATCATAGCCGTGGTCGTTGGCCTCATGAAGGTTCTTTCTGTATTCGAGGGCATCCCGATAATCGGTGACCTGCTTCCTGCTGTTGCGGGGCTTGCCGGTGGTGCATCACTTTTGCTTGAGTATTATGCCTGCTCAACCAGTTCCGATGATTTTGAGCTTGCAGATAATGTAAGGGCGGTTTTCATAGATTCACGCAAGTATATCGGGGTTCTTTGCATTGTGGCTGCGGTCCTGCATTTTGTATTCCCAGGTGCATTGCTTTTGTAGGAGTAAGAGATGTCAAAGGTTTCTATTGCAGGAATAGCCCATAACGGAAGAAATGTCCTTATAGCCCACAGAAATCCTACAGGACAGATGGGTGGACGCTGGGAATTTCCTGGTGGAAAAGTTGATGGTGAGGAAACTGATCAGGAGGCACTGATCCGTGAATTCCAGGAGGAGTTCGGGATTGACGTTGTTCCGGGGCAGAGGATAGCCGAGGCAGTTTTTTATCATTATGATAAAAAAGTAGATCTTCATGCCTATTCAATTGAAGTTCCCCACAAGGGTGATGAAAAACCGTATGTTCTTAGCGAGCATACTGAATATAAGTGGGTAGACATTGATTCTATTCAAGAGCTTGATTTTGTGGACAGCGATAAGTTGATTTATCCGGCTGTGCGTTCTTTCATTCTGAATGGAGATGAGTGACATGTGTTTAAAAAATAAAAATCCGTTTATTGCACTTTCTCTGGTATTTCTTGGTCTGGTTTGCTCATGCTCAAAAAACAAAGGCATAGATAACGCAAGTCTTAATCAGGCATCCCTTGTTCCGGGAGTTGAATGGGCCGTTGTTCAGGATCCCTATGTCGCCTTCAAGGAAAATCCAGGATTTGAGGAAAACGTTGTGTCTCATGCACGCCGTGGAGAAATATTCGAGGTCCTGGGAAAGACAACTATCACAAGTGGAAAGGGCTCCTCAAAAAGAAGTGACACCTGGTACAAGTTTGAGCCTGGCTGGCTTGAGGCAAACGTGGTGATGATCTACAACAACAAGCTCAAGGCAGAAAGAGAGGCCAAACTCCTTAAGGACTAGTCCTTGAGGATTCATCCTTGAGAATTAGCTTAAATCAGATTTTTCCTGACTTATTTATCAGAGAGGATTTTCTCAGCTGCTTCTTCCTGCGTTATATCCTGAAACTGTTCCCTTGTCTTAAGATTCTTCAGAGTGCATTTACCTGAGTCTGACTGTTCCTTGCTCATAAGAAGACCCCATTTCATGCCCTTGCTTTCTGTAACAGCATACTGCCTGTTCATCTTGAGCGTATCCGGGAATACCTCCACGGCAACACCCTTTGCACGTAGTTTTGCGGCAAGAGCCTGATATTGAATCGAAAGCTGCTCGTCTGTGTTGAAAATCTCTGCATCAAGATAAGAGCCTTTCTCTGCAAGGAGTCCAAGCTCAGCAAGGCCTGCGATCAAACGGTCAAGACCTATGCTTGCACCTACACCCGGTACCTTGTCCTTCATGTAGAGGCCTGCAAGATTGTCATATCTTCCGCCTGAGCATACAGAACCGATTCCAGGAAGGTCATCAAGGAATGTCTCGTATACTATGCCGGTATAATAGTCAAGCCCGCGTGTAATCGAAGGGTCGAGGATATAGCTTTCTTCAATGCCGGAAGCCTTCATCATCTTGTAGACTTCTGCCATGCGCTTTGTATCGTCAGCCTCACCGCCTGCAAGCTCCGTTATGTGGGAAAGAGTCTCGTCGTAAGTCGGTTTTGCCTGAATATAGTCAAGTATTTTTTCCGCAGTCTCAGAAGAACCCGTTGTCTCTGTAAGCTCCTCAAGAACTTTATCCTTTCCTATCTTTGCAAGCTTGTCCACTGTACGCAGGATGTCCTCTGATTTGTCTGCCTGGTTAAGCCTAGCAAGGAAACGGTTGAAGATACCCCTGTGGTTTACGTGAATGTGGATTTTTTCCACACCGATTGTCTTAAGGGCGCTTTTCATGAGTGCAAGAATCTCAAAGTCTGCCGCTGCTGAGTCAGAGCCTACTGTGTCAAAGTCACTCTGAACAAATTCCCTGTAACGTCCGGCCTGTGGTTTTTCTCCACGCCAAACCTTGGAGATGTGATAGCGCTTGAACGGAAAATAAAGTTCCTCGCGGTGCTCTGCAACAAAACTTGCAAAAGGAACCGTCAGGTCAAATCTCATCGCAACATCACGGTGACCGTTGTCCTCAAATCTAAAGACCTGCTTTTCTGTCTCACCGTTACTCTTGCGAAGAAGAATCTCGGAGTATTCAAGAACAGGTGTGTCAATCGGTACAAAACCGTATGAGCGGTATGTGGCGGTTAATTTTTCAATCAAATCAGTCCGCAGAATCTCATCCTTTGGAAGAAAATCACGGAATCCTTTTAATACTTTAGGTTGAATCAGAGTTTCCATATCGTTATAATATAAGTATTCATGTTTAAAATCAAGATAGGTGGGTGTTATGCTTTTGGCGATTGACATAGGAAATACAAATGTTGTGGCCTCGATTTTTGACGGGGAAAAGATCGTTCAGCTGTGGAGGATAGCGTCTGACGTTAAGCGCACTGGGGATGAGTATACGTCGGTTCTGCTTACACTTCTGAGGGATGCCTCCATTAAGCCTGATCTGCTTGAGAAATCAATCATAAGCTCTGTTGTTCCGGATCTGACGGGACCATTTATTACTGGTGCCCAGCATCACTGCACGGAAAAGCCCTATGTAATTACTTCCTCCCTGGCTTTTTCAGGACAGCGTCCTGTCTCACTTCCTGCTGGTTCAACACATGAGCTTGGAACTGACCTTTTATGCAACGCCGTTGGGGCATGGAATCTTTTTGGCGGTGGTCCCAATATCGTAGTTGATTTTGGAACAGCGTGTACATTGAC
>JAGCYQ010000166.1 GCA_017960765.1 Treponema sp.
AGCGTCCCCCTCACTCCGCCAAATTCCCCCTCCAGCACCAATAAATGGAAATTTGTAGGAGTCGGCATGGATCATCGTAAACAAAATACACTTTCCCCCATTTACTTGAATCATTCCGCTTATAATGCTAGACTTCAGCTTGGTGATTAAATGAAACTCAAAGGCTTTTATTCTTCTCTTGTTGCAATTGCACTGCCTGTTTCCCTGCAGAACCTTCTTGCCAATTTTGTGAACATGCTCGATACCGTGATGATCGGGCAGCTTGGTGAAACGGAGATTGCGGCGGTCGGGCTGGGAAATCAGATTTTCTTTATCCTGAACATGATTCTCTTTGGAATTGCTTCCGGTGGTGGTGTCTTTATCTCACAGTTCTGGGGAAAGAATGACATCAAGGGAATCAGGAAATCGCTTGGAATCATACTTTGCCTTTCCATAATAGTATCTTCCGTCTTTACAATCATGTCGCTTGTTATTCCTCATCAGCTGATTAGCCTCTTTTCTCCGGATCCGGACGTAATTCGGGTTGGAGGGGATTATCTTAGGATTGTATGCCTTAGCTATGTCATAACCGCAGTCAATTTTTCGTTTACCCTGGCATTCCGCTGTATCGAGCGTGTAAAGCTTCCGCTGGTCTGTACTTCAATATCGCTTTTTACAAATGCCGGTTCAAACTACCTCCTGATTTTTGTGGCAGGCTGGGGTGTAAAGGGTGCCGCCATTGCAACGGTTTTCTCCCGTGCAGTTGAATTCTGCGTCCTGTTCATCTGGTCATACAGTCACAAGTACGAGGCATGCGGTAAGCTAAAGGAACTGTTTTCAATTACAAGGGATTCTCTGGCAAAATATTTCAAGATTGCTGTACCCGTCATCATCAACGAGACATTCTGGGGGCTGGGTATTTCTGTCCAAAGCTCGATTTTTGCACACGCTGGTACCAATGCCATCACTTCATTCCAGATTACGAATACAATAAGTCAGCTGACCTGGGTTTTCTGCATGGGATTTGGAAACGGTATAGGCGTCCTGATTGGAAAACGCATAGGCGAAAAGAAATTCGAGGAGGCCCACGGGTATGCAAGGCGCTCCATGTGGTTCATGCCCCTGGTCGGTGCGGTTGTCGGTGTCCTGCTTCTGCCTCTTTCCAAGGTCCTGCCGTATTTCTTTAAGGTTGACCCGGACGTTATTCAGACTGCGACCTATATGCTTTTAATCCTGATAGCGTTCTATCCGTTCAATTCTTTCTGCATGAACTGGGTTGTGGGCGTGTGCCGTGCGGGAGGGGATACAGTTTTTACCGCCGTGGTGGAGCTCTGTACCCTTTGGCTGGTGGCAATTCCGCTGGGATTCCTGGCTTCAACTGTACTGCATCTGAGCGCGGTGTGGATCTATATATTTGTAATGAGTGAAGGTGTTGTAAAAGCGACAATCGGCTTTATCCGGGTGGCAAGTGGCAAATGGCTGCATGAAGTTACTTGAAAAATGCTGATTTCTGTTGCATAATCTAGATATGAGCAGCTCAAATTATAAGAAAATCCGCAAGGTAAAACGCAATCATATCTGGCTTAGGATAATTCTTTTGATTATTCTCTTTTCCGTCATTTTTATGATGACTAAGCTTTTCTTTTATTTTATCGGGAACTATCTTCTCCGTACAAAAATGACTTCCGAGTACGTGTTGATTTCCGAGATGGCCCGCATTTATGAGAACGGCTCTAAACAGAATCCAGAGGAAAATATTTATGATATTCTTGATTCAATGAACCGGGATTATCTTATTAAAAACTCAGAAGGAACAATAATACACAGCAACGGAGCCATTACAATTTCTGATGAGATGACCTCTCTTGCCTTGACCACTGATTTTAACTATGTGGAAGTCTACAAGGACAAAATCAATTATTTTATGATGGATGAAGAAGGGGATGTCTCAATTGATTATAAAACCTTGTTTTGGCGTATTGTAAAAAACGAAAAGGTTGTAGTTCAGCTGGAAACAGACGGGCATATTGATCGTCTGAATATGCAGCTTTTGAACAATTCAATTAATGAAACGATTCGGCTTCCTATTTGGATATCGTTTCCTGTAAACGAGAATCAGGATAAGTTTATCGGCAAGGCCTTTTTCAGCATTAACCTGATGGACTATTCACTTTTTGTCTCATTTTTGTTTCTTATAATCGGGCTAGGAGTTGTCCTGGGGCTTTTTGGACTTTTTGGTATAATCCATGAGATCCGTCATTATTTCAAATCTAAGAAACTGCTGTTCTCGGATGATGTTACAAAGGGATACAATTACACTTGGTTCCTTTATAAGAGCAGGCGTATTCTGGAAAAAAAGAAAAATGCCCAGAGTACATTTGCGGTAATAGACCTTCTATTTGTCAACTTTAGGACTTTCTGTGCATGTCATTCAGTAAAAGAAGGTGAAAAGCAAATAAAGATCCTCCATGATTCGTTAAAGAATGAACTCAAGAAAAATGAGATTGTAGCACATTCCACTCCATCAAATTTTGTATTGCTGTTGAACTGTTCTGATGGAGAGCAGATTAAAGCACGAGTACTGGATTTAATAGGAAAACTGGAAAAACTGAGCAAGGAACATTCGTTTAAATTCCATGCCGGAATTGGAATTGTTGATGTAAGGAAAAATTCAAAAGGCAAGATTGTCCGTCGTAAAAAAATCAACCCGGATATTGAATACAACAACGCATGTACTGCCTGTGCAACCCTTAATGACAGTGAGGATTCCGGTGTCGCTATTTTTGATGAGAAGCTTATAGAGGAGCAGAAGTGGATCAGCATAGTTCAGGAAGAGCAGATGAGTGCGCTTATGAATGAGGAATTCATGGTGTACTATCAGCCAAAATATAATCCGGGTACAGAAAAACTTTGTGGTGCCGAGGCACTTATCCGCTGGCAGTCACCAAAACATGGCTTTATCTCTCCAGGACGTTTTATTCCTATTTTTGAGAAAAACGGTTTTATAACAGAAATAGACCATTATATGCTCAGCCATGTTGCAAACGACATGAAACGCTGGCAGGATGCGGGCTTGAACTGTGTGCCGGTTTCCGTGAATTTTTCCAGGGCGCATTTTATAGAGACGGATCTTGCTGAGCAAATCATGGACATGGTAGATAAAGCTGGAGCGGATCGAAGCCTTATAGAAATTGAGCTTACCGAGAGTGCTTTCTTTGACGACAAAAAGGTTCTGATCAACACAATCAACAGGCTCAAGGAATATGGTTTTGCCGTTTCCATGGATGACTTTGGATCGGGTTATTCTTCGCTTAATTCCCTTAAGGACATGCCGCTGGATATCCTTAAAATTGATGCGGAATTCTTCCGGGGCGAAAGTGCGGATACACGCGGTAAAATCGTTGTCTCCGAGACAATCAAGCTTGCAAAGAGCCTTAACATGCGTACCGTTGCCGAGGGTGTTGAGATTAAGGAACAGGTTGACTTCCTTGCAGAACAGGGCTGCGACATGATTCAGGGATTCTATTTTGCCAAGCCGATGCCCAAGGACGAATTTGAAGACCGGATGAAATAGTTTTTTTGGAGAAGGGTAAAGACCTCTATGATGAAAACTGAATATAACCCCCTCTCATTGACATTTATTAAATCTATGGTATAATGAAACTACAAAGGATTGCTGTTGTTTTCCTTTGCTTGATGGCTACCGTGTTGGTGGAGGTTGCCGCCACCCTCAGCAGTTTGTGCTGTGTACAAAGCAGAGTTGGCATCTGTCGCGGTAGCAATTTTTATGTTTGAAATATTGTATCCCTGTGTATTACTTAAGATTCGTTTTAAGCGATCAGCATCTATAGGCTTTTTTGTAATCCAAAAAGTTTTTGCATTTAATAC
>JAGCYQ010000167.1 GCA_017960765.1 Treponema sp.
ATACATCATTAGAGCTAAGATTTAAATTTTATACAATGACAGACAGAATACTTAATATAGTATTTTTTTTACTGAATACAAAAAATACAAACTGTTACTATTTTTCTGAGATAAAGAAATTTGTAAAATAAAAAAAGATAGAATAAAAAAAACAATATAAAAAGAGAAAAATGTTTGGTAGACAAACTTTACAAGATATAAAAAACTATTGTGATGAAAAATACCTAATTTAGTAAAAGAACAAAGTTGAATGATAATGAGTTTGAATTAATCAGATAAAAATTTATAAATTTAAAATGGCTGTAAACAACAAAGAAAATAAGTTTGGTGAACAAACTATGATATCTTATAAAAGTAAAAAGATTTTTTTATTAGCCACTTCAATAAAAAAGTTTGTTTACCAAACTGTCGGATGAAAGAAAATAAAAACAGTAAAGCAAAGAAATAGAAACATAATAAAAAATGTTTGTTAAACAAACTCTTGAAACTTGATTTTTTTCTCATTTTAAAATATAGTTGAAGTAATAATTATAAGCTATAAACAAGCTTAATAAATACTTAAAGAAAATGTAAATAAACTTAAAATATAAGTAATATAAGTAATAAAAGTAACAGTTTATATTGATTTATACACTTTTATACAGTATTATTACTAATTGTTAAATTTATTGTTAACTAATTGTATATAATGGAAGATTAAATAAACTCTGTTACTGATTACAGGACAATCTGTTACTAAATTATTATATTTCCTTATATAGCAACAATTTAAAATATATATTCGAGCTGATACAACCTGTTACTTTCTAAAAGACTTATCCACAGGCTCATGTGGAAATACAGATATAAACTGTTACCAATGCAATAGTTATAATAAGCAGCTGGCAAAAACTATCAGGAAACAAGTATAAACTGTTACTAATTTATGTCATGAAAACATATTTCTTCTATATAATAATATAAACTGTTACTATTTTATCAGGCGAGGGCAAGTTGATTTACATCAATGTAAAAGTCACTTTCTCCCAAAATATTTTTCGTTGTTCCCGGTATTATGATAACATTTGCTTTTCTCAGGCAGGTGATGTTTGTTCCCTGTACAACCTGCTTTTCCCATGGGCGATTATTGAAAGGCCGCATCCTGGGACATGACTCAAAATAAGCCAGAATGGACTTTACATCCGGATTTATTATGAAGATGTCTTTTTCGTCACCTCCAACCCACTTGATTATATTGTCGTTAAAATGCATGTCCACATGGTTGAAAGAATACCCGATGACAACTATCCTCGTGCTTTTATCCAGAACTTCAAGGGCCTTGTACCAGGTTTCAATCGTATCGCTTGCTATGATAGGTTTAATCTCAAAAGGCGGTATCATTGACGGAATTATGCTGTGGTTCCAGTCAGGATGCAATAGCGGCAGAACATCGCTTTTCAGTACCTCGAGCATGGGGGTGGTCGTGATGGAATTTCCGTCTGCAAAAGAGGGTAGGGTGATCTCTTCCCGGGTACCGCAGTCTATGTAATTCACTGCAGATCCGTGAAAATGGAGGACATCACCTTTTTTGCCCATAAAACGGTCAGCCAGTGTGGTATAATTCAATGTTATTGCGGAACATTCCTTAAATTTCGTATATATGCAATGGTTTTCTAGGTTTTTCAACATGAATTGCTGCTCAGTCTGAACAAAAAAGGCCCACATTGACCAGCTGACATACAAGTACCGCCTGATGTCGGTCTGGTTGCCGTTGTAGAACCCCAGGAAAAGCTCAAGCAGAATGGAATCAAAGCGGACCATGGTCTTAAAAAGCTGATGCAGGGGTTTATTATCCGGATGTTCAAGGTATACATGAAGCAGGGCCCTGAAAGTCTTCAGCAGGAAAGCATTTACCGTAGTTTCAGGACAAACTGTTACTATTTTTTTCAGATCGGTATCATCCAGAAGCTTCAGCAGATCGGGACGTGACTCAATTCTGTCGTTTTCCCTGGCTTTTTTTGGACAATCCCTAATTTCACCGCATAGTGCAAGGATAAGGTCGCAAAAGGGCTTTTCTGCCGCGATAGGGGAGAGTGCTTTTATACGCCGCACGATATTATCAATCTGGATGTAGTCAGGTTTCCTTACAAACTTAAAGGCCACCTCATCCATGATGCTTGAGTAGCAGTAATGTTTTAGACCCAGGGCTTTTTTCAACAGCCTGTCCGTTTGAATTCCGGTTTCATCATGCTCCAGGAACCGGTTTATCGCCGTAACAAGATGGTTTGTCATAGGGAAGATTCCGCTGTCAGCACCGGCACCGAAAACCACAGTCATTTTATCATCATGCATAGCTGAATTATACAATTCATTTTATTTTTTGTCCAATTATCCATATTTTTCATTCGTCAGATGTTCCGGGTCATTTCTTTTTGCCTTTACTACCGCAAAGATTTCCGTTATACTGTAAGCATGGAATTTAACTGCAGGCTGCCGATTGGCGTAAGGGATTTTGAGAAATTAAGGGAAGACGGATATCTTTATGTAGATAAGACGGATTTGATTTACAAACTGGTTCATTCAGGAAGCAGTTATTTTCTGAGCAGGCCAAGAAGCTTTGGAAAGAGCCTTTTGCTGTCCACCCTCGAAGCATATTTCAAGGGGCGCAGGGATTTGTTCCAGGGACTTGCAATTGAATCAATGGAGAAGGAATGGGCCCTTCATACTGTAATAAAGATTGATTTCTCATCATCGGTATATTCAAGGCAGGGGTCTCTGGAAGATGAGCTGGATGCTATTTTAAGCGAATATGAGGAAATCTACGGACGGCAGGAATGGAACCACACCTATGGACGCAGGCTTCATTCCATAATTCAGCGGGCATACGAAAAGCATGGAAAACCTGTTGCTCTGCTTGTTGACGATTATGACCGTCCTGTTATAGATGCCCTTTTCTCCGACCTCAGGGAACACAATTCCCAGATTCTTGAAGAGCTTTTTGCAGCAATTACAAGCAATGACTTTTATCTTAAGTTTGTGTTCATCACCGGCATTTCCAAAACGGCATCAGACAATTACATACGAGGTTCCATGCAGACAAGGGACATTTCACTTTATCCGGCCTATGGTGCTCTATGCGGAATAACGCCTCCTGAATTGGAGAATACCCTCCAGGCATTGACTGCTGTTCAGGAAAAATCACAGCGCAAAAAAGATGCAGTTGAGGAAGCTGAGCCAGATGGTCCGGCCGTGGAAACAGACGTGATTTTTGATGTGCTTGACCGTTGCTTTGGAGGCTATCGTTTTGCTCCAGAGGCAGAGATGGTTTACAACCCGTATTCAATCTGGATGGCACTTGACTTCAATTCCGAAAGGGATTTCTCTGACGGACAGATAATGCATTCCAGCTGGATGGAACTTGGAAGACCGGATGCCCTTGTTGACTTGCTGATAAAACGCGAATACGATCTTTTCAATATCATTTACGGAACGGAGCTCCCGAGGAACAAACTGGTTGAATACAATCCTAACTCAAAAAACCTTCTTCCGCTTTTATTCCAGGCGGGTTATCTGACAATAAACGGCGGCAATGCTGTTACACTCTTCTCCTCGATGCCTAATGCTGAGGTTGTGGAAGGAATCCTTGAGGCGATGCTGCCTCACTTTGCACGCATAGAATCAGGCTCAACGTCAACAGCGCTTCTTTCTTCATTTGAATCACTGCTAAGGAACAAGAATGTGGGCGGCTTCATTTCCCGTCTTCAGGAAACGATAATAAATCCGTATTCCGACACTAAGCGCTTCAATGATGAGTACATGTTCAAATTGCTGTTCCATATCATTGCAAATCTTTTGGGAACCGATGTTTCAAGCGGCATCACTTCCAGCGACATCATGTTCCGTGTTTCCGATGGGGAAGGGGATTGGCTGACTTACATCTTTGCACTCAAGATGGACAAGGGTCTAGCAATTCAGGAGGTGACTGAGGATGCTTTTGCCAGAATAGAAGAAAAGGGCTACGAGGAACAGATGGCTGTAGATAAAAAGAAATGTGTCAAGGTCGTCGTTGTCTTCAGCTCAGAGAAGGGCGGCATTGCAGGATGGACGGCAAAATAAAAAGGCTTCTGCCTGTTCTGCTTCTTGCGGTCCTGGTGCTCCCTGGATGTAAGAAAAAGCCATACGATTACGGAAACATAGAATCTCCTGACGTGTTAGCCTCCGCTGTTCAGACTCAGGAAACGGTAGAGTTGCCGCAGCTGAAGGGGTCGCACAAGATCACCGTGGATTATGAGTTGGACAAGGAAGGATGTGAGAGGCTTGTCCGGGAGATAGAGAAGCGGCCTGATACACGCATTCAACTTGATCTTCGCAACGCACAGGTTCCTGCAGGATCTTTCAGGGATGTACGGTTGCCGGATGGTTTTTTTGCCGGAATGAAAAATATTGTATCGGTAATTTTGCCGGACAGTTTGCTCACTATCTCGAAAAATCTTTTCAAGGATTGCGTCTCCCTTTCTTCCCTGACTTTACCGGAGCGCTTGACGGCGATAGAGGGTGGCGCTTTCTCAGGCTGTGTATCGCTCAGGGAGATAAATGCATCCGATCAGGGTATATATATTTTCTCCTATAGTGGAGACGGTCTCGAGTATCCGCTTGATGGAAGCCCAATTTCTGAAGCCCAGGTCAACTGCGGAAAGAATGTCCTTGGATACAGGGACTGGTATGATTACTGCTGGAATTTCAGCAAGGCGATTGAACCGAAACCTGTTTCTTTTGCGAGAATAATGGCAAGCTCGTCACAGAATGGTTACGGCCCGGAGAATCTTGTGGACGGCTCATGGCATACATGGTTCGAGGCGGAACCGGACAGCGGCATCGGAACGGAGATCTTCCTGCAGTTTACAAAACTAACTCCTGTAAGTACGATTACCTTCGTAAATGGAAACGGCAATACGGAAAATTTCTGGAGGACAAACCGGGTCAAGTTACTGGACATTTATTTTGGAAATGAAAAGGTCCCTCTTTCCATAATGCTTGAAGATACAATGGAAAGCCAGACGTTCAAGTTTCTGTACGGCTACAGGAAGCTTGCAAAATATGACTGTATACGCATTGTCATACGCTCAGTTTATCCTGGAGATGATTCAGATGAAACCGGCATTGCAGAGATTAGCGTCAATTCAGAAATCGATTATCAGGCGGATTCTTATACCAATGTTCTTGAGCAGTCTTTCAACGAAATAATTCAAGATGACCGGCTCAAAAAACGCATGTGGCGCCAAAAGGATTTTGATCCCGTGATGATTTCATTTATCGAGGATACACAAGCGGGTAACAAGGTAACGTCAGATTTCTCATGCTCGGTCTTCCGCAACGGTCAATGGAATGACGCATTGGATTCCGTCGGCAGCAACATCAAATATGTTTTTGACAAGGCTGATGAGTTGGGACTTGAAACGATTCTTTCACTATACGAGATGAATGAGGACGAACAGACTCCTTGGGGAAATTATGATTTCATGATGCAGATGATGCGTCCTGTAGAATTGCTTCCTGATGCACCTTATGCCAAACCGTGGCTTTTTGCTTTTGAAAACGGAGCCTTTGTTGCAGTTGAAAAACCATCTCTTAATTATGAAAAAATTACAATCGAAGCCAAGGATTTTGAATCTACTGTAAAATCTCTTGATGAGCATGGCCTATATGACATCATCCTGACAGGGCAGCTGGATCAGGCTTTTTTTGACACAATGTATCAGCTTCTTCCACCAGACACAGAGCTTTCGAAAAACAGAAACATGAATCTTGACATGAGCCGCTGTACATTTTCACCGGCACTTCAGGATACGATAGGGGAGGGGGCAATACGTGGTTACTTCAACACGCTTACACTTCCTTTAGCAACAAAGGGAATCGAGCGGGGAGCCGTAACTGTGGCCGCAAAAAAAATCAAAATACCTTCTTCGGTTCAAAAAATAGAACCTGGTGCGTTTACTGCAGGCACCGGAAACCTATATGATTTGTATTCATCCTCAATCCAATTCATCGAAAACGGAACGCCGGGTCCATATTCAATTAAAGAGGATCTGATACTGGAAAAAATCAGCAGCACTGCGGTAAAAAAAGTTGTCCTTTATTGTGGCGGCAGGACAAGGGCAAATGGCAGCCTCGTGATTCCTAATGATGTGGTGGAGATTTCCCCCTACAGTTTCTATGCATCAGAGATAGGGGAGATTATTTTCCCTCGTGATTTCATGCAGGCAGGCGAACACTGCTTTGACCTGATGAAGGTATCACGAATCGACTTGACACAATGCGATGTTTCAGAATTTGACTTGACCACGGTCAGACAGTTTGGAATGATAGCTTCTTCAAACGAGGACATTCAGCTTGACGGTGAACTCTTGTGCGTAACTGCATCGGGAAAGATGACGGACGTTCTTATTCAGCGCATAGAAAATGAGCTCAACACGCGGACAGACAAAATCATCTATCTGGACCTGAGCAACACGGTCCTGCAGGTGAATGAAAAAGCCCAGAAATACCAGCCGCTTCCGGACTTCTTTCTTTACAATCATCCGAACCTTCAATGGCTCACGCTTGGTCAATACAATTATCTTCCCAGCAATACATGCCGTGATTGTCCCAACCTCAAATGGGTTCAATTCATTCAGGAACCGGAGAAAATAGCTTCACCCGCATTCAAAGGTGCCCATGCAAACGCCGCTGCAGTCGTGAACGGAAAAACTTACGGTCTCTGGGCTTATGCTCAATCCCTCAACTGAAATGTACAGTTTTCGATTTATTGATTGAGATTATCTATAATATGTGCTATAATTGAATAAAATGGAGAATTTATAGGAAATTTAGGGTCGACATGAAAAACCAACGAAACCTTGCAAGATTTGCAACATTTATCAGGAATGCTCTCATTGTGCTTGGCAGCCTTCTTATTCTTGTTGCCCTTATGTTGCTGATTTTCTATTTTGTATTCAATCCTTCTCTTCAAGAAAAGCAGGCTTCGTCAATTACAGAACCGATATGGACTAAGCACAAAGTTCTTTTTCTTGATTCTTTTTCACCTACTTATCCTTCCTACGACCTTCAGGAAAAGGGACTTCAGGAGGGACTTTATACAAACGATATAAGCTATGATGTTGTCTACATGGATTCAAAAAACTATGGAAGTAAAGAAGATCTAAAACACTTCTATAATTTTTTCAAGGAAAGATATCCGGATATAAAAAGCAGATATGAAGGTGTCATAGCAGGAGATGATGCCGCACTCAGGTTTATATTGGATTATCAGGATGAATTGTTCGACGGAATTCCGATAGTCTTCTATGGAGTCAAGAATATTGAACAGGCAGAAATAGCCGCAAAGTCTCCTATGATAACAGGCTTCACAGAAGAGTCTTATCTTAACGATACACTTGATCTGGCAATTCAGCTCTTACCGCAGGCAACAAAAATAGTGGCAATTTATGATGATACTCCGGTAGGGCAGGGGGATAAGAATAATTTCTTCAGTTTTGCATCCAAGTATCCGGATTACACATTCACAGGTATCAATCTTAGTGAATGTACGATATATGAGTTTGAAGATAAACTTGAGGAACTTAGTGGAGATGTCATTTTATTTTATCTGAGTGCATTTCAAGATGCCGATTTTAATCTCTATTCTACCTCGGAAAGTCTTTTCATGATTCTTGAGCATACGCATATTCCGATTTTCAGGAACTATCAGGAAGGGCAGGGGCAAGGAATTCTTGGTGGAACAGAAATGAATTTTTCTGAGCAATGCCGTATGGCTGGAGAATTAATGTCGGAAATTCTTGCGGGAAGGAATATTTCTGAAATTCCGCTAAACAAGGATACTCCGGGCATCGTTATATATGACTACAACATGATGAAGAAATTCAATCTTGACATTGGACTTCTTCCTCCAGAGACCATCCTGATACATCAGCCGAGACATGATTTCCAGGAATATAGAGAGAGCCTTTTGCCGATAGTACTTACTAATTTCGGACTGCTTATTATC
>JAGCYQ010000168.1 GCA_017960765.1 Treponema sp.
ATCAATTCACTGAACATGCTTTTGGAAATTGAGGAATTCGTTCACGTCTCAAATTTCCTTAAGACTCTTGACGGATGGGAGCAGAACAAACTGTACGACCTGCTCAACCGCCTTGAAGAACTCCGAAAGATGAAGGACAAGAAACTATTCCGCCTGTTCGGATCGCTTATGACCCAGGACCCGGAATTTACTGAAAAAAGTGCTCCAGAAGGAAGGGACATAGTACGCCCCTATGTCGAGAATGTCTATCAGATGTTCCGTTCAACAGTTCAGGAGATAATACACGAGAAAAAACTGAGCCAGTTCAACGAATATCTTGAGTCTGTGTTCTCTTATCAGGATTTAAAAAGACTCCGCCACTACAACGATGACGAATCAAAAAAATTCGAAAGCCGAGGTGCCAACGGTTTCGCTTACTGCAATGCGGCGATGTATGTTCAGGCATTCATAAAGAAATACGGTCATGGGGAACTTGAGCAGTTCATGTCGATTTTCCAGGTTGTCGCCCACAGCTACATTCCAAGCTATATTCCTGATTTTTCCGCACGATGCCAGGATTTGTATGACACGGGAACCTCTCTCTTTACTTTTGACCAGCATCTTGACACAGATTTTTCTGAAGGCTATAAGCTTAAATCACTTTTGGACAACTGCAGGACGGACGAGAAAATCATATTCAAATTGAGTGGTGAAATTAACGAAATCAACCAGCAGGCAGACGAAATAATCAAGACGGCTGTAGCGGCAACGACAGACATCTCAAAAACTCTGGAAGACCTGCTTGAGGACAGGACAGAAAAGAAATCAATCATATCCAACTGGCATGAAATTGAAAAACAGCTGCAGAAACCCGCCAAGGAAGTTCTTGAGCCGATGATCACGCACTTTAAGAATTTCGTCAGCCTGATGAAGGAATACCAGAACCTGTAGGATAAGTTTTTATAGACCTGCTATATCAACAGATTTGAAACCTCTTTCTTCCAGTCCCTGCTCCACTTTACGTTCTTCATGAAAATTATGGACGTCAGGCCCTGAACCGAAGCCCAGATGCGGATAACCTCAAGCTCCTTCTGGTAATCTGAAAGGCCCGCTTTTTTTTCATCAAAATACTGAGTGCATAGATTCTTCAGGATGACAAACGGCTTAAAATCATTTTCATCAGAGTGGGCAAAATCAAGATTTGCATGAATGTATCCCCTTGAGAACAGGAACGTAAAATACTCGGGATTGTTTATGAAAAAAGTAACGTAGGCATTTCCCAGGGCAATTATCTTTTGCTCTATGTCCTTGTCAGAGACCTTATCGACCGCATTCTCCAGGTAAACTGAAAAACTGTCTGTCACATAGTTCTTGATGGCATTGATCATGTCTTCCTTGTTCTTGAAATGCGCATAGGGGGCCGCCATCGTCACGCCGCATTTTTCCGCGAGCTTCCTCATGGAAAGGGACTCCTCTCCCCCTGTGTTGATCATCTTTATTCCTTCCTCAATCAGTGCATTCCTTAAATCACCGTGATGATATTTATCTGACATGTTTCAGCATAGCCTCGATTACAAGATTGTTTTCCTCCCACAAAGGAGAATGAGCAGAATCATTGAAAGTATAGAATGATTTTTCCGGTGCCTCAAGTGAATCACACAATTCCTTTGACAGAGTTACGGGTGTCGTATAATCATAATAACCGGAGATAAAATATACCGGTATCACGCAGGGAACATCAGGATTTACCCGGTACCGCCTGTAAGTGCTTTTTCCCAGGAGCGACTTTCCCTTCCAATAATTGATTTTCTCTGAGAAGGTATAGCACTTGCATGACATCTGCTTCTTGAATATGTCCTTGAAATCAGAACGCATCTCCCTTGTAGTCGCACAACCTGCAAGAAGAAGTATTTCCTCCCAGTCACGTCCTATGCTCGAAGGCTTGTTGATTTTGAATGTTCCGTCCTCTGAGACCGTGACAAGCTTTTCCATCTTTGCAATGGCCTTTTTATTTCCACTTTCCTCAAACAGCTTCTTCATGAAATAATAGCCTTCCTCATAACGGCGCGTCTGATCCGGATGATCCTGTCCCATTCCGAAATAGCAGTAGAAGTCCTCTGAATTTGTCTGTGCAAGATAAAGCCCCAGGTTTGTTCCGCTTGAATGAGCCATAAGGTAAATCTTGTCTTTGTTGTAGGCCGACTTTAGATACTCCGCTACCTCATGGGCATCCTGTGCAAGTCTTTCAACCGTGATTTCCTCAGGAGATATTTTTGAGTCATAGGAAATACCTTCTCCAAGATAATCCCAGTAGCACACTGTAAAGTAATCTGCGATATTATTCGGATATTCCTCTGAATATGCCTCGTTAAGCCACACCTCAGGAACTCCTGGTCCACCGGAAATAAACAGAAGGACAGGATTCTTTTCATCTGTCATGGTTATGTACATTCCGTTTATGTTCTGGTTCACCATGCGGCGGATTTTCTTTGTGTTCGCAAGGCCCTTGGCATCTTCTATTCCAGCTACCATATTACTTTTACATGATATCATACAAAACACTCCCAGAACAATACACAATCCAGATATTACCTTAGCAATCATTTTCCTCAACATCATATTCAGCCTCCTAAAAATATCCATCACGTCCAATATTAGAATTTGTACATTCCATGAATCGCAAGATAAAAGCCACCGTCATAGCTTTCTTTTGTCCTTTCACCATACGAGGAAATCATTCTTTCACCAGCAAAGGCATAACCTGCCCGCACACCAATGGCAGTCGCACTTACCTCACCATAGGCACAGAAATAATTGTATTTCGCAGAGTTATCCATGTCAATCCTGAACTTGTCCACATTATGTGATATACCTGCCGAGATGCTGAAATAATCCTTGAAAGGCCCCTCCTTGATCGGATAGCAGCAGAGCGCAGTGTCAAAGTTTATGTCTACCGGTAGATCAAAACCTGCAAATGAAGCCTCACCTTTTATGCGGAACATGCTATTGGGAAACACGACAAACCTTGCATCAGGAAGCCCTATCCATTCAAAGTCGGTGCTGAAATATTCACCTGAATACGAGAAATACAGCATTGGAAGAGGAACGACTAAGATATCGATGTCCTTGATTTTTATTCCAGTATCAGTAGCCGCAAGACCTCCTCCAAGAACAAGGGAAATTGAGTCTGTATCAATGAGCTTTCGTCCATACATCAGAAGCCCCTCAAAGTTCCTGTAGCTTTCAAACGGATTTGCTCCCCTGCCGTCAATTTTCAGGAGGAATGAATTCTTGCCGCTTACAACCTTGCCAAAAAGACCTATCTTGTGGAAATTCCTTTCATCATATCCTTCAATTCCTCTTGTGAATATGTCCTGGGAATATGATATCCTGCTTGTGATTAAATCCGGCATTTTAGAAGAGCTGTCCTCACCTTTCTCAATCATGAACTGCAACGAACCGGACGGACTAAAAAGATAATTGTCCCCTTCAATTTGAAGCATCCTGAATTCCGCAACCGGCACAACATGAAACTGAATGTCCTCATTACCAGAATCCTGCGCATTCAAGCCCAAGATACTCACCGCTGTCATAAGCAGGAAAAGCCATCCTTTTTTCATATTGAATCTTTTCATTTCTATCTCCTTCTTTCATCCGTGTATTGAAGAATCTTTCTTAACACTGTTAAGTTTATCTACTGTCAATATAGTACTTAATCTTAACACTGTCAAGTTTATTTTGAAAAATTCCTCAATTTTTTTTATTTCTGAATTCTTTGCATAAAATTCTTTTCCATGTTATACTTTATCTTATGAGTACACATATCAATGCACCAGAAGGTGCCATAGCCGAGGCAGTATTGCTTCCTGGTGACCCGCTCAGGGCCAAGTTTATTGCAGAGACTTTCTTGAAGGACATTCAGTGCTATAACGAAGTGCGCGGAATGTATGGCTTTACAGGAACCTATAACGGAAAAAGAGTATCCGTCCAGGGAACCGGAATGGGTCAGCCTTCGATTTCAATTTATGTCAACGAGCTTTTCCGCTTCTATGGTGTAAAAAAGGCCATACGTGTGGGAACATGCGGTGCCGTTCAAAAGGACATTGCCCTGCGTGACGTGATTCTTGCACAGGGGGCATGCTCTGATTCTGCCATGAACACCTTGAGGTTCAAGGGAATGCATTACGCTCCTATTGCAGACTACTCTCTCCTTTCCACCGCCGAAAAAAAGGCAAGGGAACTTGGGCTGAACGTGAATGTAGGCCTCTGCATCTCAAGCGACGTATTCTACGACGATGAGGAGACATGGAAGCTATGGGCTGAATACGGTGTTATGGGTGTTGACATGGAAGCCGCCGAGCTTTACACACTAGCCGCCAAATTCAAAAGACAGGCTCTTGCAATCCTTACGGTAAGCGACCATATCCTTCTTGGAGGACAAACCACAGCAGAGGAAAGGCAGACTTCCTTTACCAACATGATTAAGGTGGCTCTGGAAACTGCAACAGCATGACATGTGCAGGGATTATTAAACCCTTGAAAAATAACTGATAAAGTTGTAAATTTATGAAAATGCCGGATTATTCATGACAATGGCATTACTATAATTTTGGAGTAGGAACATGAAACCAACATTACTTGTACTTGCGGCCGGAATGGGCAGCCGCTACGGTGGAGTTAAGCAAATCGATTCTGTAGGTCAGAACGGAGAATGTCTTTTGGATTTCTCTGCCTATGATGCACAAAAATGTGGATTCGGAAAAATAGTTTATATTATCAGGCAGGATATCGAAAAGGATTTCCGCGAGCGTCACTTTGACCGTGTTGCAAGGAATTTCAATGCAGAATATGTTTTCCAGACACCGACCAGCCTCTTGACGGACGAGGAGGTTTCCAGGGCAGCCAAAAGGGAAAAGCCTTGGGGAACGATTCATGCGGTTCTTTGTGCGGAAAATGCCATACAGACACCGTTTGCCGTAATCAACAGTGATGATTATTATGGCCGTGATGCATTCAAGACATTGGGCCGCTACCTTTCTGACATCGATGTTTTTTCTACAGAGCATGCCATGGTAGGCTATGTCCTGGGAAATACAATGAGCAAGTCTGGAAGCGTCAGCCGCGGTGTATGTACCGTACAGGACGGTTATCTTGAATCAATCGTTGAGAACACCAAGATCAGCTATGAGGGTGCAGGTATTGTCAGTGAGCTTAACGGACAGAAAATCCCTATGACAGGAAAAGAATGGGTCAGCATGAACCTGTTTGCATTCAGCCTCAAGGCATTTGAAGGTTTCCATGAGTATTGGGAGAACTTTAAGAAAACATCTCTTGACCAGAGCAAGGCAGAGGCTCTTCTTCCTGTAGCAGCATCTGACATAGTTCATAAAGGCGAGGGAAAAATCAAATTCTTCTCTTCAACAGAACGCTGGTTCGGCATGACATATCCTCAGGACAAGGAAATTGTAAAGCAGGAGATTGCCAGAAAGATCGAGCAGAAATATTATCCCGAGAAGCTTTGGAGACTGTAAGCAATGCTAAAGCTGAATCCCATTGTCTCAACTAAAATCTGGGGTTACGAACTCTGGAAAGCATCAACCCATGAGAACGGTCCTCAGAAAGAGCTATGGGATTTTGTACAGGGTGACTACCCTCTTCTTGTAAAAGTAATCCAGGCTGATGACGTGCTGAGCATTCAGGTACACCCCGATGACGAGAAAGCAAAAGAGCTTGAAGGTTGCCGTGGCAAAACGGAATGCTGGTACGTGCTTGATGCCAAGGAAGGTGCGTCCTTGATTTACGGCATGAACGGAACTTACAGCGACGCAGAGATAAAAGAAGCCGTAAACAGCAATACCCTTGAGTCTTTTGTCAGATCAGTACCAGTCAAACCGGGAGATTTTGTATATATTCCAGCTGGCACCGTGCATGCAATCGGACCGGGCCTTCGTCTGCTTGAGGTACAGCAGTCATGTGACATAACATACAGACTGTACGACTGGGGACGAGGCAGGGAATGTCATCTTGACAAGGCCGTTTCATGCATAAAGAATCTTGATGCACAGGAAATATCTCAATTCAAGAAAACGTTTGAATGTCCGTATTTTACTCTTGAAAAATTCAACACAGAAGAGATTAAGACAGAGACAATCAAATGCCCTGAGGAAAGCGGACCACTATCTGTCGGTCTAATTTTTGTTCTTGATGGCGAAGGAACCATAAACGGAGAAAAAGTTCAAAGAGAAGACATTTTTGCCTTTAAAAACGGAGAGCGTCTTCAGGCTGAAGGAAACTTAACCTTGATGAAAATCATTCCCGGGGCAACAGAGAATTAATTCCATTACCCCGCTTCATTCTTAGTTCAACAGATCCTGCATCAGGCAGCCAATCACATAGTCAACTGTCTCCGGATATTTTGCCACAAGCTCATGCTTATCATAATAGCCGTTGTCGTCAACAGTTCCTTTCTCAGAGACACCGGTATATTTTTTGTGGAATACTTTCTGTCCGTCTTGGTCATAGATATATACATTCATTGTGCTTCTTGCATGAATAAAAATGTCATGCAGCCCGCTTGGTATCTTCTGCTTGTAAAAGCTGAACTCAACGAACATCATTCCGCCGGCACCGAGAGACTGTGCCAGGGACCTGTATTTTGTTCCGCTCATATAATCCTGAATCTTTAATCCGCTTGCAGGAACATCAGTTTCCAGATTGGATAAAAATACCTTTGACAATTTCTGGTATTCAGCATTGTTGAAAATCGTGTCAGCGTCGACAGTTACTATTCCGGACTCATCAAGTGCTTCCATCAGAGTTTTGCATGCAGAGTCAATCCTGTCCTGGACGGTGTACAGCTCGGGGTTTTCCTGATTTGCCTTTTTCAACAGAGAGCCTGGCAGGGAATCATCAACGGCATTTGAGCTTTTGGCCTGCGGATCATACCATGGCAAGGATGGATTGCTGTAGACAGTAAGGACGGCAACAGGTGAATAAATATCCTTGTCGAATTTTATTGATTTACATGAAAACAAAGACATGACCAGCATGCCTGTCAGCATAGTAAGCATCATTATCTTCAAAGTCTTCTTCATCGTCATCTCCTGCATCAAAGCAAATTAATTGAATTCTATCTTATATTGAAGCGGCAAATTCATGAAATCACGGACATTAAAATCTGTTCCGGCTAAATTTCGTTTTTGCGCACTGAATATATACCTGTTTTTTCCTGAACGGATAATCTGCATCTTGAATTTTATGCAGTTGTAGAAAGCCTGCCTTAAATTTGAAATATAAGTATAGAGTTTCTGTAATGTTGAATCATCATTTTTATTCCAGACTGATTTGCAGATATCATCAGAACAAAGGGCCACATTCTGGTTTTTCCAAAAATATTTCAAAAGTGCAAGTCTTGAATTAGTTATTCCTATTTCATTTGAAAGAGTAAGCAATTCATCCTCATCCTTTATCAGCGACACTTCTTTTTTCTCCGGCTCATCATGCAAAAGTCCCTGCATTGAAGAATCGATGCTCACCCACATGAAAAATGCCCTGTATGGTCCAGTAATGTCAAGTGAAGATGAATAAGCATAATAGTTCAGAATTGAGTTTTCCCAGAAATTGCTTTTTCCTACCGACGGCAGCAGAGGATCGTTATAAAACACAAACGGAATTTTTTTATCCCGCAGCAGCTCCCTCATGGACACATATGGATTGAATGTATTTGAAGAAAAGGCATAGTAATCGCAAAACAAAAGATCTATCTTGGATTCCCTGTTGGCATCAAGGAATTCCATCAAGTTCTGAATATCCTGTATCGGCGCACAGACATGCATCTGCTCCTCAAATTTTGAGCACATTTTCAGGGAGTTTTCCATGGACTGTGCCAGTACAAGAATCACCATTATTTTCCATCCTCGGTCCTGTTCTCCAGTTTCTTCATCCTTGCATTTATAAAAAGCGTATCCTGATACCAGTCAATAAGGAGACTGAAATATTCATCCTGATATTCCTCTGACTTTATGTAAATCTTGTATACCTCTCCAGTTTTTAGTGAACCAGGTTTCAGCGACCATAGATCCTGCAATCCGTCAGCAGTCTGAATCTTGCATGTACATATGTCTGAAATATCCTTTCCTGTCTCATCATCCACCGCAGAAAGATGAAGGTTTATTGTCCTCTTCTCTGCCTTGAGATAATCCAAATCAAGATTAATTTTCTCATGATCTACGCGCAAGTCATTCCACCACACTGAAGGTCCAGCCGCAATCTTTATCCTATAGTCTCCGGGCTTCAGATATACCGGCTTTATGGAAACTATCGTTGCTCCGTCGTTTTCCTTCTGTTTCTTGTCTGGAGTAAATTCTCGCTGAGAACCAGATACCTCCGGGATAGAATCATTGTCATTGTAATAAAAGAACACTCTGGCAGGCAAATCAGCCTTGACGCTCTTTGTTTCCGGCATGCTCAGGTTGATTGACACAGGTGTATACCAGTGCCGCAGAATTGTCTTATGAAGTATTCCCTGTTTCCATGCAAAAGAAAAGAATCCTACAACAGCAGCAAGTATCAGTGCAGACAAAGCAGCAATCTTTGGAATCCTGTTTTTTGGAAGGATAATTTCATATTCGTATTTCTTTTTTGAAGACTGGATCAGAGACCTTGCAAGCTCTATCCTTATTTCCTTGTTGTTGTAATTTTTCAAATACCTGTTGCAGATGTGTATGATTTTAGAAATAGATGCATAGCGTTTTTTGGGCTTGTACATCGTCATCTTTCTTATCATGTACCTGATGTTTAACGGAATTTTTTCCTTTCCATTTGTTTTCGGTGCATGCACATACTTCATCTTTTTAAGCATTTCCCTTTGGGAGGACACCGTCAGCTTATTGTCATAAGGCTTTTTTCCATAAATCATTAAATAGAGGGTAACACCCATCGCATAGATGTCGGCACGTTTTGTCACAAGTGTCTCTGCTTCCATTTGTTCCGGAGCCATATATGACAGGGTTCCCAATGTTGAACCCATCGTTGTTTTTTCACCGGTGTAAAATGAAGAATCCACATCCTGCTTTTTCTTATTGCCATTCTCATTCTTTCCGTCTTTTTCGTCTTTTTCCCTGTCAAAACCCGCAATGCCA
>JAGCYQ010000169.1 GCA_017960765.1 Treponema sp.
AGAAGATGGCTTGACACCATAAAGACGCAAAGCAGGACCAGCAAGCCTTTGCAGAACATTACATATTCATTTGACAGCGTCGGCAACGTACTCGGTTACAAGAACAATTGCCTGGACTCAATCAACGGAAACTACAGGACTGAGCAGACGTACACATACGACAGCCTTTATCAGCTTACAAGCGCAACAGGATATACGGAGCACAATCCGACATCTTCTACTGTTGCACCTGAATACATCTCAAGATATAATCAAGTCTTTACAGTGGGAGCGACTCTTGCATTTTCCTTTCAGGAAACACAAAAGTTTAAGAAAATACTTGACGATATAACAATGAATGTAATACAATGTATTACAGAAGGGGGCTCATATGAATAATTCAGCAGTAATTAATTTCAGGTCAAATCCTAAGAATAAAATCAGGGTTGAACGTCTTGCAAAAATAACAAAACGCCCGGCATCATTCTATTATAACTACCTTCTAGACGAATACCTTGATGACATTGAGGATATTTTTCTTGCCGAAGAAGTTGTTAAGAAAGTAAGAAGCGGAAAGGAAAGGACATACTCACTTGCCGAGGTTGAAAGCGAGCTCGATTCATGAAAGTAGAATTTACAGAGACAGCGTTCAAGACACTTAAGAAGCTTGACGGCAGCATACAGAAACAGATTTTAAAATATGCACACGAACTTGAAGGTTTAAAAGATCCAAGGACGCGGGGCAAAGGACTTTCAAGCAATCTTGCAGGTTTGTGGCGTTACCGTGTGGGCGACTGGCGACTGATATGTGAGATAAAAGATGACAAGCTGATTATATCAGTTCTTCGGATAGGACACAGAAGCGAAGTCTATGATAAAACATGAAAACTGGTCTAACTAGTCAAAACTGGGGATGACCAGTTTTTTTCCTTCAGAAAAACATAAAGAAAAAGATAAAGCTTTTTCTAGAAGAAAACTGCAGAGTCGCTGCCACAGGTGAAGGGCATCCTATAGATTTTTATTCAAACATAAACTATAATCTGCCATATGATTAAGACACTTTTTGAGTTATTCATCACGTTTTTTAAGATTGGGGCGGTCACTTTTGGTGGTGGATATGCAATGCTTCCTTTTCTTGAGAGGGAGCTTGTACAAAAGAAAAACTGGTCAACAAGCGAGGACCTTCTGGACTATTATGCAATCTCACAGGTGACTCCGGGTGTCATCGCAGTGAACGTCTCTACTTTTGTGGGCTTTAAGAAAAAGGGAATCCCGGGCGGAATATTTGCGACCCTGGGCATGGTAACTCCCTCGCTCATAATAATTTCTGTGATAGCTGTCTTCATTCAAAACTTTGAGCACATCCTCTGGGTTCAAAAGGCTCTTGCGGGAATAAATGTTGCTGTGGCGGCTCTCCTGACTTACGCGGTTGTGAACTTTGCCAAGAAGACAATAAAGAAGTGGTGGCATGCGCTGTTCTACCTCTGCTCATTCTGCCTTATGTATTTCCTAAAAGTGAACACAGTGATTATCGTCGTATCCGCTGCAATACTGGGTGTTCTTATCGCATGGCTCAGCGGCGGTCTTAAAAAAGTCGAGATGGTTGACTCAAAAAAAGAGGATGAAAAATGATGCAGGGATTTTGGGGACTTTTACAGCTTTGGGCTATTTTCTTTTACGTTGGACTTTTTGCAATAGGAGGCGGACTTGTTGCGGCCTCGTTCATGCAGCAGATTCTTGTGGAAAAAATGGGAATCATCTCCCTTGAGAAATTCTACAGTATGCTTGCAATCTCGGAAAGCACACCGGGACCTATAGGCATAAACATCGCGACTTTCTGCGGTACAGAGCTTTACGGCCCAATAGGCGGAATAATCACGACACTCGGAGAGATAACACCTTCCCTGATAATAATAATACTTGTGGCACGGTTTTTCAGCAACTTCCAGAAGAAAAGGGGAGTCCAGGCCGCATTTGAAGGCATAAGGCCAGCGACATCCGGAATGGTCATGGTTGCCATGGTCAATGTCCTTCTGATTGCCCTGTTCAACATTCCGGCGTTCATGGCTTCAAATTCAGTTCCAGATCTCTTCAGGTGGAAGTCATTGATTTTCTACGGACTTTCTCTTGTGGTACTGTTCTGCGTCAAGAAACTTCATCCTGTTTTCATTGTGTTTTTTGGAGCAATTTTTGGAATAATTTTCCTATAATTAACAAACTTTCAATTTTCTACTCCTTGAATATATTTGCTCTTTGTGTTACAATAAAATAAGGATGTATTATTGGCATCTTTTCAGTATTATAAACACGTAGAATAAAAGGTTTTGAAATGGTTTACACAGATACAAGGAATAAAAAAGTTTCCGTTGACTTTAAGACAGCCGTAATCAATGGCATGAACGCTTCTACTGGAGGACTTTACATACCGGTAGAATATCCAAAACTTCCAACTTCTTTTACATGCCGCACTCCAGAGCCATCCTTCCGTGAGGTTGCTTTTGAGATGGCAAAACCCTATGTTGAGGGAGAGATTCCTGACTCAGACCTGCAGGGCATCATACAGGACTGCTATCCGTTCTTGTCCCAGGTTGTTCCGATTGATCCGGTCAGCTATGTTCTTGAGCTTTTCCATGGACCGACTTGTGCATTCAAGGATTTTGGCGCAAGATTCATGGCCCGTGTAATGTCATATTTTAACCGCGGAGAAGACGACAACCTCCACATTCTTGTTGCAACTTCAGGTGATACAGGTTCTGCCGTAGGAAGCGCATTCCACAATGTTCCAGGCATTGACGTTACCATTCTTTATCCGGAGGGAAAGATTTCCGCACTGCAGGAAAAGCAGCTCTCAACATTTACAGGCAATGTACGTGCTCTTCGTGTAGCAGGAACATTTGATGACTGCCAGAAGCTTGTAAAGACTGCATTTACCGATACAGGCCTCAGAAAGAAATTCCGTCTTTCATCTGCAAACTCAATCAATATCTCACGTCTTCTGCCACAGAGCTTTTATTACATGTATTCATCTCTGGTGGTAAAGAACCGCATTCCATATGACAGCAAGATTGATGATCCGACGATTATCGTAATCGTACCAAGCGGAAACTTCGGAAACCTTACATCAGGTCTTATTGCCCGCGAGATGGGAGCCCCTATCACCGGTTTTGTCGCCGCAACTAATTCAAACCACACGGTACCAGACTGGATTGCCTCCGGTGAATATGAGGCTCGTCCTTCTGTTCCGACACTCAGCAATGCAATGGATGTTGGAGCACCAAGCAATTACGAGAGAATCAAGGCAATGTATTCTCTTGATGAGGTCCGCTCTCTGTTTGCATCTTACTGGACAGATGATGAGGGTACGCTTAATGCAATCCGCGGCTGCCATGACAAGACAGGTTACGTCATTGATCCTCATGGTGCCGTTGCATGGAAGGCATGGAACGACATCAGGCTCGGTGGCATGGAGAAACTGATTTCTGGAGAAAAGGGAGATCCCTCAAAGCCAGGTCTTACTCCGAACATTCCGTCATGGGGTCAGGCCATTGTCGACAAAAAGGCAGTGGGCATCATCCTTGAGACTGCACATCCGGCAAAGTTCGGTTCAACAGTTATTGAGGCAATCGGTCGTGAGCCAAGCATTCCGGACAGACTGGAGAAAGTCATGTCTCTTCCTGATCGTTCAATTCCGATGGAAAATGACTACAGCAAGTTCAAGGAATTCTTGACTTCAACCTTCTAAAAAAAAATTAAATCTATTCCTACATGTTTGCATAAGTCTGCACTGAATCCTCAAGATGCTCTATCTTGATTCCGGCTTGTGCAAACATCTGCATTGAGTCTTCTTCGTCGTGGTAGTGCTTTTCACATACAACACGTTTTATCCCGCAGTTTATGATGAGCATGGCACAGGTCCTGCATGGCGTCATCTTGCAGTAAACAGTTCCCCCGTCTATTGAGATCCCGCGTTTTGCCGCCTGGCATATTGCATTCTGCTCTGCGTGTACCGTCCTGACACAATGCTGAGTTATTGAAGAGTCCGCATGAATCATCTTTCGCATCAAGTGTCCGACATCGTCACAATGGGGGAGGCCTGCCGGGCTTCCTACGTAACCGGTAACCAGAATCTGATTATCCCTTGCGATGACACAGCCGCTTCTGCCTCTGTCACATGTGGCTCTCTTTGCGATAGTCCTTGCAACTTCCATGAAGTATTCGTCCCATGTCGGGCGCTCATATTTTTCTGATTTTGTTTCTTCGCTCATATTGTTCCTAAAAGAAGGACTGCACGAATTTTATCCGCACAGTCCTTTTCTGATAATCTAACAGTTTAACCTGATTACTTTACCGCTTCAAATATTATGTCAGCAATAAAGATAACGGCAAGAATCCATGTTACAACAGATACTGACTTTGCCTTCTTTCCAGCAACCTTGCAGATTACATAAGAGATGATGCCCCATGCGATTCCCTTTGAGATTGTGTAGGCGAAAGGCATTACCATGATTGTGATGAAAGCAGGAATTCCTTCTGTCGGATCTGTAAAATCAATTCCTGTCACGGACTTCATCATCAGGTATCCTACAAAGATAAGTGCCGGTGCTGTAGCTGCCGCAGGAATGATTGCGAATACATCGTTGAAGAAGAGAGCGAGGAGGAAGAATACTGCTGTTACCAGAGAAGAAAGACCTGTGCGTCCGCCTGCTGCAACACCAGAAGAGCTTTCTACGAATGAGGTGACTGTAGATGTACCGAGACATGCACCTGTTACTGTTCCGACTGCATCAGAGAGAAGAGCGCCCTTTGCATTGACGATGTTTCCGTCCTTGTCCTTGAGGTTGCCCTGTTCAGCGATACCCATGAGAGTTCCCAGAGTATCGAACATGTCAGTAAAGAGGAATGTAAAGAAGATTACGATGAACTTTCCGATTACTGCACCAGAGAAGCTTCCTGTTACAGGATCGATTGCGATTCCCTTAAAGTCAAACTGGAAGAAATATGGTGAATCCGGTTTTGAAATGATGCTGAAGTTTTCCGGAATGTTTGTTACTCCAAACGGAATGCCTATGATTGTCGTGATGGCGATACCGATAAGGATTGCACCCGGAACTTTCAGGATATAGAGGATGATTGTGATGATGAGTCCGATTACAGCAACAAGTGCCGCTGAGTGCTGAAGGTCAAAGTTCACGAAGCCGATGAGTGTGCCTGTGTCACCGCTGACGATGCCTGCGTTTGCAAGACCGATGATTGTGATGAAAAGACCGATACCTACAGAGACTGCCTTTTTGATTGAGTTTGGAATTGACTTGATGATGGCTTCCCTGATTCCAACGAGAGAAAGAATGATAAAGAGGACACCTTCAAGCAAGACTGCCGTAAGGGCAAGCTGCCATGAACAGCCCATGCCGAGAACAACAGAATATGTAAAGAATGCATTCAGACCAAGACCTGGGGCAAGAGCCACGGGAAGGTTGGCAACAAAAGCCATGACTAGAGTTGCAATTGCAGAAGAAATGGCGGTAGCCGTAAAGACCTTGCTCCATACCATTCCGGTTCCGTCTGCAAGAATACTTGGGTTCAATGCAAGTATGTATGCCATCGCCAGGACTGTGGTGATACCGGCTACAATTTCACGGCTTACTGTTGAGCCGCGCTCTTTGATTTTAAACATATACATCCTCCTAATTTTTTCTGTCCGCGGGCAGTTTGTTTTTTTTGCCAACGGATCAGCTGTCAGATATTATACTATAATGGGAAAAAATTTGCCACCCTGTGTTGACATAACTGAGTAAATTTGCTATATTTCGTTTAACATTTTAACTTATATTAAGATGGGGCCTC
>JAGCYQ010000170.1 GCA_017960765.1 Treponema sp.
AGCGGAAAAGAGAATCGGAATAGAGGTCTCCTCCAACAAGATGAGATCCCGTAACAGCTCCATTCTCCGTATATGAGGAAAGATCAGACATTCCCTTGTGCCATGAATTAAGGAAATTGTCGAACCATTCTCCTCCGCCCTCCTCGGTTAAAAGAGAAACAGTATGGTTTCCTGACTGAGAGAACAGTTCCTTTGCATAAAGAGATCTTCCTGATATTTCCTTTAAAACTGAATTCGGTTGAACCCCGTTCTTTTCGATTATTGAATAGAACCTTTCTGCCAGATCCTCACAGGTTTCCTTTGCTTCCTCCAGATTCAAATCACGGCGAGCCTGTTCAATCAGCTCCATGTTCTTATAAAACGTATGTGCACCGTTGATATCCTGTACCTTGGCTTTTATGGATGAATCTAGAGCCTCGATATTCCACAAGGCCCACCCGGAATCCTCCTCCACAACCTTAAAGTCAGAATCCTTTGTTCTTGAATAAAGCTTTCCGTCCATAAGCATCAGCTGCTCACCCGGCAGACCCGTAACCCTTTTTACAAGAGGATCCGCCTTCTGTCTTCCGTATTCATCAAATTTATTGGGATTAACCAAAGTAAGGGTAAGCATGTAAACGAACTGAGACATGAATGTCTTTACCTCATTTTTCCTGTCATTTGAATAATGAGGATTTCTGAACACAACTACGTCTCCCCTCTTGTAATCCTGTAAATATGGAAGACCTGCATCAGAAAGCGGGAATTTCGGACCGGACATGGTCTTGACAACGGCCACACGGTCTCCGATTAAAAATGTCGGAACCATGGACTCAGACGGAATCTCGTACAGCTGGAAAACAAAAATATTCAGCAGGACGATTGTAAATGCAGCCTGAATAAGGGCATCAACCCATTCAAGGATTTCTATTCCGACACGCTTGAGGCCCTTTGCCTTCTGGTGCGGATGCTTCTTGTGGATTTCCTCCCATTCCGGCTTAAGTGAATAAACTCTTTTTTCGTTGAGGTAATAGAGGATTATAAAGGAAATGATGGTTATAAGGGTCCAGACTATGGCCTGCGACACATCAAGAGGATACGGCTGTCCGTAATTACCTGCCCTCTGAAGGACAAATGCACTGATATAGACAAATGGCTCATACTGATAGAAGCGGCGGATTGCATCCATGTGAACGACACCGTCTTTCTTGAGCAGAACGACAAAAGTGACATAGGCGAGCACAATCGTAAATATCAATGAAAGCGGAAATGCGACAAGTGATATGTCTGCCCTGAATGAAAGGCTCATGAGTGTAAAAATACAGGTCAAGGCAATATTTATATAAAACAAAACTTTTAGCTTTTTCACGGAAAGACTCCAGAAATTCAAATATAGCTGCCGTAAGACAGTTCCGCCAAAAGACGATAGAAAAAATAATAGCAAATTTTTTCAAGTGCTACAAGTAGAGCGGTAAATTTTGACTTTCCTGGCAATTTCCACATCCATTCCAAACTCCATGCGAAAACTCCGAAATTTTTCAAGATTTTTGGATCAAGGTCTTAACATATGTCGTTTTTTCAAGTATAATATATGTTGAATATCGTTGATATTCATGGGCCGTTTTTGGCCTATTTCTTAAATAAATAATACAGTGGCTGTCAAACAGGAGATTTACAATGGCTAACAAAATCACAATTATCGGTGCGGGACAGGTTGGTTCAACCGTAGCATATGCACTAATCGTTAAGGGAGTTGCATCTGAGATTGTCCTTATCGACATTAACACAGAACGTGCTATGGGCGAGGCAATGGACATGAGGCAGGGTACACCTTACACCAAGGCCATCAACATTCACGACGGAAACTATGAGGATGCAAAAGATTCTAATGTCGTAATTCTTACTTCAGGAGTCGCTCGCAAACCAGGACAGTCACGCCTGGATCTTGCTCAAATCAACGTGGACATCACAAAAAGCGTAATCGCACAGATAACAAAGGTTGCTCCAAACGCAAACTACATCATCGTCGCAAACCCAGTCGATATCCTTACATATCAGTTCGTAAAATACTCAGGAATTCCTGCAAACCACATCTTTGGTACAGGAACTATGCTTGATACAGCACGTCTCCGCACAAAGCTGGCAGACACATACAATGTTGCCCCGGTTAACGTACACGCATACGTTTTCGGTGAGCACGGTGACTCTTCTTTCGTTCCGTGGTCATTGGCTAACATCGGAACAATTCCAGTTGACAAGTATGCTGAATGTGCAGAGGGAAGAAACCTCCCGAAGCTTAACCACGACGAGATCGAGGAATATGTCCGCACATCAGGTGGAATCATCATCAAGGCAAAGGGATGCACAAACTACGGTATCGGAGCAACTGTTACACAGCTCTGCAACTGCCTTACAGCCGGAAAGGATTCACTTCTGACTGTATCAACAATGCTCAACGGAGAATACGGAATCTCTGACGTTTGTCTCAGTATCCTTACAGAAGTCGGTGGTGACGGAATAAAGAACCGCATGGTAGCTCCACTTACTGATGCAGAAATCGTATCCCTCAAGCACAGTGCTGATACACTCAAGGACATCATCAGCCAGCTTCACTTTTAATTGAAAGGCTCCAGGAGATAATGATGGAATACCGTATTGAACATGACTCAATGGGCGAGGTAAAGGTACCTGCAGATAAGCTTTGGGGTGCCCAGACAGAACGCAGCCACGAGAACTTTCTGATTGGTGTTGGAATTGAGACAATGCCTCGCGAGATAACAAAGGCCTTCGGATACCTTAAGAAAGCGGCGGCCCTTGCCAACAATCAGCTTAAGCCGGAAAAAATGACTTCAGAAAAGCTTGATGCAATATCTAAAGCATGTGATGAGGTCATCAGCGGCTCATTGAACGACAACTTCCCTCTTGTTGTATGGCAGACAGGAAGCGGCACACAGAGCAACATGAACACCAACGAGGTAATTGCAAACCGTGCCAACCAGATCGCAGGAAAGAAACTGTGTCACCCGAATGACGACATCAATATGAGCCAGTCTTCAAATGACACAGTCCCTACAGCAATGCACATAGCGGCTGTCGTGGAGCTTGAGGACAAGCTTTTCCCCGCAATAGACCTTCTTGTAAATACATTCAAAAAGCTTGAAAAAGACAATGAGGGAATCGTAAAGAGCGGACGCACACACCTTCAGGATGCGGTTCCGATTCAGTTCAGTCAGGAGATCTCAGGATGGAGGACTTCCCTTGAGCGCGACAAGGAAATGCTGGTATCATCACTTCCCTACCTCAAGCAGCTTGCACTTGGTGGAACAGCAGTTGGTACAGGATTAAACGCACCGGCCGGATTTGATACTCTTGTTGCACAGAAAGTATCTGAGCTTACAGGAAAGGACTTTGTAACCGCTCCAAATAAA
>JAGCYQ010000171.1 GCA_017960765.1 Treponema sp.
ACTTGCGGGCAAGTTTGTTGATTTTTAAAGTTTTGGCTTGCTCGCGAGGGCTCGTCGCAAGTTGTCACTTGCTCTTAATGTTTTGGCTTGCTCGCGAAGGCTCGCATTTTTCCCGTTGGGAAAAAACGGCAAAACTTCCAACATGTTATTTTTCAATTACATTACCGTCTTCTGTTGCTATGAAAACAGTGGGCGGTAATTTTGTAAAGAAGCCACATTCTACTACACCTGTAATCTTGTTTATCGCTTCTTCCATAGCTGCGGCATCAACGCTCTTTTCCCATACACAGTCAAGAATCATGTTGCCGTTGTCTGTAATTACAGGACCTGCTTTTTTAACGCCGTCCCTCAGAGTACATTTTGCTCCTAGTTTTTCAAGTGCAAGCGTAACAGGTACCCTTGCCTCTGCGATTATTTCAACAGGGAGAGGGAATTTTGTTCCGTGATCCTTAACCGCCTTTGAGCTGTCTGCAACAATAACAAAGCTTGATGAATTGTAGGCAACAATCTTTTCACGCAAAAGTGCGGCTCCTCCACCCTTTATCAGAGTCTTGTCCGGGCCAATCTCATCCGCACCGTCTATCGTAAGGTCAAGGTGTCCTCCGATGCAGCGGTCGTTCAGCGTATATACTGGAACACCGTTGTCCTGAAGTGCAACCGCAGTCTGGAAGCTTGTTGCCACGGCCTTTATATCCTTTAATGTTCCGTCTGCAATCCTCTGGCACAGTCTCTGTACGGCGGGCATTGCTGTTGATCCAGTGCCCAGACCGATCTTCATTCCGCTAAAAATCCTGCCCTGCTCAATCAGGGTGTCGATTGCCTTTGTTGCAGCAAGAACCTTCTGCTCATCTTTAGAAACCATAATTATATTCTCTTCATCAACTTAATATTCAATTCCAGTAAACAGCTTGAACTGCTCATATCCCTGATAACGAAGCATGTCATATCCGTTGCTGACCTTGCATCCTGCCTTAGCCGCTCGTGCCATTACAGGTGTTACCGCCGGAACATACACTATGTCAAAAAGCATTTCCTTTCCGGTAAAGTCATAGAAATACAGGGGGTCATTCTCCTCATTGGAGCTTAGGTCACTGTTCATTCCGACCGATGTAGTCTGAATTATGACGTCGCTGTATTTTTTGAGCATGTCCATAGATTCAGCAGAAAGATTTGCATATTTGAATCCATAGCTTTCTGCAAGCTCCTGGGCCTTCTTTATCGTCCTGTTGAATACGCATGCATCACCCTTGAGGTTCTTTACGACATAGGCAACCGCACGTGAGGCACCACCCGCACCGATAATCGCAACCTTTTTATGTGCAAGATTTTTTCTTCCGATGAATTCCAAAAGCGATTTAGAGAATCCTATGACGTCCGTGTTATAAGCATGCCATTTTCCATTCTCATCCTTTACAATTGTATTTGAGGCACCTACCTCCAGCACCGTTTTATCTACTATATCAACATTATCCAGGACAGTCTCTTTATGCGGAATCGTCACAGACAGTCCCTTTATGCCGGCAACCTCAGCAAACTCCATCACATCCCTGAATGACTCTGATCGGATAGGCACATAAACTGCATCTAGTCCGTGCTTCTCATATCCTGCATTGTGAAGGTCAGGGCTGCCTGTTTTCTTGAGCGGCCACCCTGTTATTCCATACAGGGCAGTCTCTTCTTTTATTTTATGAAAGCGATAGCAGCTGTTCAGGATAATCGGATCAAGATGACCGATGTCCTTTAGGTTTGCATTGGTTTCCGGCGGCGAACAATATGTCAGGTAATTTTTGAGCTTTGCACTCAATATGCGTGTCGGCTCCCCAAGCGGTCCCATTGCAATTACAATGTGGTTTGAATTCTTTAGTTTTGCAGTCTCATCAAATGCAAGCTTTACGTCATCAAGGCTGTGCGGCATAAATGCAATTTTCGGAATCTCAAAATCAGATGCCCTAAGGCGTTCAAGACGCTGTGCTATGTTTGCGATAGGATTCTTCATGTCGTGGATGCTGCGTATAATCCTTAGTCCGTAAGCCGTTGCCGCATCCTGCAGGCTTGAGACATGATAGTCTTCCTCAAAATCAACATAGGCAAAATTCCTTGAGGTGTCCTGATCGACAAATGAAAGTGCCTTTGCAAAAAGAACAGAACGTGTTGCCTCTCCCTCAATAAACTGTCCGCCGTCAACTTTACGCCTTATTGTAAGTATGCATGGTATCGAGGCCATCGCCGGAAATTTTCGTATGACAAGCCTTTCATCATCAGTAAGGAAATCTGCCCTCAGTTCTGCTACGTCAATGTAATTTCTGTATTTTTCAAGAATATCAATATCTTCCTTAAGAGTCTTGCCCGTCAAGGTTAAACAAATTAATGGTTGTGACATGCCATCATTCTATCACAATTACAATCAGATATTCAATATTCAAGTTTTTCACGGATTTTCTTTACGCTTCTTGCTGAGCCAAGCAGGATGTTTTTCTTCTTGCCGTCACTACACAAGATTGTCACGCTTGCATTTCCGGATGTTTTCTCCAGCACAAGAGGTATTCCGCTC
>JAGCYQ010000172.1 GCA_017960765.1 Treponema sp.
AAAAAGATCCTCACCCTTCTGTTAACCAAAGAATCAGCAGAACACGTTGAAGATTTAAATACATCCCTAGAACTCTTTATCTTCCTCCTGCGTTATACATTCTTATTAACCGACACACCCTCCGAAAAAAATTTTTTAAAACGAGATTTTCCCCCACCCGGGGACATGTCGACCCAAAATTCCAATGGTGCCAGATACCTCGACCCCAAGTATTCTCGCTGGCTCAGCGTGGATCCGGCTCTGGGGGAGTATGTGCCTGCTGCCGGCAAGGGAAATGCCAATGATGCGGGTAACCTGCCGGGTATGGGTGGCATCTACAATTCGGTTAACGGAAACCTGTATCATTATGCGGGGAATAATCCGGTGAAATATACTGATCCAGATGGAAGAATAGGAATCCCATATGAGGTACAAAAACTTATTGATAGCAATAATTCTGGACTAACATATGAACCAGAGAAATGGAATGATCCTGGTTTTTCTTATGATAAAAAAACTGGAACAACAACAATTGGAAATCCTGATTCAATACAGTATAGAACAAATTGTTATGCCTATGCCATGAATCTACAAGAGAATCCAATTTCGGGAAAGCAATTTTCCAAAAGAGGTGCGGGAAAATTTGCCTTGCAACCAGGAGATTTGTGTGGAATTAAACTTACAAATTTGAAAGTATCAACAATCGAAACTCTTGTTTTCCGCGATTGTGAACGAATTGGCTATACATTTAAGGAATCATCCTTTGAAGGTAAGGTAAAAAAAAGTCATTGGAAAATTGCTCTAGTTATTCGAGAAGATGATTATCATTGGTATAGACAAAACAAGGATGGAACGTGGTCTCATAAGCCCGGCGAGTTTCCTGTAACAAATTTAGATGATGCTGAATGTTTAATAAGAGATCCTCGAAATGCAGTATCTTCTTATCAATTTGTAAAATTTTATGAGGTAGGACCAAATGACTAAAAAAATATTATTAATTTTTATAGCGATATTGTTTAGCACAAAATTTTTTTTGGGAGAAAAACCTATGGAAGAATCTAAAATCGAAAGAATGAGAAAAATCAAAAAGGGAACTACATATACAGAAATAGTTTCACTTTTTGGAGAACCTGATGAAGAATTAGGGAGTGGTTTGGTAATTGTTGGATATAATTTCCCTGAATCAAAAATTGTATTACATTTTTTTACAGGTGAATCACTTCAAGGTTTATGGGAAATTAAAAAAAATGGTGAAAAGATTATTTATATTCCCTTACAATTGGATGAATAATTAATTCAATTCCACTGTTTGATCTGTATTTAGTGAATCATCGGATGTTCTGCTAAAAAAATGATATTGTACAATAAAGTTCGCAATTTGGAGTTGAAAAAAAACATTGAAAATTTCAAAAATGTTGGTGGATTGTTTACTGTTTTGCCACCATATTCGAAAATTATCATATATATCATCTTTGATTAAAGTATATACTTTAGTCGGCTAAGGTATATACTTGGCGAGGTTAAAGTATATATGAAAAACTTATCTGTCCCCCACTCTCCCTGCCCTATTGTGATTATTGTTTTTTTCCTCTATAATATTCCGGTAAAAGAATTTGACTTTTTAAGGACAATTATTATGTTGAACAAGATGAGAAACATAGGCATCATGGCCCATATTGACGCTGGAAAAACCACTACAACAGAGCGCATACTTTATTATTCAGGAAAGATTCACAAGATAGGCGAAATAGACGACGGACAGGCCACAATGGACTTCATGCAGCAGGAGCAGGAACGTGGAATAACCATCGCTTCCGCCGCAATCACCACAGAATGGAAAGGCCATCAGATTAACATAATTGACACTCCAGGCCACGTTGACTTTACGGCAGAAGTTGAACGCTCTCTCCGTGTTTTGGATGGTGCGGTTGCCGTAATCTGTGCAGTAGGTTGGGTTCAGCCACAGACAGAAACGGTATGGAGGCAGGCAGATGAATTCAATGTCCCAAGAATCTGTTTTGTAAACAAGATGGACCGCATTGGGGCAGACTTCTTCGGTGCAATGAATGACGTTCATGAAAAGTTCAAGTGCGAGACAGTTGCCCTTGAAATCCCTATTGGAGCAGGCGGAGATTTTGACGGTGTAATCGATTTGATAAGGATGAAGGAAATCCACTGGGACGCTTCCACAGAGGGCGAAAAATTCACAGTTGAAGAAATATCTGCAGAAAACCTTGAGAACGCGAAAAAATGGCGTGACACACTCATTGATACTGTTGCATCAAACGACGACGAGCTTGGTGAGCTTTATCTTGAGGGGGCCGACATTTCAAACGAAATGCTTGTATCTTCAATCAGAAAGAGCACGATAAACAGGACTATTGTTCCTTTCCTTTGCGGTTCAAGCCGCCACAACCAGGGTGTACAGCCGCTTATGGACGCAATAGTCGACTACCTACCCGCCCCCGATGAAATTCCACCTGCCGAAGGCCTTCACGTAAAAAAGCACGATGAGGAAGAAAAAGTCCAGGTAAAGTGTGATCCTGAATCAAAGACTCCAGTCGGCCTTGTATTCAAAATCCAGTACGACAGGGAAGCCGGAATCCTTAGCTATGTAAGGATGTACTCCGGAAAGATAAGCACCGGAACCCAGGTCTACAACGTGGGAAAGAAAAAGAGGGAGAGGATAAACCGCATCCTCCGCGTTAATGCAAACCACATGGAACAGATGGACAGCGTCAGTGCCGGTGACATCGGGGTTTTTGTAGGCCTTAAGATTTCTCAGACTGGAGACACTCTGGGAAGCGAAGGCATGCCCATCCTTTTGGAAAACGTAAAATTCCCCGAACCCGTCATCTCCATAGCAATTGAACCTGAAACAATGAGCGACAGGGACAAGCTTAACGAAACCCTTGAAATCCTTAGCCGAGAGGATCCGACTTTCACACACAGGGACGACGAGGAAACGGGTCAGCTCATCATCAGCGGAATGGGAGAACTTCATCTTGATGTTCTAGTCACACGCATAAGGGATGATTTTAAAGTTCAGTGCCGCGTTGGTGCTCCACAGGTTACATACCGTGAATCCGTTACAAGTACTGCAGAATACACGGAAAACTACAGCAGGATGCTTGCAGGAAAGGAAAACACGGCAGGAATTACGCTCAAGGTTGAACCACGTGAGACAGGAAAAGGAAACCTTTATACATGCACGGCCAAACATGATTCAGCAATTCCAGATGAAATATTGGAGGCGATTGAATCCAGCATAAACAACTGTTTCGGAAGCGGAATAAAGCTTGGATATCCATGTACGGACATTGGTGTGACAGTCACTTCCATCGACTACAATCCATTGACTTCAACTCCACCGGCATTCTCGGCAGCGGCGGCAGAGGCTTTTGACCAGGCATGCAACAACGCAAGTCCTGAACTTCTTGAGCCTGTCATGGCGGTGGACATTGAGTCACCTACGGAATTTGTCGGAGATGCGATGAGCCAGATAACTCAGCGCGGTGGAATGATAAGCAGCATGGATGAAAAGTCAGGCGGCAACATCGTTCACGCTCAGGCACCAATGGCAAAGATGTTCGGCTTCAGCACGACATTGCGCTCTGTTACACAGGGACGTGCAAGCTTCAGCATGACCTTCAGCCACTTCCAGAAAAAGGCAAATTAAGTCGATTCAAAAAAGCTCAAGCTGAATGTTCTGCGGCATGAGGCTTCCGATTTGGGAATGAATGTCAAAGTCCTTCTGCTTGGGAATGGTGTCCTTTATTATTCTCTTGAACAATTCCATTAGAACCCTTGCGTCATCATCTGCCCTGTGTGCGGCTAGAACCTGTATCTCAAAGCGTTTGGCAAGTGACTGCAGCTTATATGGTCCCTTTTCCGTTTCCTTTACAAAATCCGGATATGCCCATCTTGCAAGAGGAAGAGTGTCGATGCACTGGTTGTGAATTGTGGGAACTGCCATCCTTACAAGCTCCGCGTTGATGAATCCAAGGTCAAAGGGCGCGTTGTGGGCTAGAAGAACGGCATTTTTATCACCTATAAACCTTAGGAAATCAGGAAGCACCTTGTTGGCGGGAGGACAATCCCTCACCATATCGTTTGTGATGTGGGTAAGGTTCGTCAAAAAGGGAAGTATTGGAATTGGAGGCTTTATCAGCTGGTCAAAACGGCTGATTTCTCCGTTGCAGGTAAACTTTACGGCCCCCACCTCAATTAGATAATCAGTCTCAGAGTGAAGGCCTGTAGTCTCTGTATCAAAGGCTACAAACACTGCCCCGCTGTAAAAAAGCCGGGCAAGATGCTTGTAGTCCCTGTACAGATGCATTTTTGGGTGTGGTGCTTTCCCAAAAGAATTATTTGGCTGCATCAAGTATTGCTTTTATTTCAGTTGAAATGCTGTCACACAAGGCGGCGGCTTCAGTTCTGGCGGCTGCCAATGCATCATCAGTAGCTGCAGAAACCGGTACCCTTGAGTTGATGTAGAACTTGATCTTTGGCTCTGTTCCTGATGGACGTGCGCTTACGATTGTTCCACCCTCAAGGAAGAACTGGAGTACGTTGCTCTTTGGCCATGGAAGTGATGTCTTTGCTCCCGGATTAAGGGGATCAAATTCAACTGACTGCTGAATGTCGCGGATCTTGAGTACTTTCTTTCCACCAAGAGTCTTAAGGCCTTCCTCACGAAGCTTCGTCATGATTCCGCCCATAATCTTTGGTCCGGTAACACCTTCAAAATACTTGCTGATTGAGCGGTCCTCAAAATATCCGTATTTCTTGTACATGTCGTTCAAGTGCTCAAGAAGGCTCTTTCCCTGGCTTGCCCAGTAGAGTGTCATTTCTGCACACATAGCGGCGGCAGATACACCGTCCTTGTCGCGTACCTCTGTCTCAACAAGGTATCCGTAGCTTTCCTCAAGACCAAAGGCATAATTCTTTTCGCCAGTCTTTTCACATTCGCGTTCAAGATATGCAATCCACTTGAATCCTGTAAGAACTTCCTCAAGGGAAACGCCATAGTTTGCGGCAATT
>JAGCYQ010000173.1 GCA_017960765.1 Treponema sp.
CAACGCCATGACACTTGACGGAGTAAAAGCCCTGGTTGCATTCATGGAAAAATTTGCAAAGGAAAACAGCTAATTATTCAGGAGAATTGATATGTACAAAATTCAGACTTTAGATAGAATCAGCTCAAAGGGACTGGACAACTTTCCCCGCGACGACTATGAGATTGCAAGCGAAATCGTAAAACCGGATGCAATCCTTGTAAGAAGCCACGATATGCTCAGCATGGAGCTTGACCCGTCAGTAAAGGCAATCGCACGTGCCGGTGCAGGTGTAAACAACATTCCGTTCCAGGAGCTGGCACAGAAGGGTGTCGTAGTATTCAACACTCCGGGTGCAAACGCAAATGCCGTAAAGGAGCTTGTAATCATGTCACTGCATCTTGCAAGCCGTCCTGTTATCGCCGCAAACAAATGGGTAGACACACTCAAGGGCAAGGGAGCAGAGATTGCTACACTGGCAGAAAAGGGAAAGAAGGATTTCATCGGATCAGAGCTCAAGGGAAAGACTCTTGGCGTTATCGGTCTGGGTGCAATTGGTGCCCAGGTTGCAAACACCGCAGTCGAGCTTGGAATGAAGGTAATCGGCTATGACCCGTTCCTTTCTGTTGATGCCGCATGGAGCCTCAAATCAGAAGTAAAGCACGCAGAGACACTGGACAGCCTGTTCACCAAGTCTGACTACATCACCGTTCACGTTCCAGAGACACCGGATACAAAGGGCCTTATCAACGCATCCACACTCAAAAGCATGAAGGATGGCGTAAAGATCATAAACATCGCACGCGGAGGCCTTGTAAACAACGAGGATGTACTTGCAGCAATAAACAGCGGCAAAGTTTCATGCATGGTAACTGACTTTGCGGCAGACGAGCTTCTGGGAAATGACAAGGTTATCTGCATGCCTCACCTTGGCGCTTCAACTCCGGAGGCAGAGGAGAACTGTGCAGTCATGGCAGTAAAAGAGCTCAGGGATTTCCTGGAGAAGGGAAAGATCAACAACAGCGTCAACTTCCCCAAGACCTATCTTGACTCACCGATTCCTGCCGGTGGAACAAGACTCTGCATCAGCAACAAGAACGTCAGCGGTGTAGTGTCAAAGTTCACGTCAGTCCTCAGCGACTCAAAGATGAACATCGCAAGTATCGTAAACCAGAGCCGCAACGACCTCGCATACAACCTGATCGACGTAGACCACAAGGTAGACGAGGCCACACTCGATGCCCTGCGCAAGATTGAAGGCGTAATCAACGTCCGCCCGATTTTTGCATAAGCACAAAACAAAACATCATAACCCCGGGAATCATCCTTACGCTTGGTTTCCGGGATTTTTTTTTGCATCCATGCCCCTCCACACGTAAAGGAAAAATGCTCCTATGCAGCTTGATGATATTCCAGTACGCAGACTTTACTAGCGAATTTTCCTACATTTTCTATAATATGGTCAATCCTTTCCATTACGCTCATCGGAAAAACTTCTTCTCCGCACTGAGAACATTTTTTACACGGTACATTTTCTATAATAAGATAACAATTCGGCAAATGAGCAAAATAGGTAGTTTTTGAGTCAATCATTGTTTCACTTTTACAAGACAGACATTTCATTTTGAAGCCCCCTTTCTTGTCTTTAAATCGTTCTCCCATTTTTCCAAATCAGGATAATAAGCAGTAATCAATTTGCTGGATTCACCTTCATCGCTCATACAAAGATGAATTATAGAACCTTTTTCGCTTTTACCTAACAGAAGACAAGTAGGAAAAGGGAAATCATCGGGATAATCCTCTATAATTTCACCTGTCATAACAGCATTCAAAATATCCCTCACCGTGATTCCTCGCTCACGGCAACGCTCCCTTGCATGATTTGTTATGAATATTGTATCTTCTTTGCAATATCTGCGTAAAGTTTCTATTGAAATCATTAAAAATATTATACCACAAAACAATTTTTTTACAAATAGAATTACCACTTCTAAAAACACTTTTCGTATCAACAACTATCGGGGTTCTTAGGGGCAGAGCCCCTAAGCAGTGCCGCGGAGAGTAGGGGTTAAAGGGGAAGGGAGGAGCTCGCTTCTGAGTAGGGCATCTCTCTCTCCCTTTAAAACGGGGGTCGTACAGGGGCACTCCCCTGTAAAACAAATGGTGTTGTTGTAACCATCGATATATGATATATTTTTTATAGTTTAGGATGGTGGACTGATGAAAAAGACCCTAATTGCTTTATTTTCTATCTTCATGTCATTTGCAGCATTGACCGCACAGGAAGAGGCGGAGGACCGTCTGGGAAGAATCTATTCCATTATGGACGACGAGAATTTTGTGCTTTTGGTTCATTCCCGTAGCGGATTTGCAATTTCCAAGACAGAAGTGACTCAGGAACTTTACGAGTTGATAATGGGTAAAAATCCCTCAAACTTTAAAGGGGAAAAGCTACCTGTGGAAAGCGTGTCCTATTATGACGCCATCGTGTTCTGCAACCTCCTTAGCATGGAGATGGATGTTGAGCCGGTCTACAGTGTGGACGGAATTACCGATCCCTCTTTGTGGATCAGTTTGGAAAGCGGCGACTGGTACGGCCTTAAAATGTCTCCGGTTGCAACAGGATTCAGGCTGCCTACAAAGGAAGAGTGGCTTTTTGCGGCACGTGGCGGTGCAGACAAGACAAACAACAAGTATGTGGGCGGAGATGACGTGGAGGAGCTTGCATGGTTCAGCACAAACAGCGACCACAAGACCCATGAGACAGGACAGAAGGAGGCCAACGAGATTGACCTCTACGACATGA
>JAGCYQ010000017.1 GCA_017960765.1 Treponema sp.
CAATGTAATCCCAGCCAGATTTTAAGCCTGCCCTCGCCTTTTCGATATTCCAGACCGGAATCTCGGCAGTCGATTTTGTCATCAAATCATCAATATACTGGTCAATTACTTTTGTATCCACGGTGAAGTCCCTCTGTAAACTTTTTCTTTCCCAATTATAATAATACAAAAAGCAGAATAATGGGAAGTTGAGTTTTAGGACAATTCTTACATTGATTTCGTCTTGCTAGCCCTCACTTTTTTCTATAAAATAGACCATATGGCAGACACAAAATCACAATTCAAATCACTTATCGCAGACGCAGTTAACGAAATCATAAAAGAAAAGAATCCTGAAGCTGAGGCTGTTCAGGCTGATAAAATCGTAGTACAGCCTTCACCTAATCCTGAAATGGGCGATATCGGTTCTCCGATGTTCATGTTCGCAAAAGCCCTCAGACTTTCTCCTCCGCAGATTGCCGCAGAAGTTGTTTCAAAAATCGGCTCAAAGGCAGCAGATCTCGGTGAAGTCCTTGCAGCAGGTCCTTATGTTAACCTCAAGATGGACAAGGCAGGAGCCGTTAAATCAATCCTTACAAAAATCGAAACTGAAGGCGAAAAGTACGGTACCCTCAATAACGAAGGAACGCCTCATCTCGCCAGAAGCAAAATCATGGTGGAATTTTCTTCGCCAAACACAAACAAGCCTCTTCACCTCGGTCACATGAGAAACGATGCACTTGGAGAATCTTTAAGCCGCATCCTCAAAAAAGCAGGCGCAGAAGTTTACAAGGTTGACCTCATCAACAACCGCGGAATCCACATCTGCAAGTCAATGCTTGCATACAAGCTCTTCCACGAAGCAAACGGCGATACACCGGAAAAACTCGGAATAAAAGGCGATCATTTTGTCGGACAGTGCTATGTTGAATTCGACCGCTACCTCAAGGGCGAAAAAGATAAGCCTGAAACAGCACATCCTGAAGCACAGGAAATGGCAGAAGAAATGCTCCGCAAATGGGAAGCAGGCGACGAAGAGACCCGCAGGCTCTGGCAGACAATGAACGACTGGACTTTCAACGGCGTAAAAGAAACCTACGACCGCACTGGAGTGTCTTTCGATAAATTCTATTTTGAAAGTGAAACCTACCTCAAGGGAAAGGATGAAATCCAGAAAGGACTTGAAAAAGGCGTATTCTTCAAGGCAGAAGACGGATCAGTCCGCGTTGACGTTACGGAAGCAGTCGGCAAGGGAAAAGACGGCGAAGACCACGAAAAAGTTCTTCTCCGCAAGGACGGAACTTCAGTTTACATCACACAGGACATCGGAACAGCAATCAGCCGCCACGACGACTGGGCATTCAACGAACTTGTATATGTTGTTGCAACCGAACAGAATTTTCACTTCAAGGTTCTCTTTTATATCCTCAAAAAACTCGGCTTTGACTGGTCGAACAAACTCTATCACCTCGCTTATGGTCTCGTAAATCTTCCGAACGGACGAATGAAGAGCCGCGAAGGAACAGTCGTTGACGCAGACGATCTGATTGACTCTCTCCACGCAGACGCACTTGCAGCAATCAAGGAAAAAGGACGCGAAGAAGAAGTCGGAGACGCAGATGCAGTAGCAGAAAAAGTTGCCCTCGCCGCCCTCCACTACTACCTTCTCCAGGTCAGCCCGGTTAAAGACATGGTTTTCAACCCGGAAGAATCTTTGAGCTTCAACGGAAACACTGGACCTTATCTGCAGTACATGGGAGCCCGTATCGCTTCGATTTTAAGAAAGGCAGAAGAAGAAGGTGTAGTACCGGCAGCTCCAGAAGCCGCATCAAAACTCCTCAAGGCTGAAGAAGAATGGGATCTTGTAAAGCGCCTCGGCGAATACCCTGAAACAGTTGCACGTTCAGCAGCATCAAAAGACTCATCAGTCATGGCAAACTATATCTACGACATTGCAAAGCTTTTCTCAAAGTTCTACCAGCAGTGCCCGATTATGAGTGCCGAAAGCAAAGAACTCAAGGAAGCACGCCACGCACTTGCAAAGGCAGCCCTCCGTGTCCTTAAGGAAGCAATGGAACTGGTTCTCGTACCATACCTCGACAGGATGTAATTTAATATCCGAGCTTGCGGTCAACAAGACAATGCAGCGGCTTTCGAAGATCGAGGATCTTGTGCCGTATGCAAGAGAGCAGAAGATTACCATACAGGTTTGCTGTTTTTATACAACCTGGTACTGACGGATTACCTTGATTCCAAGGAGGATATGGACTCCATTTGTCAGATGTCAGACGAGTATATTAAGTACAACCCCAATGACGCGGAAGTTATTGAACAATACCAAATAGTGAAAGAGAAATATGCAAAATAGAATGGAATATAAATATTTTGCATTTGTCAGTTATGGTTGTAAAAATCGTAATCTACATTTACTTCTTTTTTATGTTGGTTGACATTGGCTATTAATGCTCAGACTGTAATATAAAATCATGCTATATTTCATGACACATTTTGTGGAGTCAATCTTAATTGTATATTTGCACAGACTAAAGAATATAACTAAAAACTATGAGCATTCAAGATAAAAAGAGCTATCTACAACATCTCGTCAGGATGACGATGTCTGATGGAAGATATCATGCGATTGAACTGCATGTCATTGAGGCTCTGACACGTAGGATTGAGATATCGCCCATGCAATTGATTGCCTTCATCTCTCGCTGATACACCAACAATGAATACGAGGCTCCTGAAAATATTCTTTGTGCAGC
>JAGCYQ010000174.1 GCA_017960765.1 Treponema sp.
ACATCTGGTGACTGGGCAATGTGTGCTGGTCCTGCTCCATATCGCTGGGGTGGTACTTGGATCGGTGCATACAAGGGAACAAAGAATGTTGACGCTGCTAAGGAATTCATCCGCTATCTCGCAACAGATGACGGCTTCCTTGAGTCAATGGCTAAGGCATCTGGTGACGTTGTTGGTAACTTCAACGTACAGAACAAGATCAAGGATTCTTTCTCTGAGAAATATCTCGGTGGACAGAACCACTACGCACAGTTCTGCGAAATGTCTAAGACTGTTGATGGATCTCTTACACAGGGAACAGACCAGCAGATCGAAGCATTGTGGACAGAAGCTGTAACTGCTTATGCTATGGGCGAAAAGTCAAAGCAGGAAGCTATCGATGGCTTCAAGCAGCAGGTTGAAACCACAATGGGCTTGTAATCCAACCTCAAATGGGGATGTCTGAAAAGGCAGCCCCGTTAAAGCCGTGTTAAGATTCATGTCTTTGAAAGATATCTCTTGCACGGCTTTTTTTGGGTATATAAAAAAGTAATTGGATTTTTTTTGTCAGACAGGCAGGAAATTTCCCATTTTTAGCCTGTTTTTATCTTAAGGAGGTTGTTGCATGGCAAAGATTGGCGGAACACAAGCAAAAGTGAACCGGACCGGATATGTGTTCGTAATTCCTTTTGTTGTTGTTTTCTTGATTTTTAATTTGTGGCCTACAATCTACACATTCTTGCTTTCGTTTGGAAACCTTGAAGGTTTGAGGCAGAATTTTGATTTTGTGGGTTTGACTCAATATAAGAAATTGGTAACGGATCCCTATTTCTGGGGTGCGGTTGGCAATACATTTATTATCTGGGGCCTGAACTTTGCTCCACAGCTGGGACTTGCACTCCTGTTTGCTATCTGGCTTACGGATGTCAAGCTTCGTATACGCGGCAAAAACTTGTTCCGTGCTCTCTTCTATATGCCTAACCTTTTGACGGCAGCCTCTGTTTCACTTCTCTTTAGATCTCTTTTTGGTCATCCTGTAGGACCTGTGAATCAAATCCTGTTGAAGCTTGGTATGGTAGAAAGCGCATTCAATTTCTACCGCAGTGTTACAGCTTCACGCCTTATCGTAGCATTCATCCAGTGGTGGATGTGGTGTGGTCAGACCTTGATTTTGCTCATGGCTGCTATTACCTCAATTTCACCGTCTCTGTATGAATCAGCAGTTATCGATGGTGCAAATGACTGGCAGTGTACTTGGAAGATTACTGTTCCGCTGCTCCGCCCGATGATGTTCTACGTTCTTGTAACGTCAATGGTCGGTGGTATGCAGATGTTTGATATACCGTTCCTTATTACTGGTATGCATGGTGAGCCTGACTATAAGATTCGTACTTCAGCAGTCTACATGTATAACATTGGTTTCCAGGGTAAGAACAATTACTCATATTCGGCGGCAATATCCGTTGGTGTGTTTATTATAACCACAATCCTTGCTGTATTGATCAACAAGATTACCTCCGAAAGAAAGCCTCGCAAACGAAGAGCTTATATCGTCGATGAAGGAGGTACTAAATGAAAAATTATCTGGTACAAAAATCAATAAAATCAACAGTAATATACATTTTCATGATTATTTTTGGTTTAATTGCCATTGTTCCTCTATGGATTCTTCTTATAAACGCAACACGCAGCACGGCACAGATCAACAAGGGTCTGTCAATGATCCCAAGTATTCATGCCTTTAGTGACTGGACAAATCCGGAAACCGGCGTTGTTACAAGATCAAACTGGTATGCCTTGACTAGCCGTGGATTTAAGCTTGCCATCGGTTTCAAGAACAGCGTTATTGTTGCTGGTTTGTCAACACTCTTGAATGTTTACTTCTCAGCCTTGACAGCATATGCAATTCATATTTACCGCTTTAAGGGTCGCAAGATTCTTTGGGGCGTTATCATGACTTTGATTATGCTTCCTGCATCTTTGTCATTCATAGGTTTCTACCAGTTCATGGCAAAAATCCACCTTACCAACACATACATTCCGTTGATTATTCCGGCAATGGCTGCAGCTGGTACGGTTCTGTTCATTAAGCAGTATCTGGAATCAATCCTGTCTCTTGAATTGATTGAAGCTTCCCGCATCGATGGTGCTGGTGAGTTCTTGATTTTCAACAGAATCATTATTCCTGTCATCAAGCCGGCCCTCGCTACCCAGGCAATTTTCGCCTTTGTTGCAAGCTGGAACAACTTCATGACTCCGTTCGTATTGCTTTCTCAGACAGAAAAATATACCCTGCCTATGTTGGTTCAGATGCTCCGTGGTGATATCTACCGCACAGAGTACGGTGGAATCTACCTTGGTATCGCAATCTCCTTGGTACCTATCATCATCTTCTACTGCTTCATGTCTAAGTTCATCATCAGTGGTTTGACGATGGGTTCTGTAAAAGAGTAATACTTCTGGTGTGCCCTTTATGGGGGCCAGAGTCAAAAAGCCGGTTTCCGTGTGGAGGCCGGTTTTTTTTATGTAGAAATTTTAATACCTGGTCTCTTGAGGAGCGGCAGCTTGGTTCAATGACAAAATAATAGTAAAATTCTTTCATTTCGGGCAAAATTTCACTTTCTTTTTTCTGAATTAGGGTTTATTATATTAATAACTATTCTTTAAAAAAAATTAAGCTAAAGAGTATGTCATAGGAGAAAATTATGGGCATTAAGATCAAAAGTGTTTTTTCTGAGGATTTTAAACGCTTTGGAAGGGTTCTTACCGGTTATGATACCAAGGAACTTCTTGCTAAACTGGATGAATGTACGCCATTACCTGCGGATTCTGTTGTATATGAGCCGGGTGAATCACATCTTGAAGCCCTGCCCATCGCAAAGGAATTCAGTGCCAACGCTTACGGTGGAATGCCGATTCAGGTTGGTTACTGCAACGGTTACAACACAAAACTCAACTGCCTTGAGTATCACCGTGGAAGCGAGCTGAACATTCCTTCTACCGATGCAATACTGCTTGTGGCAACTGTCAGTGATATTGATGAGTGGAAAATTTCAACCAAGAAGGTGGAGGCTTTCCAAGTACCGGCTGGAACTGTGGTTCAGGTTTACGAGACAACCCTGCATTATGCACCATGCTGCGATGTAAAGGACGGTAAGGTTGCACCTGGATTCCGTGTAGTAATCGTTCTGCCAAAGGACACCAATACCCAGAAACCAGATCTCGTTGTAAAGGATCCGGAAGACAAGCTCTTGTGGGCAAAAAACAAGTGGCTTCTTGCACATCCAGATTCAAGCGAGGCAAAGAGCGGTGCTTTTGTAGGAATCACTGACGAGAACATCGACATCAGCAAGAACTGAAACCAAGAAAAGGCAGTTTTATGCTGAAAATGGCCTGTTATGGTAAAAACATTAATGCTGAACATGATTCGGCAAATTGAATACATAAATCATTTAAAGGAGCAAAAGAAATGATTAACAACAAACCAAAAATTAAGATCGGTATCGTAGCTGTCAGCCGCGACTGTTTCCCAGAGCCACTCTCTGTAGACCGCAGAAAGGCGCTTGTTGAAGCTTACACAAAGAAGTATGGCGCAGACGAAATTTACGAATGCCCAATCTGTATTGTAGAAAGCGAAATCCATATGTGTCAGGCATTGGAAGACATTAAGAAGGCAGGATGTAACGCACTTTGTGTATATCTTGGAAACTTCGGTCCAGAAATTTCTGAAACTTTACTTGCTAAGCACTTTGAAGGTCCAAAGATGTTCTGTGCTGCTGCAGAAGAAACATCTAAGAACGGCGGACTTATCCAGGGTCGTGGCGATGCTTACTGTGGTATGCTCAACGCTTCTTACAACCTCAAGCTCCGCAACAT